>JAEEQG010000166.1 GCA_016285185.1 Spirochaetota bacterium
GAGCATGTTAACAAAGTTCTGCAATAGAGCCTGGAGAGAAATTGGAATTGCAATCGTAAACAAAGAAGAGTAAAAGCCTTTAAGTTTCATATCGCACTATTATGAAGATATGGGGGAAAAAATCAATGGGAAGAATTGATAAATAATTCAGCTCTATCGGCAAAATAAAACCTTTGTCTTTGAACAGATTGCTTCTTTATATTTTGCCGATAACATGATATAATATTTCCTATGAGTAAGGTGAAATATATTTCTGTAGAAGAAGCTGCTCAAAACTGGCAAATTAGCGAACGCAGTGCCCGAAATTACTGCGCACAAGGCAGGGTAGAGGGGGCACTTCTGGAAGGCAAAACATGGAAGATTCCTGCTACTGCACACAAACCTGAACGTAAACCTCGTCATTCTACTGTAGAAGAAACTCTTTTAACATTTCTCAAACGCGAAAAAGATGCCGCCCTTAAAGGTGGCATCTATCATAAAATTCAAATTGATCTTACTTATAATTCTAATCATATTGAAGGCTCAAAGATTACTCACGATCAGACCCGCTATATCTTTGAAACAAAAACCCTTGGTGTTACGGATAAGGCTGTAAAGGTTGATGATATTGTTGAAACTGTAAATCACTTTCGCTGCATTGATCTGATTATTGAAGGGGCTCATACAAAGCTTACGGAAAGCTTCATCAAACAGCTTCATTTTATTTTGAAGTCCGGAACAACAGACAGCCAAAAATCCTGGTTCAGAGTGGGAGATTATAAGCAACTCGAAAATGAAGTAGGGGGGAGTGAAACTACAAAACCTGCAGAAGTTGCCGGCGCAATTAAAGCCCTCCTTAAAGAATACAATTCAAAATCAAAAATCACTTTTGATGATATTCTTGATTTCCATGTACGCTTTGAATCTATTCACCCCTTCCAGGATGGAAATGGCCGCGTTGGCCGCTTAATTATGTTCAAGGAATGTCTTAAGCATAATATTGTTCCATTCATAATCACAGAAGAACTTAAGATGTACTATTACCGAGGCATTAAAAATTGGAATGATGAACGCGGTTATTTGCGAGACACCTGTCTTACCGGCCAGGATGCAATGAAAGCAACTTTGGATTATTTTGGAATAAAACACGAATAAATACCAGGAGGAAGCATAAAGAACAGGGAGCGCGACGAAAAAACGTATTCGCGCCTGATTGACGAAGGCTGGCGTGTCTGCATCGTGTGGGAATGTGCCATAACCGGCAGGAAAAAACGCTTCATTAAACTACTGCTCTCATGTGTCTCAAATACAGATAGTTAAAATCTTGTTTCCTTTTTGGAAATACTCATTTATAATTAGTAATGGTAGTATTTCCAAAGATGGAGAGAATATGGATTATCAGGCAGTAGTTGATGGCTTTACATCAATGGCATGTATTGTGTCAGTCGAAAAAAATGTTGAAGGAAGCCAGCGCAAATTCCGCATTGTTACAGGCAACAAAGCTTATATCGATTCAATTGAACATCCTGCTCCTATGGCAAAGATGCTGACCGACAAGTTTACGCCCAATGCTGAATATACCAATTATCTAACAAGAGATTTGAATTTTGAAAGCTACTGCTCTCAGGCTGCGATAGATAAAAAATGCCTTCATTCTTATACAAATCCGGACAGAATGCCTGTATGGCTGAATATGTTCTTTTTGCCCTTGGAATCGGATGACGAAAATCTTGCCTACTGTATTTACATCATGGAGTTTGAAGTTCAGGCAAGTTCAAAACAAATGTCCGGAATTTCCGAAGGGATAGCATCTTCTGTTCTGGAGACCTGTATCAGGCTTCGCGGTACAAATAACTTCAAAGCCACCATGAAAGAAGTTGTCGGTGATATACGCGAACTTTGTGATGCAGAACACTGTTGTATTCTTCTTATAGATGAAATGACCAGAAAATGCTCGGTTCTTTGCGAGGCTTTTTCTCAAGGGTCAGAGCTTTTGCCGATGGAGCATTATCTGACTGATGATTTTTATGATATAGTAGATTCGTGGAAGTCTACCATCTCCGGGAGCAACTGCCTTATTGCAAAAGATGAACAGGATATGCTGTTTGTAAAAGAACGTAATCCGGTATGGTACAAATCCTTGACCGGAGCCGACGCGTATAATGTGGTTCTTTTCCCGTTAAAATCCAGAAACCAGCTTTTGGGTTATATGTGGGTTCTTAATTTTGACGGTTCACGAAGTACCACAATAAAGGAAACTCTGGAAGTAACAACATTTATTCTTGGTTCGGAACTTGGTAACTATATGCTTTTGGACCGCCTTAGAGTCATGGGTTCAAAAGATTTGCTGACCGGTGTCATGAACCGTAACGAAATGAACAACTACGTTGAAAGCTTAAGCCGTGGCGAAAAGCAGTGCAAATCATCCGTGGCGGTTCTTTTTGCAGATTTGAACGGTCTTAAGGAAGTAAATGATTCAAACGGACATAATGCCGGTGATACTCTTCTTAAGAATGCGGCAGCCGTACTTAAGCTTGCTTTTGATGAAGAAGAAATATTCCGCGCCGGTGGAGATGAGTTTGCAATCATTACACTGGATATCAGTGAAAAAGAACTGAATTCCCGGATGAAAAAAATAAAGACTGCCAGTACAGAATACGAAAATCTTTCATTTGCGCTTGGTGGCTGCATAGAAACGGACTGTCGCAATATCCGAATGGCGCTGCGTCTTGCAGATGAAAGGATGTACAAGGACAAAAAGCTTTTCTATGAAAAAAATCCCGACAAATCAATTTTGGGTAGACACAGCCGCATGAAGTTTGAAAATGCGGCTAAAAAGGCTGCAGAAGGTACTTCAATTGAAAAAACGGATTTGGATTACCTTACAGGGCTTTTGGATATGAACAGCTTTTTCAGGGTTGCGGAACAGAGACGCAGAACAAGACACGAAAAAGGCATAAAAAGTGCGTTGGTGTTTTTGAACTTTAGCGGCTTGTCAAATTACAACAACAAATACGGTTTTGCAGAGGGGGATGCCCTGATAAAAAGTATGGCAAGAACTCTTGAAGCTTATTTTGGGCTTGAAAACTGCAGCCGGTTCGGGCAGGATCAGTTTGCGGTTTTTGCAGAAAAAGAAGGTCTTGAAGAAAAGCTTAAAGCCATATTCAAGGAAATAAAAAAAGCGAATAACGGAAATTCGCTTTATGTCAGGGCGGGTATTTATCCTGATTCCATGGGGCTGGTAGAAACTTCGCTGGCTTGTGACAGGGCAAAGTATGCCTGTGAGATAAACAAAGATGAAAACCATTCTTATTTTACATATTTTGACAATAATATGCTGGAGCGGGAAATAAAAAAGCAGTATGTCATCAACAACATCGATCGTGCAATTGAAGAAAACTGGATTACTGCGTTCTACCAGCCTATTGTCAGAACGACAAACAGAAAAGTCTGCGATGAAGAAGCTCTGGTAAGATGGATTGACCCCGAAAGAGGCATGCTGTCTCCGGCTGATTTTATTCCGATTCTTGAGGAAAGCCGTCTGATTTACAAGGTTGACCTTAGGATGGTAGACATCATTATCGAAAAGCTAAAAAAGCAGCAGCAGTCGGGACTCTATCTTGCTCCTATTTCGGTAAATCTTTCAAGAATAGATTTTGAGATGTGCAATATCATCGAAGAAATATGTAACCGTGTTGATTCAGCAGAGATTGCAAGAGAGCTGATTACCATAGAAATTACGGAAAGTGTAATCGGTTCTGATTTTGACTTTATGAAAGAGCAAATAGAACGTTTCCAAAAGCTGGGCTTTAGTGTCTGGATGGATGATTTTGGAAGCGGCTATTCATCATTGAACCTTTTGCAGGAACTTCATTTTGACCTTATAAAATTTGATATGCGCTTTATGAAGCAGTTTGACAGTAAGCCGGAGTCAAGAATCATTCTGACCGAGCTTATGCGGATGGCTGCAAACCTGAACACAGAAACTGTATGTGAGGGTGTTGAAACTGCGGAACAGGTTGAGTTTTTGACTGAGATTGGCTGTACCAAACTCCAGGGATATTATTTCTGTAAGCCGATTCCCTACGCGCAGATACTTGAACGGTATGAGCGTGGTATTCAGATTGGTTTTGAAAATCCAGCAGAAATCGAATATAACAGTTCCGTTAGTTCGGTAAATCTTTATGATTTGAGTGCTATTTCAAGCGGAAAAGAAGAAGCTGCCAGTCAGTATTTTAATATACCTCCTATGTGTGTTTCGGAATATGACGGAAAAAATCTTACGGTTATGAAGTCTAATCAGGCTTATAAGCGGTTCGTCGGGAAATATCCTGAATTTCTCAAAATAAGACAGACCGTTGCTGTATCAGATATACAGGATGACCTTTTAAATGCATTGATAAACGGGCTTTTGCAGTTAGAGAGAGAAGGGCAGACGATTTTTCTTGATGAACAGATGGATAATGGTGATATATTACACGTTCTTATCCGAAAGGTCGCAATGAATCCTTTGACGATGGTCACTGCTTATATGCTTGTGATTCTTGGAATAACTCCAAAGAAATAAGTTATTGATAATTTTAACGTACTCTTTTACAATAATAGATGAATAAAAAAAGTTTAAGGATCCGCTGTAATGATATTCCATATTTCACTTGTTGATCTAATCAACATTGTCATGATTGCGGCAGGCATGAGTATTTCGTGTATGTGCTTTTTGCATATCAAAGCTTCGCTCAATCTCGGGGATAAAAAGTTTCGTCATTCTTTTTTGATAATTTTCTCGCTGCTTTTTTTGTACATATTTACGCATATGCTCCGTCAGGTTTTGGATGATATGCCGGGGACAGGCATAAGATATGCGCTTGAGATTATACCCATAATTGAAATAATAACTGTCAGTATCACTCCGTATACGATGAATCAGCTTTTGATGTCTGTCACCAGGACCGATATAACCGAAAAATGGCTTAAAAATCTGATGAAAGCCCTCCTTGCTGCTCAAATTATTCTGGTGTTGGTCGGGGGACCATGCGGATTGTTTTATCATTATGACCAAAACAATGTTTATCACCGCAGCTCCGGATATTTTATTTCCAATATAATTCCGCTTTTGATACTGATTACCAATATGATACTGCTTGTTTGGAACGGTAAGAACATTACCCTGCGTGTTAAAATTGCATTCTGGGTTTATATAATAATGCCGCTAATTGCAATTGTTATTCAAAACATGTTCTACGGTATTCAGTATATTATCTTTTCCATGGTTGCTGGTTCTGTCTTTATGTATCTGGTTATCCTGAGGGAACAGGCAGACCAGTATAAAAGGCAGAACAAGTCTATCTCCCGTATGCAGAGCGGGATTATTCTCGTAATGGCGGAACTGGTCGAGAGTCGTGACAAGCGTACGGGCAGTCATTTGCGTAAAACCGCCGAATATGCGCGTATCATCATAGAGCAGATGAAAAAACACGGCGTCTACACAGATCAGCTGACAGACTCCTTTATCAAAGATGTCATACATTCCGCGCCTCTGCATGATATCGGAAAGATTCATGTTCCGGATTCTATACTGAACAAGCCCGGCAAGCTGACCGACGAGGAGTATGAGGAAATAAAAAAACATACTACTGCAGGCAGAGATATCATAAACAGTGCAATCGATATGGTATCGGAGGAAAATTCCGGCTATCTGAACGAGGCTCGTAATCTTGCGTACTGCCATCACGAAAAATGGGACGGTACTGGTTATCCGCAAGGGCTGTCCGGCGAACAAATTCCTCTTTCAGCCCGTATTATGGCGATTGCGGACATGTTTGACGCTCTTATGTCCGAACGCAGCTATAAACAGGTATTCTCGTTTGAGGATGCCATGAATATCATCAAAAAAGAAAGCGGAACCCATTTTGATCCGCGGATAATCGAGGCGTTTGTCAGTGCCGAAGCGGAGATACATGAGCTGCTTTGTTCCGATATCGACTGATTAGTGGAACAAACTGCAAAAATATGTAAGCGCGGCTTCGGCGGCAGGCGGCTAGTTCTTTTCAGGAAGGGTCGTGGCGATTTTTCGGGCGATGTAGACAAACGGTGTGTCCAAAAGGCTAGTTACGATGTAAATTACATAACAGGCGCCCGTTATTGCGACAAGTTCCTTAAATTCGTATATTCCCATAAACGCACCAAAGTTGAAAATCACGATGTTTACGAACTGCGAAATCAATGTAGAAAAATTGTTGCGGAACCACAGCATCTTTGTGCGGCTGCCTGTTTTCTTTTCTGTAAGATTCCACCAGGCGTGATAAAGTGAAACATCGATGTTTTCCGAAACAACATAGGCAATCAGGCTGGAGAGCAGCATGCGGGGCGTGTTTGTAAACAGGCCTCTTATAAAATCACTTGCCCAATCGCTTTCGGCAGGGGTGTAATGTACCCAGAGGAACGAGAGGAGAATGAACGTAAGGCTTGTAAAAATACCGGCAAGAACACCTTTGGAGGCTTCTTTTTTGCCGTAGACTTCGCTTAATATGTCGGTTGAAAGGAATGTGGCTGCAAACAGCGTGTTACCCAGTGTCTGGTCCATTCCGAATGCGTGTACAACGATTGTTACTTCGATGTTTGCAAATACCGTTGCAATGCCGATCCATGCAAAAAGTCCGCCTTTTCCGAATACTTTGAGAAAAAGCAAAGTTCCTCCGAAAGATACGAGGAGAGTGATGATTAATAAAAGTTCATTCATGTAAAATGACCTCAAAAAAAAAGAATTGACCTGGTTTTGTTTATAGACAGGAAGGACTGCGAACTGTCTTTAGAAGTTAGGAAAGAATACATAAAAAAACAAAAATATGCAATGTTTGTTGTATTTGGAGTTTTAAAATTGACATACATTCCTTTAAGTAATAGAATAATTATATGAGCAACACAATTTCACTCGATGATGTAATTAGAAAGATTCCGGATTTTCCAAAACCTGGAATTCTTTTTTATGATATTACAGGTATATTGGTAAATCCAAAAGCTTTTAAGTATTGTATAGATTCAATGGTTAAGCTTTATAAGAATGAAAAGATAGATGCAGTTGCGGCTGTTGAGTCACGCGGTTTTGTTTTTGCAGCTCCTTTTGCCGAGCGCCTGGGAATTCCGCTGATTCTTGTCCGCAAAAAGGGAAAGCTTCCCGGTTCTACATATTCATGCAAATACTCGCTGGAATACGGCTTTGCCGAGATAGAAGTACACAAGGACGACGTAAAACAGGGTGAAAAAGTTCTTATTGTTGACGATTTGATTGCTACAGGCGGAACTTTGCAGGCTGCCCAGAATGTGCTTGAACAGGGCGGGGCGGAAGTCTGCGGCTTTTTTGGTGTAGTAGGACTTCCTTTCCTTAATTACAACAAGGTGCTTGATCCACTGCCTGTCAAAACTCTTATTGAATATCACGCAGAATAGTTTTTTCTCAAACTGATTATATTATTTGGCGAAAGATAACCAATGAAAAAAAGGTTCTATCATTTTCTCATCATTGCTCTATCTGTATATTCAGCTCTGTTGTTTTACTGGATGCTGTTCGGTTTTAACAGGGTAGTACTTCCAACTTATCACTTTAATTTTATTCCTTTCGCCACAATGAGGAGATTTCTTGCTTCCAGCCGTGTAAGCAATTCAAGTCGTGTACTAAACCTGCTTGGAAATATCATAGTGTTTATCCCTTTCGGTTTGTGTCTGCCGGT
This sequence comes from Spirochaetota bacterium, assembly GCA_016285185.1. Classification (GTDB taxonomy): domain Bacteria; phylum Spirochaetota; class Spirochaetia; order Treponematales; family Treponemataceae; genus UBA1240. Next base: position 7,707 of record JAEEQG010000166.1, read on the forward strand.
ATTTTTTCCAAATAAAAAGCTTTATCCGGTACTGCTGACTTTTTTGTTTATATTTTTGATGGAATCCCTGCAACTTGTTTTAAGACGAGGTGCATTCGATATTGATGATTTTATTCTCAATGCGGTTGGTTACGGGGCGGGTTATTTTTTATATTGCATTTTACAGCGGTTTGAAAATCCGTTTAAAATTTCGGAAGACTCCGATTTTTATTCCAAAAAGACTGCCTCTATCATTAAAAAGCTTTGCATAATCGGACTGATTGCCGGTGCTGTTTTTTTGTTGTTTATGGTTTTTATCAACATTTTTATAAATGTTACAGCGAAAAAATATATAACCTTTGAACCGCAAACACTTTCTAAAAAGCAGACCGCACTTGTTCTTGGTGCAAAAACATACGGAAGCAGGCTCTCTCCCATTCTAAAAGACCGTGTTGATGCGGGCATTGTTCTGTGTGAAAACGGTATGGTCAATACGCTTTTGCTTTCGGGTGACCATGGCAGGACGGAATATGACGAAGTTAACAGCATGAAAGAATATGTGCTCAGAAACTGTACAGAAATAGAGCCTCAAAAGCTTTTTTTGGATCATGCCGGTTTTGATACGTATGACAGCATATACAGGGCACGGGATATATTCTGTGTTGATTCTTTAATAATAATAACACAAAAGTTTCATGCGCCACGGGCTGCTTTTATTGCGCACAATCTTGGCATGGACGCGGTTGTTCTAGCTTTGAGCGAAGATGCTTATTCCAATGCTTCAAAATACAGCTGGTATTCCAGAGAAATATTTGCGAACGTAAAGGCATTCTTTGATGTTGTCCTAAAGAACAAACCTCAGTACCTGGGTGACAAAATTCCAGTAACATCTGACGGTACTTTATCGTGGGATTAAAAAAAAACTTGCAAAAACTGACGATTGACATATAAACTATATAAGATGGTTAGTCTGGAGGCAGTTGTATGGAATCTGACACAACAACAATAAAACTTACTGGTGATTTATCTATCAGTGATGCTGCTGATTTAAAGTCAAAGTTTCTGCTTTTGCTTCAGGAATATAATACCATTAACATTGATATGTCCGGGTTGGAAGATTTTGATGCGGCCATAATCCAGATATTATTTGCAACCTGTATTCAGGCCAAAAAAGAAAAGAAGAATATTGAGTTTAAAGGTTCCGTTGTACAACCTGTACGCAGAAAGATGTTTCTTTCGGGATTGATTGACAGCATGGAATTGACTGACGAAGCTGTCTTACAGCAGTTTACACGAAAAATAAGGGTAGCTACATGACAGACAAAATGACCGAGATTTTTCTGGACGAAGCCAACGATTTGCTTGATAAGCTGGAAGACCTGCTTCTTGAACTTGAAAATAATCCTTCAGATGCAGATACTATTTCAGCAGTATTCCGAAGTATGCATACTATCAAGGGTTCTTCGGGAATGTTCGGTTTTGACGCAATCTCTCATTTTACGCATGAGATAGAAACCGTATTTGATGATGTTCGCAATCAAAAACTGCGTGTTACATCCAAGCTTATAACCCTTACATTAAAAGCACGTGACCAGATCAGGCAAATGCTTGATAACGAGAATAAGACGGAATTATCTTCGGATGCAGAGGAACTGATAAACTCCTTTAAAAAGCTGGTTTCTTCGGATTCCGGTGCGGCTGCACCCGAGGAGAAGGAAAAGGAAGAAACTGTCGAGGAGAACAAAGACCTTGTAGAAGCTATATGGCGTATTCGTTTTGAACCTTCTCCTGATATTTTCAAGAATGGTACCCGTCCTCTCGGTCTTTTGGAAGAATTGCGTTCCTTGGGAACATGTTCAATAACGCCGTTCTTTTCAAAGATTCCTCCTTTGAACAAGATGGATCCCCATACCTGTTATTTGTCATGGCAGATTATCATCACGACAAAGGCTACGATTGATGAGCTGAAAGACGTATTCATATTCATTGATAGTGACAGCAAGGTTGATTACAATTGTATTTCTCTGACAGACGAGCTTATTGAGAACAATCCTAAAAAACTTGGCGAAATCCTTGTTGAAAAGAATGAGACCACTGAAGAAGCCATTGCAGCTGCTCTCGGTACTCAAAAGACTATCGGACAGGTTCTTACTGATGCAAAGGTTATCTCAAAGGAAGCTTTGGAAGCCGCTCTTTCGGAGCAGGAACATGTTAAGGTTCAGCAGGAAAAGAAGCAGCAGGAAAATGTCACCCAGACGATAAAGGTTAATTCCGAAAAGCTTGATAAACTGATTGATCTTGTAGGTGAACTTGTTACGTTCAATGCACGTTTGGGGCAGCTTTCGCAGTTCATTCAGAACAATGTGCTTTCTACTTTGGGCGAGCAGGGTGAGCGGCTGATTATAGAATTGCGCGATACTGCCATGGATATGCGTATGCTGCCGATAGGTACGATTTTTTCACGTTTCAGACGCTTGGTCCGCGACCTTTCCGGTAATTTGAACAAGGATATTGAACTTGTTACGGAAGGTGCAGAAACGGAACTGGACAAAACTGTTATAGAAAAACTGAATGACCCGCTTGTTCATCTTATCCGCAATTCGGTGGATCACGGTATAGAAATGCCCGATGAACGGAAAAAGCGCGGAAAAAATCCGGTCGGAAAGGTTTTGCTCAAAGCTCAGCATGCAGGTGCTTTTGTTCTTATTACGATAGAAGACGACGGTGCGGGACTCAACAAGAGGGTTATAAAGCAAAAAGCCATAGAAAAGCGGCTGATAGCTCCGGAAGACGAGCTGACGGATGCCGAGATTTATGATTTGATTTTTATGCCGGGGTTCTCAACTGCAAGTCAGGTAACTTCCGTCTCGGGCCGCGGAGTCGGTATGGATGTTGTAAAGAAAGATATTATGGCGCTGGGTGGTACTGTAACAACAGTAACCGAAGAAGGCAAGGGTACCAAATTTATTCTTAAGCTTCCTCTTACACTGGCGATTATCGAAGGCATCCTCGTACAGATTGCGGATTCGTATTTTATTATACCGCTTGCTAATGTTGTGGAATGTTTGGGCTTTGAACGGAAAATTTTTGGTAAAATTTCCGGTTCAATAAATATCCGCAATGAGGTTGTGCCTTACATCGATTTGCGTAATTTCTTTGAAATAGACACAGAGATTCCTGCAAACGAGCAGGTTGTCATAGTAAACGATCAGGATTCGAGAATAGGTTTGGTTGTAGATAAGGTTATCGGTAATTATCAGACAGTAATAAAGCCTCTTGGTAAGCTCTACAAGAATGTTACGGGTATTTCCGGCGCGACAATTCTGGGCGATGGTTCTGTTGCTCTTATTATTGATGTGTTCAAGCTTTCGGATGTTCTTCGGGAGTCAGATAACATTCTGCCTGTGCCGCATTATGATGTGCCGCATGCGGATGCAGGATAGAATCGCTTATGCCTAATACAGATCCTCAGGTTGTTCAGGGAATTTCTGACAAAGATTTTAAGGTTCTTTCTGACTTTATTGAAAAAACTATCGGAATTAAGATATCTCCCTCAAAAAAAGTTATGATTCAATCAAGACTTTTTCATCGCCTGAAAAATCTGAATTTTACTGATTATAAACAGTATATTGACTATGTTCTTAACAGTTCTAATGCTGAAGAAGAACTTGTTCTTATGATAAATGCCATAACAACCAACAAGACCGATTTTTTCAGGGAAACTGACCATTTCAGGTTTATGGAACAGGTTGTACTGCCGGATTTTGTCTTAAAGCAGAAAAAAAATATTAAAATATGGTCGGCAGGTTGTTCAAGCGGTGAAGAACCGTACACTATTTCTATGGTTATGGAAGAATTCTGTTCTAAGAATCCCGGCAAAATCTCAAATTACAAAATAACCGGAACGGATATTTCTACAAAGGTTCTGGATAAAGCGTATCACGCTGTATATCCTATGGAGACTGTGGAAAGTTTGGATTTAAGCCTCAAAAAAAAGTATTTCAAAAAGAACACCGAAAAAAGGCTTGTGATTGTTAAAGAAAATGTTCGCAGTCATGTCGCGTACAAGCGGCTTAATTTTATGGATGATGATTTTTCAATGAGCGAAATTTATGATATTATTTTTTGCCGGAATGTGCTTATATATTTCAACAAAGAAACGCAGGAAAATGTAATCCGCAAATTTTTGCGCTATCTTGCGCCTGACGGTTATCTTTTTTTAGGGCATTCAGAAACAATTCTTTCCATGGATTTGCCTTTGAAAAGTTGTGCTCCGGCGGTTTACAGGCGGATTTAAGGAAAAAATAAAATATGATAAAAGTAATGGTTATTGATGATTCGGCAGTTGTAAGGGAGACCCTTTCGAGCATTTTGTCCGCCGAAAAGGATATAAAGGTTGTTGCTACTGCTCCTGATCCTCTGATTGCACTCCGAAAACTTGAAACGATTTCACCTGATGTTATTACTTTGGATTTGGAAATGCCGCGCATGGACGGGCTTACGTTTTTAAAGCAACTCAAAAGTTCATGTAACATTCCTGTTGTAATCTGTTCCAGTATGGTGGACTCTGACAGCACAAATGCCGTAAGCGCCATGGAATACGGGGCTGCGGAAATCATTCTCAAACCCAAGATGGGAACACGGCAATTTTTGGAAGAATCAAAAATCCGTATATGCGATGCTGTACGTGCGGCTTATGCCGCCGGTCAAAATCCGATATTTTCCGGTCAAAAAACGATTAATGTACTTCCTAAGCTTTCGGCTGATGTTGTGATTGAGAAACCGGACAAAAACCTTATACTAGAGACAAGTGAAAAGGTTTGTGTCGTTGGTGCAAGTACCGGCGGAACAGAGGCTCTTCGTGTGTTTTTGGAAATGCTGCCGCCGAATGCCCCTGGTATTGTTATTGTTCAGCATATGCCTGAAAAGTTTACCAAATCTTTTGCGGAACGATTGGATTTTTTGTGCAAAGTAAGGGTTTCAGAAGCGCAGGACAATGATTCCGTTCTACCAGGTCATGTTTTGATTGCACCGGGTAACAAACATACGCTGCTCAAGCGCAGCGGTTCGCGCTATTATGTGGAAGTTAAGGATGGGCCCCTTGTTTCGCGTCACAGACCGTCTGTTGATGTGCTTTTCCGGTCTGCTGCCAGATATGCGGGTAAAAATGCGATAGGCATTATTATGACCGGAATGGGTGATGACGGTGCTACAGGAATGCTGGAGATGCATCAGAACGGCGCATATACAATTGCACAGGATGAGAAAAGCTGTGTTGTGTTTGGTATGCCGAATGAGGCAATAAAACTTGGCGGTGTGGACGAAGTTGTTCCATTGAACGAAATTGCAGGAACGTTGTTAAAAAAAATAAAATAATAAACCGCTTTTTGAAAATATATGATATACTGATATATGAGATAAAGGGGGCGTTTTATGGCTAAGCGTATTTTGATTGTTGATGATTCCATATCAATTAGGAAAAGCGTTTCATTTGTTTTATCAGAACAGGGTTATGAGGTTGTCGAAGCTGAAGACGGCAGGGATGGTCTTGCAAAGGCGGCTGTTGCTATTTGCAATTTGGTTATTACAGATATAAACATGCCTAACATGGGCGGTATAGATTTTATCAAAGCATTGCGCGAGATGAACGAGTATAAGTTTGTTCCGATTATTGCACTTACTACCGAAAGTCAGAGTACAAAGATGCAGGAAGGCAAGTTGGCCGGAGCAACCGGTTGGATTGTAAAACCGTTTACGTCTGAAAAACTCTCAGCTGTTGTAAAGAAGGTTCTTGGCTGATCAGGCAGTCTTTTGTGATGCAGCTTTGATTATCTCGGGTTTTGCCTTTTGATTTACAATATCGTCAGTGATAATAATCTGTTTGCTGCCTTTAATTGAAGGTGCATCAAACATTGAATCGAGAAGCAGCTTTTCAACAATTGACCTCAGACCTCTGGCTCCGGTTTTCTGGGTTATTGCCATGTCAGCGATTGCTGTTATTGCGTCTTCTGTGAATTCGAGTTTTACATCATCAATGGAGAAAGAGGCTTCAAACTGCTTAATAATGGCGTTTTTGGGTTCTGTAAGAATTCTCTTTAAATCATCACGTGTAAGTTCGTTCAAGCCTACTGTAATCGGCATACGACCAATCAGTTCCGGAATGAGTCCGAATTTTACAAGATCGTCCGGGATAACCTGACTCAAAAGCTTCATACGGTCTTCGTCAGTACGCTTGTTGATGTTTGCGCCGAATCCCATCGTATGCTCAGAAATACGTGTTTCGATAATCTTGTCCAAATCTACAAAAGCTCCGCCACATATGAAAAGTATGTTTGATGTGTCAATTTCGAGCATTTCCTGATTAGGATGTTTTCTTCCGCCTTGCGGAGGTACGCTTGCTACTGTACCTTCTATGATTTTAAGAAGTGCCTGCTGAACACCTTCGCCTGAAACATCTCTTGTTATGGAAGTATTTTCAGACTTGCGTGATATTTTGTCAATTTCGTCAATAAAAATGATTCCGCGTTCTGCAGCAGCGATGTTTCCATCAGCCGCGTTTATAAGCTTGAGAAGAACATTTTCTACGTCTTCACCTACATAACCGGCTTCTGTCAAGGTTGTCGCATCAGCAATCGCAAATGGAACCTGAAGGCGTTCTGCCAGTGTTTTTGCTAAAAGTGTTTTGCCGGAACCTGTTGGACCGATAAGAAGTATGTTTGATTTTTCAATAACAACGTCGTCTTTTTTCTGGGCAGGAAGGGACATTCTTTTGTAGTGGTTGTAAACAGCAACTGCAAGCGTTTTTTTCGCCTGATCCTGTCCTATTACGTATGTGTCCAAAAATTCCTTGAATTCTTTTGGAGTAGGGATATCTTCCAGTTCGATGGGTTCAATCTGATTCTGATCGTCGTTTATTATTGCCTGACAAACTGCAACACATTGATCGCAGATATATATTCCGTCAGGGCCTGCAATCAGCTTCCTTTTGGGAGAAGCCGGCTTTCCGCAGAAGGAACAAATCTGATTCTTATCAGTTCGTGCCATTTTTTCTCCTTGGCATTATCTGATCAATAATACCATATTCTTTTGCTTCTTCGGCGGACATAAAAAAATCTCTTTCCATGTCTTTCGCAATTTTTTCGTATGAATTACCGGTATTTTCTGCAAAAAACTGTATTGTCAGTTTTTTCAAACGTCCGATTTCTTTTGCCTGAATTGAAATATCAACTGCCTGTCCCTCAGCTCCGCCCCAAGGCTGATGAATCATAATTCTGGAAGAGGGAAGGGCAAAACGTTTTCCTTTTGAACCGCCTGCCAGAAGAACAGCACCCATACTGGCAGCCTGTCCCATACATATTGTCTGGATAGGACAGCGCACATACTGCATTGTATCGTAAATGGCAAGTCCGGCAGTTACAGAACCACCCGGGCTGTTGATGTAGATACTTATTTCTTTTTCAGGATTTTCTGATTCAAGGTAAAGTATCTGAGCAACAACAATATCAGCGGTTGCATCGCTAATTTCACCGTCAATAAAGATAATGCGGTCTTTGAGCAATCTTGAGAATATGTCGGACCAATGCTCACCGTTACCGGTTTTTTCAATTACGTATGGTATAAAGTTGTTCATCTGTACGTTCATAACTATGCCTGATTTTTAAACAAATCTGAGAAAGATTTCTTTTCGCCTTTTGTAATTTTGACTTTTTCAAACAGGCTCGCATACAGTTTTTGTTCTTTCATGTCATCTATGAGATATTCTTTGCTGCGGGGATCTTCATAGTGTTTTTTAACTTCTTCGACTGTGATACCGGCTTTTTCTGCCATGGATTTGTATTCGGCTTCAACTTCTTCAGGTGTAATTGTTACATTGTTTTCTTTAAGAAGGTTGTCTACAATCAGTCTTGCTTTAAGAGCTTTTACTGCATCCGGTTCCCATTCTTTGATAATATCTGCTTTTGTTTTTCCTGAAGAACCGAACAGTTTTTCGAGCTGTTCCGGTGTAGTCTGGAATTGTTGTGCCATCATTCTCCAACGTGACTCAAGTTCAACTTGAACCATTGTTTTTGGCAGTGTGATAGGATTTTTTTCTACAAGCTGCTCAACCAGAGAGTTTGATTTGATTTCTTTAAGTTTGTTTTCAAGGGCTGACTCAAGATTGCGTTTAATGTCTGCCTTTAAGTCATCCAATGTCTTGAACTTTTCGTTTACGTCCTGTGCGAGTTCATCGTCAAGTTCCGGAAGGTTACGGACTTTAAGCGCTTTGAGTGTAACACGGATTTTTTTTGTTGTTCCGGCGAGTTCTGAATTTGGATGTGTTTTTTTGTATTTTTTGGTTACGTCTTTTGTCTCGCCTTTTTTCATGCCGATTATATCGTCATCAAGTTCATAAATATTCTGTCCGGAACCGAGTGTAAAGACAAAATCTTCTCGTTTTGAACCTTCGAGAACAGAACCGTCTTCGCCAAGTTCGCAGTAATCGATTGTTGCGATATTGTCTTTTTCTGCTGCATCATCATCCTTGCGGTCAATGACCATTGCATTGCGTTCCTGTACTGCTTTGAGTTCTTCCTGAATCTCCGCATCACCAACGGAAACCTGGGGTACAGCAACTGTAATTCCAGAAAACTCTTTTACGGAAACTTCAGGCATAACGTCGTATTTAACGGTAAATTTCAAATCTTTACCGATAACAACGTCAGGCATTTTGTCGAGCTGTGGCTGCATATATGGAAGTGGCTGTTTTATATCATCTTTTTTGAATGTTTCGTCAAGTGCTTTTTCAATCAGATCTGCAGCAGCTTCTATTTTTATTGATTCACCAAATTTTCGTTCCAGTATGGATGCAGGTACGTGACCTTTTCTAAAACCAGGAATCTGTGCTGATTTTGCATATTTTGCCAAAAGTTCCTGATAACCGTTGGAAACTTCTTTTTTTGGGATTGTGATTGTAAGTTCAACTGCTGAATCTTCAAGTTCTTTAATGTCTTTTGTTAAATTCACTCTAGGATTTCCTTGTATAAAAAGAATATATTAATCGGACTGTTAGTATAAATCATACAAATTATACTAACATGATTTTGATTTATAATGAAAAAAAAGCGATTCAGATTACTCCGAATCGCTTTTCGCTTCGAGCGGGAAACGGGAATCGGACCCGCGACATCCACCTTGGCAAGGTGGCGCTCTACCCCTGAGCTATTCCCGCAAAAAATACGATACGAATGATGA
>JAEEQG010000167.1 GCA_016285185.1 Spirochaetota bacterium
GGAATGCTCTCCATCGCTTTTTTTGTTAAATTTTTTAAGATGAAAAAGTGGCATGAACTTTTTGTAGCACTCGGCTATCTTGCAATTTTCATTGCTCTTACAGTTGTGTTTATCTTCCAGCTCACCGGCCGACTCGAGGTTATTACAGGAGCAACTGTATGAACGATACGCTCATCTTAAAAAATCACCTGAAAGAAATCCGTAACGAAAAAAATCTTTCGCAAAACTCGCTCGCTGAACTCGTAGGAGTTTCACGTAATACAATCAGCTCCATCGAAACGGGTCAGTTCTGTCCCACCGCAAAACTAGCCCTAATTCTCTGTGTTGCTCTCGACAAAAAGTTTGAAGATCTTTTTTACTTTTAATCAACAGCGAATGCCATTAGAATGGACAGCATGAGACAGATACAATGAGAGATTCCAAAAGCAATTAATTACTGATTATTGGACTCTAAAGACACATACCCGACTTTTTCAATTAGTTCCTGTCCTTGTTCTGATAATATCCATTCAATAAATCTCTTTGTATTTTCAGATTCCCGTCCTTTTACGGTTATTGCATAAAAGTTGTCAGTAATCGGATAGGATTTGTTTCTTATATTTTCTTTAGTCGCTTCAATTCCGTTAAGTTTCAGGATTTTTATGTTGATATCGGTTTTCATATTTTCGACATAAAATCTGAATGAATAGCCTATGGCATTGCTATGATTCTGATAATCAGAGACAACATCAATCAAGCCGTCCATACCACTTACCTGATGGGTTTCAGGTGTCAGCAGTTCTGCGTCTTTGCCCATAACTGCAATAAAGGCTGTCTGGCTGCCGCTGTTTGTATCCCGCTGAAAAGGTCTTATAGCTTGGTCTTTCCCTCCAAGATTTTTCCAGTTTGTGATTTTACCAGTATAGATATCTTTGATTTGCTGAATGGTTAAGTTGTCTATCGGATTTTTCCGGTTTACAATAAAAACGAAAGCCTCATAACCAATCGGATACATATTGAATTCTACGCCCGCTTCTTTTGCTGCAGCCAATTGTTGCTTTGACGGCTGAGCAACAAAAATGATATCGTCTTTACCTTCAATCAAAGCTTTATATGCATCTGCTGTTTTATTAAATTTAACGACTTCTTCAATATCACAATCAGCTGGATATACAGCTTCTACGAAGGAACAATAAACCGGGAAGAGAGCAGTGGCTCCGTCAACAACAGGGAGCTTATCCCCCTTGCTAAAATTCAAATATGATTCACTGTCCAAATGTGCAAGGTTTTCTGACTTTTTAAATGGAATATACTGATACGAAAAAAGAGTCTTTTGTCCGACTGTAATAGATGGTATGTATTTATGTTTATAATAGTTTTCACCTTCAATTATTCCTATTAAAATCAATACAGCAACTGAAAGTAAAATAATTGTTTTCTTATAAAATATTTTATTTGAACTACTGAAAGTGATAAATCCTGTCAAAACAACAAGTAAAATCCCAATAATGGGAACAATGAAGTGTAGGTTCAAACCTGTAAAAGCTGTTATAAGCCAGATTAAGAAAACCGGAACAATGAGTACCAGTATTGAAACTATAACAGCGATAATTGTGCTTGTTTTTTTCATTTTTTCTCCTGTGATTTCGGCTATTCTAACATAGAATTTTATCTAACTCAAAAAATGTGATATAATGTTATTGTGTTAGTTTTTTTGAGGGACAGGATAATGGACAAACGTGCAAACAATGATGAAAACCAAAAGACTATCTTCAAAAATGCAGATCCCCGAAAGCGGAAAATTGCTTCAATAGTAGGCTTTTCCCTGCTTCTTGTATTTTATATTGCCACGGAATTGGGATCCAAAATGACTTCTACTTCTACCGAAATATTCATGATAGGTAAAAAGCCATTACCGCTATCGGCACTTGCTGGTGTCTTTTCTTCCATATCGACCATCATTCTTATATGCTGGACCGTTTTCTACCGTAAAAAAGGCTTTCGTATTTCCATGATATTCCTTTCGTTGCGTATTCTGCGCCTGTCCACGACTCTGATAAACTTTAATCCGGCGATATTGCCAGCTTTTTTTATAACGATAGCGACTATTACGGCAAATCTAATAATATACACCCAGAATGAAAAGATTCTTAAATATAAAGATTGGCATAGGAAAGAAGTTGAAGACTTTACAAAAGAGATTATCGGTGCGTTTGCGAATTGTATAGACGGCAAAGATTCCTATACAAACGGTCATTCTCTGCGTGTGGCAAAATATACTCGTCTTCTTGCTAAAAAACTGGGCGAATCAGATGAAACTATAGAAAAGTTTTACAACATCGCGCTTTTGCATGATATAGGTAAAATAGGCATTCCTGATGCCATACTCACTAAGCCGGGGAAACTGACACCCGAAGAATTTGATGTTATAAAAAGTCATCCACAACGTGGCTACGAGATTTTGAAAGATATAAAAATTCAAGAAGACATTTCTGCAGGTGCGCATTATCACCATGAACGTTTTGATGCTAAAGGTTATCCTGATAAGCTGGGCGGTAATGATATTCCATGGGTTGCCCGAATTATTTCTGTTGCAGATGCTTTTGATGCCATGGGGTCAACACGCCCATACCGCCAAAAACTCCCGATTGATTTTGTTGTACAGGAAATTGAAAATGCTTCCGGAACTCAGTTTGATCCAACTGTGGTAAAAGCTTTCATGGAACTCTACAAAGAAGGTGCCTTTACAGAAGTGAGAGAACAGGGGACATAGGAGAATATTTTGTTACCGACTGTTGATGAGGCGATGAATGAACTGAAATGTGCGGAAAAACTCAATCCCGGTCCATGGGTGGCACATTCCATGAATGTGGGTCTTGCTGCCAGGAATATTGCAGAAAAACTACAGGGTGTAAATCCTGAAAAAGCGTACATTCTGGGACTTTTGCACGATATTGGCAGACGTGTCGGAATCGTGAGTATTCCGACACATGTTTTTGAAGGTTACAAATATTGCATGGAAAAAGGCTGGAATGAGGCTGCCAGAATCTGTATGACACATTCCTATATTGGAATGTTGGATTGGTTCGATTATGAACCCGAAAGTCTTGAAGAAAAAGAAATCAAAAAGTTTATAATGAATTGCGGCGAGGCAGATGACTATGATCGGTTGGTTCAGCTGTGTGATTCTTTGGCTACGGACTACGGATTTGTTATTTTGGAAAAGCGTTTTGTTGATGTAATACGACGTTACGGAATTATGGAAAACTATATTAAAGGCTGGGATTTGGCATTTAAAATAAAAGAAGCCTTTGAGGCACGGATGGGCTGTTCTATTTATGATGTATTGCCGGATATAGGCAGGACGACGCTTTTGTGTCCGCCGTCCTGGAAACCTCCGGCAAAATAGGTCGCATTCTTGTTAAGCAACAGGCTTATTCCAAGTGATTCTAAATCCTGTACTCTTTGACTGTCTTGAAGCGTAGTTAATTTCCTTATTTGTACATTTTCCTGCGCGTGCTGCATCAAAGTAACTGCCACCTCTGTAATACCGGCTGTTGTCATCGCGTTCGCTCCAAACCCATTCAAAAACGTTTCCCGACATATCATAAATTCCGAAGCCGTTTGGTTTAAGCTGCGCAACTTCGTGTGTTTTTCCTCCACTGTTGCTGTCTGTCCAAGCTACGGAATCCAAGTCTTCACTGCCTGAATATGTATATTTTTCTCCGCCCCGGATTGCAATATCCCATTCATCCATTGTAGGAATTCGGAATCCGTCCGCGGTTGCATCAAATTCAATTTTTGATTCAAGAAGTTTACCTTGGTGCGGAACATAATCCCAGTCGGCAGGGTTTGTACTTCCGTTTACTTTGTAACAGGGCGTTTTTCCCAAAAGCGTGCTTAGTTTGTTGCAGAACACAATCGTATCGTACCAGCTGACGGATTCCACAGGAAGTTTTTCACCTTTTGAATTGGAAGGATTCTCGCCTGTAACTGCCTGATAAAATTCCTGTGTGATTTCTGTTTTTGTGATACAAAAATTGCTGTCCGGTATAGAGACTGCACCCAGTTCAATTCCGTTTTCTAATTTGATTTTTTCGCTTTTTCCTGAGCAGGAACAAAGCCCGATTATAATAGCCAACAACAAGATTGCAGTTTTTGCATGTGTCATAGTTTTCATAAAATCTCCTTTAATTTTTCGTATTTATAATCTGACTTTAGCACGTATCAAATAATCCGCAATGTATAAATATGATATCAATTATGTCATTTTTGATTTTTATACCAAAAAAAATAGCAAAATTGCAAAATATAGCTTATAATATTGATATGGAAGAATACAAACATGAAAACATACTTCACAAACGGCATTTCGACTTGCAGTTTTCCATTCGTTTTGAAGTAATCGATGACAATAATTTTTATTCGCCGTTTCACTGGCACAATCATATTGAAGTGCTTTATGTCCTTGAAGGCAAGATTGATTTTAAGATAGAACAGCGCAGGTATGTTCTGACAAGTGAAGACATGGTAATCGTCAATTCCGAAAAAATACATTCTTCAAAATTATGTGGTCATGCAAAATACATTCTTTTGCAGGTTCCTCTAAGTGCTTTTGAAGGTATTTATGAAGATATCGAAAATGTCGTTTTTAAGGAAAGTCTCTCTGAGAATGAAACTGCAAAGCTTTTTTCATGTCTTTCCGAAATGCTTGAGTCAGTTGATGATCAAAGACAGGAAAACCGTGTAAAATTCATTTCGCTTTTATACAATTTTCTATACCAGCTTCTTTCATCCTACCAGACTGAACAAAAAAAAGTGGTTTCATCCTATTATGGAATCAACCGGATTTCTCCAGTCATGGCTTATGTTGAAAAAGAATTCAGGAATAAAATAACATTAAAAGATGTTGCAGAGCTTTTGAATGTTACACCGGAACATTTGTGCCGCCTTTTTAAGAAGTACACGGATATGACTTTTAATGAATATCTCATGTCGTTGAGAATATCCGCTTTTTATCAGATGCTGCAGAATTCAAATCAGAAAATATCAGTTATTATGGAAGATTGTGGAATAACGAACTACAAGGTATTTATACGCGAGTTCAAAAAAACTTTCGGTAAAACTCCGGAAATGATAAGAAATCAGAATAATATCGGATAAGAGTTAACACTTCAGTAAAAAATAAGGCAATATATTGACAATATTATAATTGTGCAATATATTGCCTTATATGAGCATAACAAATGAACAGATTTTGGATATAATGCCGCCGCAGAATGGTTTATTCGGGCTGCTTTTTGCATTTATGAACCGGCTGCAGGCTGCTGGTGATGCCTTTTATGATGAA
>JAEEQG010000168.1 GCA_016285185.1 Spirochaetota bacterium
CAGATAATAACGCAGCTTTTTGTAATCGGAATTGACGGCAGCGACTGTATTCATTCCTATGCAAAGGAAAGTTTTGCAACCGCAGCTCCCGGATGCTTTCTGCTTTTTAAGGCTAATATTGCCGAAACAGCTGATGAGGTAATCGATTTTACACATTCCGTACAGGACTTTTTTGTAAACCAGAAGAACCTTGTGCCGCCTGTTTTTTCAATCGACAACGAGGGCGGCTACATATACCGTATCAGCGACATAGCTTCGCCTCTTTTGTCACCCAAAAGGACGGCGGAACTTTTCACACCGGAGCAGGCTGAGGAATACTATTCCGCAGTAGCAAGACAGATGCGGCTGCTTGGAATGCACATAAACCTTGCGCCGCTTGTAGAAGTAAAAACCGAATCAAACGCCGAATTTTTGGGAATCCGTACTTACGGTAGTCTTGAACAGGTTATTGAATACGGCTCAAGTGCCGTTAAAGGCTACGAAAAAGAAAAAGTTGCTGCTGTTCTTAAGCACTTTCCAGGCAATACAAACGATGATCCTCACATTGCAGTTCCGCATCTTACTGCTTCACGAAGCGAACTTGACGAGCAGTATATTGCACCGTTCAAAAAGCTTTTTGAGCTGAATCCGTCGTGCCTGCTTTTGTCGCACATAATCACGGACTGCATTGATGAAGAAAAACCTGCTTGTCTTTCACCCGCCCTTGTAACTGATTTACTCAGAAATGAGCTGGGCTTTGACGGTGTGATATTTTCCGACGACATTTTTATGGGTGCGCTTGCAAAAAGCGGATTTACGCCGGAAGACGCAGCGGTGGCGGCTGTAGAAGCCGGTGTTGATTTTATTATGATGTCCGAAAAACACTACGACAAGGTTTACAGTACTTTGCTTGAACGATATGTAACGGATGAAAGTTTTAAGCAGAAAGTGCATAATTCCGCCGAGCGCATTATAAAACTTAAGATTAAGCTGGATTTGCTGCGTATTGTACCGGATTCAGGCAGCGGATATACACTGGAATCTGTTCCTCTGCAATCCACACAGTATCGAAAAGACCATTATAAAGACGAATATGCGGCGGCAAGCGCTCTGTACAAAAAAATCATTAACGGCGGTAATTAGGCGATGAAAGACCGTATTCTGTACCTGGAAGATGATTTTTGTGTTGTGCTTAAAAAAGCGGGCGAGGTTTGCGAAAGAACAAACAAAGCAAATCAGGTATCGCTGCCGGAACTTTTGCAAGCTGTGGTAGAAGCAGAGCTTGGCAAAAAGTGCGAAATCTTTGAATGTGTGAACAGGCTCGACTGTCCTGTTTCGGGAACGGTTTTGATTGCTCATACAAAGTCCGCATTCGCAAAATTGACGGGTACACTTCACAACAACCATAATGTTAAAAAAACGTATTGGGCAATAGTGGAAAAAAAGGAAAACCTGCCGCAGTCGGGTGCAAATGGACGTCTTGAACAGTATATCTGCTTTAATCCTGCAAAACAAAAAGCCTTTATAAAGGAACAGGAGACTTCACCCGGAACAAAGTGGAAGCGCGCCGTACTGGAATATGAGATTATTGGTGCCGGTGATAATTATATCTATCTCACGGTAAACCTGCTTACAGGGCGCACGCATCAGATACGGGCACAGTTAGCGTCAAAAGGTATGCATATTAAAGGCGACGTAAAATACGGCGCGCGCCGGTCGGACATTCTGCCTGGAATAAGACTTCATGCGGCTGTGTTGTGCTTTCCGCATCCTGTAACAGGAAATATTGTTTCCGTTTCCGCACCCCTTCCTCAGACCGACGCACTGTGGGAAA
Source organism: Spirochaetota bacterium (assembly GCA_016285185.1). Lineage (GTDB taxonomy): Bacteria > Spirochaetota > Spirochaetia > Treponematales > Treponemataceae > UBA1240. The sequence continues at coordinate 1,814 of JAEEQG010000168.1, forward strand.
GTTTTCTTGCAAAAAATAATGAATAAACTTAAAAAGTGCATTATAATAGAAAAAAGAACGCATAACATCCTGGAAATATCATGAAAAAACAAATTGCAGAATCAAAAATAGTAATTATCAGCTTCTTTGTCCTGTCGGTTTCTTTTATTATTTTGTCTTTGTTTCCTTTTTTGGGAAATACTTTAATTGATTTATTAAAAACACCTGTAACACTGTTAAAAGGTAGTGACTTGAATGTTGCTTCCTGGCAAAAAGGATTAAACGAAAGTTCATTTGAACTTGCCATTCTTTTTTTCTTTTTTGGTATCTTGTTTTGCCTGTTTCGAATGAACAATAAAATATCAGAAAAACAAAGTAAAATAATATGCATTGTTTCTTTTATAATCTATATTCTTCTCACTCTTATATTGTTGTTTTTTCATGAACCTTGGAGAGATGAAATTCACTCTTGGGTTCTTGCAAAAAACTATTCTATTTCAAAACTGTTTTATGAAATGCGTTATGAAGGGCATTTTATTTTATGGAACCTGATTCTTATGCCATTTGCAAAATTGGGATTTCCTATCATAACTCTGAATATTATTTCATGGTTACTTACCTGTTTTGCAATGTGGATTTTTCTTAAGTATTCAGATTTTTATCTAAGTACAAAAATATCAATCCTTTTTTCATCTGCTTTTTTTTATTGGTATCCGATTGTTTCAAGATGTTATTCCCTTGTTGTACCTCTTATTGTAATTCTTGCAGTTATATATAAGAAAAGAAATGAAAAACCGTTGCTGTTTGGTATTTTATTAGCATTGCTTTCAAATACACATGCATATATTGAAGGTTTTGTAGGAATTGTTACCTTAATGTTTTTAGTTCAGGATATTGTTTTACCTTGGAAGAATTATTCAGCAGAAGAAAAAAAACAACATATAATTGCATTTTTTATAATAATTTTAGGAATATTAATTGCATTTTTACAAGTAACTCCGGCTTTTTTTATACAAGATAAAAATGAAGCTGTAGCTTTCCATTTTTATATTAAAGCGTATAAAAGTTTTTTGAGTGGTTCAAATATTTTTAAGCTTTTTAAGCCGCTTGTTTTATTTCTTGTTTTATTTGTTTTTATTTATTTATTCAAAAAAGATAAGTCATCCTTTTTGATTTTGTTTGGTTCATACCTTTATATGTATTTGTTTGCGGTATTCCTGTATGATGCGTCAATAGCTAACCGTGCTTTATTATGGCTTGTCATATTACTTTTTGTATTATGGGTTTCCAATATCACTCTTTTTCAAAAATCACTATTTCTGATTATTTGTGCAATTTTTGTTTTTCGACCGTCTCTGAATTATACAGATATCAAAGAGGATTTCTCTTCTTTGCAAACTGTAAAGAATAATATAGAACAAACATATCAATCAGATACAGATATTTTTATTATAACAGGGCATAATACTGCAACTTTAGCCACTATGCTTTCAGACAATTATTCTGTATATCATATTGAAAGCATGAAAAAGGTAGAATTATTCTCGTTTTCAGGTAAATACAATCCACATGTCAAAAAAACAGCGCCTGAATATATTAATGATGTCATAGCGAACGGAAAATTCAGCAACCCGTTTGTATTAGTTACTGATTCTGTGCTTTCAAATGATGATTTACAAGGTATCTCTTATAGTGTAAAAGAATTTCCATGTATATTAGGTGGAAGCCTTTGGACTTATGAGATAAAGAGGAATTGAACTACCAGTTGACTCCTTTTATTCCTCATTATTATACAATAATATTTTGAATATTAATATTACTTGCTTACCGGTGTGTGGATTGTCTTTTCTTCGCCGTTAAATTTGACTACGGCAACAACCCTTGTTATATCAAAATCTGTGAAAATTACGCGGATCAGGAGCTCTTCTCCGGTGTATGCCTGTTCATACACTTTTTTGTCGATTATTGCACTCTGACTGTCCATAACGGCAATTTCCGCGGTAATTGCTCCCGGATTTACGTTTTCCGCTGCTTCAAATTTAAGCGTTGTGTAAACCTGGTCTTCAAAACTGAATGCGGTTATAGAAACAGGAACACCTGAAATTTTGTCTTCACCCGTCCTGTTGAAAATTCCAAGCAGTACAATTACTGCCATTAGCATTATTATTGTTATGATTAGAAACTTTCCGCCCGGTGCTGCCTTAAGTACGTTAAAAAATCCCTTGGGCAGGTTTTCCTGCTTTTCGTACATGGCTTTGATTCTTGGCTGATTCTCAAGGCGTCTTTCCCTGTCATAATGAAAAACAATACCCTGTGCTTCAAGCTTTTTTCTTTCTTCTATATCCATATCAGTTAATCAGCGAGTCTATGGTTTCATCAGCCCGCCACCAGACGACCGAAGCTTCAAAATTATTTGCTAAAATAGCGGAAATTATTCCTTCCTTGGAAAGGTCCAGCCTTGAAAACAACAGATCTTCCTGTTGGACAAGCAGTTTTTTGTGTATGATTTTTTGACCGTTGCTCTGCATTATCTGCAAATCATATCCGTTTTCCAAAGGTGTTACAAAGAAAAAATAACCGGATTCTGTTATACCGAGCAGCTCATAAGGTTTTATGTCCGCTTCTCCCGAATCCTTTGACTGCTCCTCGTATGAAGGAACAAGAACCGGCTCCCCGAATATTCCCGTCTCCACATTCAGAGGATATATATATGTGGCGGCATACGAAACTGCCGAGCGGAATCCCGAAGTAGGGTCTATTTCACTCTGATAATAGTCGATTTTCAGGTAGAGGGTTCTTGTATTGTAATCAGGGATAATGATATCGAGGGATTTGTAAACGTCTTTGTCAATTGTTTCAAAAGGATTAGGCAAAAGATTAATTTCAATCGGTACCGTGAACAGCGGAAAACCGTCCTGATTGAACCAATTTACAATGTAACCGTCGTTTATGATGGAGACAACTACAGGCTCATTTTTTTCAGTACAAAAAATGTTCTGAATGTACGGAAACGGGGTACCGCCGAGTCCCTGCTGTCCCAGATAGTCCAGGTATTCACCGTTGCTTGAAAAACGCAGTACTACGTTCTTGAGCCATATGTTTTTTTCGGAATCAAGTTCCTGTCTTTCCTGCGGCAGTTGATCCACTACATAAATATTCTTGTTGCTGTCGACAGCCAGGTTTGAAGGTGACTGAAACTGATATGCCGTTGCTGTCTGTGTTCCCTTTTCTGATTCAATGATATTCTCATTGATTGAAAAGGAAGGGGTCGGGTTTGTTTCAGAATTGTAAAGAATACCGAGAAGATCGCCGTATGAGGTGAACTGCATTACTTTTTTTGATTTGCCGTTTGTGATGTAAAAAAAGCCGTTCCTCATGTGAATGTATGTTTCTATATTGGTGCCCTGCTGCATTATGTCAAACAGGTCTATTTCGTCTTCAAAATTACCGTAGTTGATAATGAACCGTTGTTCCTGTTTAAGGATTTCCGTATTTTTTTTCTCTTTGCACGAAAAAAACAGACTGGTTATAAAAAACAAAAAAGACAATGATAAAAATGTGAAAAACCGTTTTTTAATGTTCATACAGCTAGAATAAATCGCTTGGGTATTTGTGTCAATTGTCGGTTATAGTGACAGTACCGCTTCAATCCATTGCGAAGCCGTTGACGGAAACTCCTGCCTTACGGATAAAAACTGAAGCAGTGCCATGCGTTTTTCACCCGAAAAGTAATAGACTTCGCCAAGGTAGAATTTAGCTCTGGCTGTCATTTTTTTGTCGCCGGTGTTTTTTATCAACGCTGTCAGTTCTTTTTCTGCAAGAGCCCAGTTGTCCTTTGCAAAAGAGTTTTCGATAATGCGCGACAGCTCTGTGCTTTCTGTCGTGTCTTCGGCAAAAATGTACGGCGAAAGCAGCTCTGCATGTTCGGCGTTTTTTATGCTGGTATTGTTGTCAGGCAGTATTTGCAGGGTTTCCTGCTTGAGTGAACCGCTTCGGGCAGAACCTGCGGGAGCAAGATCCGGCAGCGGTGTTTGTCTGACATTGCGGGTTTTGGCTGCGGAAGAAGATGTCCCAAGGACACTTACTGGGGCAGCTGAGGTGTTTTTCCCGGGCTTGAACTCAACATCACCCGAAATGACGTCGTTTTCTTCAAGCAATGCATAATAAAACTTTATATTGAGAGGCGGATAATCTGTATACGGTGTTCCTGAATCAATGAACGTAGCCAGCTTCATTGCCTTGTTGAGACTGTAAAAGTTTTCAAAAGGTGTTGAGGCCCGGTACAAAATCAGCTTTTTGCCTTTGTTCTGCGAAATATATGTGATTATTACACTGTTTTCCTGTGATATAACATTAAAATCCGTAATGTCGGATACCACGCTGTCTGCTTGAGAAATGTATTTTCCGACAGCCGGTGTTACAGTGGCATTTACGGAAGGTATAAGCGAATATGATATTGCATCTGCGTCGGTAAGTCCGATGACAGCATAATAATAACCTTTTGTATCGGGAAGAGTTTCTGTGTATATCATTTGTCCTGCATCCTGTTCGGAAACAAGCGTTCGGGGACCTATTGTCTGCCTTGTGAGCGGTTTTGTATCACGGTAAATCCTAAAAATCATGCCGGGCTTATAAGTTACGCCGGCTGGTCTTCGCCAGGTGAGCTGCACATTCATATTTGAAACAAGTACCGTAATATTTGTAACAAGCTGCGGCTGCTCAGCAGTACGGTTTTGTGAAAGAGCAAAAAAGCCGCATAAAATAAAAATGCCGCAGAAAGAAAAAAGTTTTTTCATACTTATATAATCACCCAAAAAATACGGTTTGACAAGATACTTTGATTATCATATTCTTATAATATGTTTGTTTCTGTTATATTGGATCCCGGAGCTATAGAATCGGCCAGGGCATTGAATGAAATTCTCATTTCTTATGGATATAAAAAGAAGCAGCGTTCTTGTTGGGAGCATACTGCTGTAAGTGAAGACAGGCTTATTGCTCTTAAAAAGGATATTGACCGTGTAACCGATTACTATGATACTGTCCGCATTTACCAGTATCCTGTAGAGGGTGTCATGGCAATTTCGGAACTTACAAGAAAAAAATGGCGCAAAATGCTGATGCGCCTTGCTGAATAAAGGAAAAAAAATGCTTGAAGAATTAAAAATCCCAATAGCTTCGTTGAAGTCTGATATCCTTGATGTTTGGGGGCGTCTTTGACCCTGCTTCAGTTGAAGCCAAGATAAAAGAAAAAGAAAATGTTACCGCACAGCCCGGTTTTTGGGATGATCCTAAAAAAGCAGAAAAAGTTCTTTCCGAAATAAAACTTCTTAAAAACAGAATTGAACCGTGGAAGGCCCTTCTTGCGGAAATCGAAGATGCAGAAGCACTCTTTGAGCTTGCCACCGAAAGCGGGGACGAATCCCTTGAACCTGAAATAAAAACCAGTCTTGATTCAATAAAAGAAAAATATGAAAAGCTCAGTATCCTTAACCTTTTATCAGATGAGGTGGATCAGAACGGAGCGTACTTGACCGTTCATTCCGGTGCCGGTGGAACAGAAGCCTGTGACTGGACTTCCATGCTTTTCAGAATGTACAGCCGCTGGGCGGAACGACGCGGATACAAGCTGCAGATTGTTGACCTGCTTGAGGCCGAAGGCGGAATAAAGTCTGTTACTGCCGAGATAACCGGCGATTATGTATTCGGCTACTTAAAATCAGAGGCAGGTATTCACCGGCTTGTCAGAATAAGCCCGTTTGATTCAAATGCACGACGCCATACTTCGTTTTCGTCTGTATATGTTTTTCCTATTCTTGATGATACGATAGAAGTAGACATACGCCCTGAAGATTTGCGTGTGGACACATACCGTGCGAGCGGTGCGGGCGGACAGCATGTAAACAAGACGGATTCTGCCGTCAGGTTTACCCATATCCCTACCGGTATTGTTGTTGCATGTCAGACTGAACGCAGCCAGACGATGAACCGCCAGATAGCCATGAACATGCTGCGTGCCCGGCTTTATGAGTATTATAGAGCCGAAAAAGAAAAGGAAAATTCCAAGTTTGCACAGGAAAAGAAAGACATTTCCTGGGGAAACCAGATACGTTCCTATGTTTTTCAGCCCTATACGATGGTAAAAGATCACCGTACAAAATATGAAGTTGGAAACATTCAATCCGTAATGGACGGAAATATTGACCCATTTATAGAAACTTACCTTTCGCTCAAGTGGAAAGGTCTGCCGATTTCTTCGGACGATGATGATGAGGACGTATAGTTAGATTTCGTGAAAAAGCTGAAAGTTTTCTGTTCTGTAATATTTTTGTTCTTTCTCATAAACGCGGTTTTGTTCTGCACGGAAGAAAACTGGACTATGGCAGCTGTTCCTTTTACCGCAGGAACTTCCGTTGATTCGCAGGAAGCGCTTGAACTTGCTGCCGAAACACTGCCACGGCTTTTGCTCGATTATCTTGAGGGCAGCGGAAACCGTGTTATGGAAGACGATGAAATAAAGAACAGAGTTTTGTTTTCTCTTATGACCGAAAGGCAGGAACTGTTCAGCCAGCTTTCTTCGGAGCTGCGCAACAGGGATGCGATTATGTTCAATTCATCAACTTCAATCGAAAAACGAAAACAGAAAAAAGAATCTGTCGCCCGCATTGAGGAGCTGCAGAAAAAAATACGGACGAATCTTGCAAAAGCTACGGATCCGCTCGGAATTGACGAAACCGTAAAGAAAAAAGATTTGCCTGTCGGACAGAAAGTCGCCTATATCTCTCCTTTGAGACCAGGTGACAAACTCTCTCTTGTTACCTGGCGCAATGACAGTTCGCTTTTTTTTGACAAAAAAAATGAGGACGAAACTGAGTTTGACTATGAACAGCGTGTCGTAAACGCAGGAATTTCTGCGCTGATTTCGGGTTCTGTTTCCGAAAGGGCAGGGTTTTTGCGCGCAACTGTTTCTTTGTCGGTTTATCCGGGTGGCGAAATTGCAGCAACTGTATCTGATGTCGGTAGTCTTAGTGATTTGCCTTCTCTTGCGGAACTATTGGGTCAGGCTTTGTATCCTGCAGTTATAAACTCAAAGCCTGTCCGTCTGCGTTTTGAGATAAATCCGCCGGAAGCTGCAAAAGTCGCCAAAATCTATGTTGACGGCATAAGTATGATTTCGGATGATCAGGACTTGCAGAGTGGTGTGCATGATATAACGATTGATGCTGCCGGCTTTAAGTCAAAAGAATTCTCCTATGATTTTTACGGCGAGGAAGAATTCTTGGTACGTGTAACAATGCGGGAGGATGAACGAATGAAGGTCTTTCTTGATTCAACAACAACATCCTCCGGTCAGTTTTACTTGAACGCAATCCCTGTAGAAAATGCCGCCGAAGCTTCTTTGTCTTATGGAACAGCTATCGGCGAATTTGAATCAGTGGAAGGTTATAACGATTATTTCCTTCTCGAGAACAATAATCCACAGCGTATGCAGGGACCGTTCCAGCTGCAGAAGATAAATGTCCGTGCATCTACAAGTGATATCTCTGCCGAGATTGAAAAAAGCAGAAAGACCATGTACAATTCCTACGCTGCACTTATGCTGTCGATGCCATTGTTATTCTTTAGTAACGGAACGCAGATTGCGGCACAAAATGCTTATCTGTACGGTATGTCTGACGTAAAACGGAGTCAGAAGTGGATGCAGGTCCGGCAGTTTTCCAATGCTCTGAGCATAACGCTTGGACTCAACTTTGCTTTCCAGTTGGGACGCTATCTGCTGAAAGCAAACAGCATTCTTCCGCAGGAAATTGTTGTCAGCGAATAAGGCTTTGCAGTTAAAAAAGAGGGTTTATCATGAAAATGACATTTTCAGAAAAGCTAAAAAGTTTGTTCTCAAAAAATACAGTCCTTTCTTCATCTTTCTTTGAAGATTTTGCAGATACCCTTATAGAAGGCGATTTGGGCGCAAAAGATTCCTTTGAAATAACCGATTTGCTTGAACAGTCATGCAAAAAAGAAAATATAACAGACCCGGACCTTGTTGTAAAACAGCTGAGAAAAATTCTCGAAGGCTGTGTTATGTCCGAAAAGCTTCAGCCGGAACAGGGCAAAACAAACATCTATCTTCTTCTCGGCGTTAATGGAGTCGGCAAGACCACGACAGCTGCAAAACTTGCACAGTACTATGCAAAAGATAACAATGTAGTAATGGCTGCTGCCGACACGTTCAGAGCCGCCGCTATTGAACAGCTTAAATTCCATGGTGAAAAACTCGGAATCCGTGTTGTTGCTCACCAGCACAACAGCGATCCGGGTGCTGTCGTCTTTGATGCGGCAGATGCAGTTACAGCAAAAGGCGGCGGACTTGTTATCGCCGATACGGCCGGACGCTTGCACAACAAAGAAAACCTTGTACACGAACTGCAAAAAATAGACCGCATTGCGGAACAAAAAGCTTCGGAGGGCTGTTACAAAAAACTGCTTGTCGTGGATGCGACTACGGGGCAGAATGCGTTGCGTCAAGCTGAGGTTTTTGACGAAGCCATAGGTATAGATGCCGTTATTATGACAAAATATGATTCCACCGCAAAAGGCGGAATTGCTGTTTCAGTTGGCAAGGATTATGGCATACCTGTTGCTTTTGTCTGCTTTGGCGAGACATACAACGATATATCATTGTTTGATTCAGAGAGCTATTTGAATGAATTCCTCGGCATGTAAACGATATTCAAGACTCATTTGTTTTTGCACCTTCTTTTGCCTGCTTAATGCTTTTTTATTTTGTGAAGAAAAAAACATTAAAACTGATTCTTCAAAACAAATCAGATTGTATTCCACTGCCGAAGAAAATGCCGGTTTTTTCCATTCAAAAAACAGTATTGATTCTGTAGTTCACGGTGATGAAGACCGCTTTGTTCATAAAAAATATGACAAAAACGGCAGAGTTATTGTAGAAAAAATATGGAAGTCGGGCGGCGGCGATTATTATCTTGATGAAAAAAGCACGTACTCATACTCTTCTGACTCTGCGAGAGTTTCCAAAAAACAAATTTACCTGCTTGCGGATTCAAAGCTTATTGAGCAGGAATACAACAAAAGCGGACTTGTCTCTTCAGAATCCGCATATACGCTTGACGAAAACGGCAAAAAGGGCGAAGTCCTGTATGCGTATTCATGGAAGTATGATAACAAAAACCGGATTATAGAGGAATCCAGCCGTTCAGAGAAGGGCGTAACCCTCAAAACAGTCTACTCATTTACGACTAATGTATTTCCCGATGAAAAACAGTATATGGCTGGCGAACTGATTTTCGAAAAAAAGTATACAAGCCCCGAAGTTTGCGAAGAAACCGTTTTTTTTGATGACGGCACAACAATTGTTACGCTTTTTGAATCAGGAGTAAAAAAGTCGGAAACCGTAAAGATTGGTGGCAAGGTTTTAAGGACAAAACAGTTTTGAAAAATCTTATAAAAAAGTTTAATTGGATATATTTTGTTTCGCGGCGGTTTTCAACAGTAGACAAAAAAGGACGTAGTGCCGTAACTTCTTTTCTGGCAGTTCTCGGTATAGCTTTCGGTGTTATGGCTCTTACAGTCATTGTATCCGTTATGAATGGCCTTCAGATGACCTATATAAACAGCATAATGGAAATAAGTTCCTATCACATCCGTGTTACACCCGAAACTCAGTTTGATGAAAATGCCTTTTTGAAAACAGTATCGCAAATCCCCGAAATCTCTGTAGTGCAGCGTTTTTATGAATCTCAGGCGTTGGTAGCCGGCAGACGCGGAAAACAGCAGGGCGCACTGATACGTTCCGTATCGGACGACATAATGAAAACCGACGCAGGATTTGCAAAAGAGGTTTCAATTATAAACGGCGATTTTGACTTGACCGCCCCAAATTCCATTGTACTTGGTAGTTCTCTTGCTATTAATCTGGGTGTTGCACCCGGTGACAATGTTACACTGCTTGCCATGTCGGGAACTTCTGATGTGGAATTGATAGATGACTCAAGGGTTTTTACCGTTACGGGCGTTTTTTCCTGCGGCTATGCGGATATAAACTCAACATTTGCCTTTGTGTCAGATTCTGCAGAAAACAATATCCTTGGTGCAAAACCAAAACCCATATACGGCATTAAGCTTAAAAACAGCAATCTTGATTCGCGTTTTATCGAAATACTTTCTGCAAAAGTACCTGATGCCGCGTTTGAGTCATGGCGCAGCTATAACCGTGCATTTTTCGGGGCGCTCCGCGTAGAAAAAAACATGCTGATGATGCTCATATTCATTATTTTTATTGTCGTTGGTGTAAATATTTTTAATGGAATGAGAAGACTGTGCTACGAACGGCGCGAGGAAATCTGTATTTTTTCGGCGGTGGGCGGAAAACGTACTGACATTATGATGATTTTTACTATTCAGGGTGCTCTTACCGGCTTTTACGGATCCTTTGCGGGAACCGTACTTGGTTTGCTTTTGAGCGTAAATGTCAGCACAATTTTTATACTTATTTCAAAAATCTCGTATTATGTTCAGTATTTCTTTACTTCGCTGTTTGCTCCTGAGTCCGCGATTTACGTAAGACAGAATATGCTTTATATGATATATGCTCAAATACCGGCGCAGATCAATTTTGTGGAATTGTTCGTTACCGCTTTGTTCGGCATACTTGCGTCACTGACTGCGTCGATGGTAGCAAGCAGAAGTATACTAAAACTTTCATGCGCGGAGGTTTTGCGGGATGAATGATTACACAGTAAAAATTACTGGTTTGGAAAAAATATATACAACAGAAATAGAAAAACTCCGTATTCTGAATAAGCTTGATTTGACTGTTCAATCCGGAACAAAAGTTGTTATAACAGGCGAGAGCGGTTGTGGCAAAAGTACGCTTTTGAACATCATCGGTGGTCTGGATTTTGCTACCGGCGGACAGGTGGTCTGCGGTAAATACGAAATTACATCGTTAAAAGAGAACGAACTTGCTGAATACCGGTCTAATTTTTTGGGTTTTATTTTTCAATTCCATTACCTGCTCAAAGATTTTACCGCACTCGAAAATGTTTTTATGCCGGCATACATGGCAGGCGCAAAAAAGGAAGAAGCCTTTGCCCGTGCCGAACAGCTGCTTGCCGATGTTGGACTTGAAAAACGCCTTAATCATCTCCCGTCTCAGCTTTCGGGCGGTGAACGCCAGAGAGTTGCCGTAGCGCGTTCTCTTATCAATGATCCGGAGCTAGTTCTTGCCGATGAGCCTACGGGTAATCTTGACCCGGAGAATGCGGCCAATGTTGGTAATATGCTTTTTTCGCTGGCGGACCGTTATAAAAAAACTCTTATACTTGTTACGCATGACAAAAACCTTGCAACCTGCGGTGATTGCGCCTATGAGCTTAAAAACGGAGTTTTGGTAAAGGCATGACATTAAAATCTTCATTTCTTTATGCAATCCGTTTTTTTACCTCCAAAACAAGAGCCCGCAAAAATCTCCTCGCTTCTATGTTCTGTGTTGGATTGAGCATTATACCGATTATCGTTGTAATCATTGTTTCGGACAGTATGATAGACGGAATGACAGAAAGGATAATAGAACTTTCGTCTTTTCACATTCAGGCGATAGAATACCGGGCTGACACAGATTCTAAAAAAGAAATCGCGTTCCTCAAAGACACAGCCGAAAAAATAAAAACAGTTCCAGGTGTTAAAAATGCCTATGTTGAACGAAACGGAATGGTTCTTGTAACAGGAAAAAACGCCCGGAGCGGAGCAACTGTGAGGGCTGTTGAACCGGAGCTTTTATCGCAAAATCCGTCATTTTCAAAATTGTTCACGGTTCATCAGGGCACTTTGGAATTAAAAGCAAAAAGATCCGCCGTAATAGGGCAGGCACTGGCAAAGTCAATCGGCGCAGGAGTAGGGGATTCTATCCGGCTGATAAGTGCCCGAACTCTGCCCGACGGTAAGATTGTTCCCAAAATAGCCACCTATACCGTAGAAGGCATTTGTTCCTGCGGTTATCAGGAACTGGACGCTCTCTGGATTTTTGTACCGCTGGAAACAGGTTTTGATATTCTTGCAACAAGTGTCTCCCGGCTTTTTATCGGGATAGAGACAGAAGATGCATTTTCTTCGGATTTGTACGCCGTACAGAACAAAATCGCATCTATAACCGGCAAAGATTTTTCAGTTTATAACTGGGAACAACTGAACGATTCAACATATACAAATTTTAGAACTTCAAAAGTGCTTTTAATTTTTGTAATGTTTTTGATTGTGCTGGTTGCATCCGTAAACATTTCTTCATCGCTGGTAATGATAGTTATGGAACGCCGGCGCGAAACAGCAATACTAAAAAGTATGGGCGCTGACGGTCGCGGAATCCGCAACGCGTTTATTCTTACAGGCTTTTTTACAGGACTGGGCGGTGTAATTTGCGGCACCCCTTTGGGAATACTTTGCGGACTTAAAGTGAACGAAATAATACTGTTTATGGAAAAAACCGTTAATTTTGTCGTAAAATTCTTTTATGATATTACTTCTTCCTCAAAAGAGTTTATTCCGGTGCAGATACTTAATCCCGAGTATTATATGAGCCATATTCCGGTAAATATCCCCGCTGCGGAAATAGCCGCAGTAGCCTTGTGCACGGTGGTGCTTTCCGTGATTGTGTCGCTTATTCCCTCAATAAAAGCGGGCAAAGAAAAACCTCTTGAGATTATGCGCAAATCCTGATACTTGCATATAGTTGATAAAAAAACTATCATTGCGGAATGATATTCTCTGATTTTGGAACAAAACTTAACACACATTCCGGCATCCTGCAGCTTATGGATGATTTGGGCAAACCGCTCCCAAAGGGAATCCCCTCATATCAGCTCGGCGGCGGCAATCCTGCAAGAATAAGTCAGGTTGAAAAAATCTACCGCGAAGAAATGGAAAAACTCCTTGCTCAAAAAGACGGTTTTGAAAACGCTGTTGCACGCTACGATGCACCTGTAGGACGCATTAGTTTTATAGAAGTACTTACAGATTATCTTTCTGCCACATACAACTGGAAAATTACCGAAAAGAACATAGCCGTATCAAACGGCAGCCAGAGTGCTTTCTTTTACCTTTTCAATCTTTTTTCGGGAACGACGACCCAGAACGGAAAAAAGACAAAAAAGACGATTCTTTTTCCACTTGTCCCCGAATATGTAGGATACGCCGACCAGGGTGTAGAAGAAGGCACATTTGTATCTGTCCCCGCGCGCTGCGAATATTATGATGATAATACATTCAAGTATTTTATAGATTTTCCCGCAGTTGAGGCTTACCTCGCCGAACATTCGGAAGTAGGCGCAATGTGCGTTTCACGGCCTACAAATCCCAGCGGCAATGTTCTGACCGATGTTGAGATAAAAAAGCTTTCATCTCTTGCCGAAAAATATCAAATTCCACTGATGGTAGACAATGCCTACGGACTGCCGTTTCCTAACATTGTGTTTACTGATGACGCAAAACCGTATTGGGACAAAAACATAATACTCAGTATGAGTTTGTCAAAAATAGGACTACCCGCTCTGAGAACCGGCATCATAATCGCTGACGAAAGAATAATTACAGCCATGTCCAACATAAATGCCATCGCGGCGCTTGCTTCCGGCAGTCTTGGACAAATACTGGCGGAACCCCTTGTAAAATCCGGTAAACTCGTTTCAATGGGCAGAGATTTTGTACGTCCGTTTTACGAAAAAAAATCCAGACAGATGCAGGACTGGATTCATGAGGAATTCCATGCGCTGCCCTACGGTATACACAAAAGTGAAGGAGCCATATTCCTGTGGCTTTTGCTCAAAGACCTGAAAATCAGTACTCTGGAACTTTATTCCAAGTTAAAAGACCGCGGAGTCATAACCGTTCCGGGAGAATACTTTTTCTTTGGCCTCGGCGACCAGCCGCAGCATCCGCATTATGACAAGTGCCTGCGGCTGAATTATTCGCGGGACGAGAACGAAGTTCACCAGGCGGTAAAAATAATCGCAGACGTATACCGGCAGAACATACGCTAAAGGATAATAAAAAAAAGCCCTGACACAATGCGTGTTCAGGGCTTTTTTGCTTATATAAGCGTGCTATTAAAGCTTGTTGTTAGAACCGAGTACGTTTACAATCTTGTGAATATACATCTTTTTCATGTTCTCACGTGCAGGCTTGAGATACTGGCGCGGGTCAAAGTGATCAGGATGTTCTGCAAGGTACTGGCGGATAGCAGCTGTCATTGCAAGACGTGAGTCTGAGTCAATGTTGATTTTGCAAACTGCTGATTTTGAAGCTTCGCGGAGCTGTTCTTCAGGAATACCTACTGCATCAGGAAGTTTTCCGCCATACTTGTTGATTGTGTCAACTTCGTCCTGTGGAACTGAAGAAGATCCGTGGAGAACAATCGGGAATCCAGGGAGCTTCTTTTCGATTGCATGAAGAACATCAAATGCCAACGGCGGTGGAACAAGCTTTCCTGTTTTAGGATCGCGTGTGCACTGTTCCGGCTTGAATTTGTATGCACCGTGTGAAGTACCGATTGAAATTGCAAGAGAATCGCAGCCTGAGCGGTTTGCAAAGTCAATAACTTCTTCAGGTTTTGTATAGTGAGAAACTTCAGAAGCAACTTCGTCTTCTACACCTGCGAGAACACCAAGTTCTGCTTCTACTGTAACATCGTATTTGTGTGCGTAGTCTACAACTTTTTTTGTAAGAGCAATGTTTTCTTCATAAGGAAGAGAAGAACCGTCAATCATTACTGAGCTGAAGCCCATGTCGATACAGTCCTTGCAAAGTTCAAAAGAATCACCGTGGTCAAGGTGAAGAACAATCTGTGGTTTTGCGCAGCCAAGTTCTTTTGCGTATTCAACAGCACCCTGAGCCATATAGCGGAGGATTGTTGCGTTAGCGTAGTTACGTGCGCCTTTTGAAACCTGCATGATAACAGGTGATTTTGTTTCTACTGCAGCCTGAACGATAGCCTGCATCTGTTCCATAGTGTTAAAGTTAAAAGCCGGAATTGCATATCCGCCTTTTACGGCTTTTGCAAACATTTCTTTTGTGTTTACAAGACCGAGTTCTTTATAGCTTGTCATAATGACTCCTTAAAATTGTTATAAATAACGTAATCATACTATTGTGTTAGCAAAAAATAATCAATAGGATTTATATCTCTTGACATTTTGGAATATTTTTTGCTAGTATAAGCCTTGTTGAAAATATGGTGCCTGTAGTTCAGGGGTAGAGCGCCAGATTGTGGATCTGGTTGTCGTGGGTTCAAATCCCACCAGGCACCCGGATTAAACAATGTGTGTTTTGCAGACACTTGTAATTATGCGCCTGTAGCTCAGTTGGATAGAGCAACGGACTTCGAATCCGTAGGTCGCACGTTCGAGCCGTGTCGGGCGCGCATATTGTTTAACAACAAATCACGGGCCATTAGCTCAGCTGGTAGAGCAACAGACTCTTAATCTGTGGGTCGCTGGTTCGAAGCCGGCATGGCTCATAAAGGTTGAATCTTTCGGGGTTCAACCTTTTTTTATTATGTACAACTCAAACCGAATAATTGACAGATAAAAACCAAAATGTTAAAATCTTATTCCATATTACGCTAAGCGACTAATACAAAAGGATGTTTTTTTATGAAATCTAACGTACAGAAAACTGATACAAAAAGTAACAAAAAATCTCTTGGTATTACCATAGGATCAATAATCATATTAATTTTATCTGCAGTAGTTTTTATTTTTATTCCTACGATGGTCAGAGGGGCTGCCGGAAAAGAACTTCCACCGATGGGCTATTATAAGAACAAGCCTATTGAATATAAGCAGGGAACAATTTTTACAGCAATGATGAACAACCGTCTCCAGAACGAATCCGAGCTGACCGATTCCACATATTTTGGATGTCTGCAGGGAGCTTTTTCGGATACAGTTGTCAGAATGGCCATTGAAGATGAAGTTAAAAAAAGCGGATACGTTGTTCCTGATTCAGCAATTGACAGAATAATGATCCGTTATTTTTCAGATGAAAACGGCAATTACTCTCCAAAACTTTACAACGAAACAAATGACAGTACAAAAGTTTCAATGAGAAAAGAACTGCATGATGAGTTGTTTGTCGGCCAGTATCTGACAGACTTTTTCGGTGATACTTCCAACTATTACACATACGGCTCTCAGAATATGCTTTTTGGCATTAAGAGCCCTTCTGCCGAAGCAGATTTCATTTATGCGATGAATTCTCCTGTAAAGACATTTGACGTTGTTTCTTTTGCACTTTCAGGCTACCCGCAGGAAGAAGTAATCGCATACGGCAAAAAAAATCAGGAAATGTTCAAATCCTATGATCTTTCAGTTATAACAGTTGCTTCTGAGTCAGAAGCCAATAAGGTATTAAAGAGAATCAACAACAATGAAATCACTTTTGATGATGCCGTAACAGAATATTCAAACAGCAATTACGGTTCCGGAAAGTTTGCAAACAACTTCGTATATCAGATGAAGGCATTGTTTGTTTCTGATGATGATTTTAATTCCGTTGCAAACCTTAAAAACGACGAAATCAGTAATCCTATAAAAACTTCAACAACATATTCAATTTTCAGATGTGACGGTGCAGCAAAAGAAGCTGATTTTAACGATGCCCAGGTTCTTGGTAAAATTGCATATTATATCTCGACAAACGAAAGATTTGTAATAGAAGATTATTTTATGGCAAAAGCCCGCGAATTTGCTTCTGCCGCCGCTGTAGAAGGATTTGATACAGCCTGTGCAGAATATGGACTTACCAAATATACGACAGATCCATTTGCAATCAACTACGGTTCAAATCCGCTCCTGACCAATGCTCCTGAAAATATTCCTGCACTTATAGGTGTTAATAACAGCGAAAACTTTCTTAAGACCGCATTCGCGCTCAAAGAAAACGAAATCTCAGCTCCTGTAGTATTGAATGACAACATTGTAGTAGCAAAACTTGTTTCTTCAAAAACCGAAGAAAACGATATCAGGGATCTCTTCAAGATGTATTTCAGTGGCTATGCAAGTTCATTTGACCAGTCTTCATTACGGACAATGTTTGTACAGTCTGATGATGTAAAAGATAACACCATGACCGTATTCCTTCAGAATATGATGTCAAACAACAATAACTAACAGTTGACAACTATGGATACAGATGAAAAACCTTGCCTGGTTCCTGCCGGACAGGGTTTTTCTGTTTTATACAAAAACAGGTATTTTTATTCACGTTATTCGCCGGAATCCGCCTCCGAACGTGCTGTTGAAGCTCTGGCCATAAGACCGCAGTCTCTTGTCCTGGTTTTTTCACCCTTGCTTTGCTACGGTCTTGAAAGTCTGTTCAAAAAAGTCCCCGGTGATTCCTTTGTACTTTTTATAGAAAAAGAAGCCGCCTTAAAAGAAATGACCTTGGAACACCTTAAGCCGTTCCTTGACGCTCATACTAATTCTCATTTTATTGCGCCCGAAACTGTTCAGGATGTGGCTGCCCTTTTTGATGAAGAAAACGGAACTTTGGACCTTGCCTTGCTCAGACGCACTGTTGCAGTTGAGTTGTCACAGGCTTGCAGACTCAATGAGGATTTTTACGGCAGAATAACCAAAATAATAGACACCGGCATAAACCAGTTTTGGCGCAACCGGATTACACTTATAAAACTCGGCAGACTGTATGCCAAAAATCTTTTGCGCAACATGGGACAAATTCCGTCTTCACACATACTTGTTCCAAACTCACAGGAAAGTCCGTTTTTAATATGCGGGGCGGGACCTTCGCTTGATTCGCAGATTCAGTTTATAAAACAAATGCAGAAAAAGCTTTTTATAATCGCGGTGGACTCGGCACTTGTTCCGCTCATAAAAAACGGAATAAGACCGGATGCAGTCCTTGCCGTGGAATGTCAGCTTGCAAACGAAAAAGCTTTTATCGGTGCTGTAAAAAGCGGAATTCCGCTTATAGCGGATCTCACGTCACGGCCGCAAATCCTTAAACTGACAGACGGCCCGGTCTGCTTTTTTGTCTCCGAGTACCAAAAAACAGTCTTCCTAAAACGGGTGTATTCTGCAGCAAAAAATGTTCCTGTTTTTGAACCGCTCGGTTCTGTAGGTCTTTCGGCACTGGAAGCCGCATTGTTCCTGCGGAAAACAGAAGACACTCCTGTGCTGTTCTGCGGCCTGGATTTTAGCTTTGTGCCCTGCAAGACACACTGCCGCGAATCTCCCTCACATGCACAGATTCTTGCATCTCACAACAGACTCAAACCGCTTTTAAATCCGAATTCTTCTTTTCGCGCCGATACCGTGAGCGTTATAGGCAAAAACGATACAGTCTGTCTGACACAGCCCTCTCTGCTCGGTTACGGAAAAAACTTTCAGGCGCACTATGCGGGCAAAAAAAACGTCTTTGACCTTTCTGCTTTTGGAATCGATACCGGCTGCCGCAAACTGTCACAAACTGACGCTGAACTTTTGCTCTCGGCTTTTGGTGACAAAAATGAGAGTTTTTTGCAGCAACTGCCTGTGAATACTGATACCCAAGCTGTCGCTGAGTTTTATAAAACTGAAAAGCATATGCTTTTGCAATTGCGTACCATGCTTATCAACGGCGGTGACGAAAAACAGATACTGGAAATTGCGGCAAAATGCGAATACCTGTATCTGCATTTTCCTGACGGGTATAAAAAACCTACAACTGATTTGAGTTTTCTAAAAAGAATCCGCAGCGAAACGGATTTTTTCCTCAAAGACATTGAGTACGGAGAAAAAATCTGTAAAAACCGTTAAAGATTATCCTTTATATAAGAAATAATTGTCGGTGTAAGCTGTTTTATTGTTTCTTCCGAAACTTCCCTTGCTATCTGCCTTATAAGGTTTTCAGTTATGGAAACCGCGTTTTTTTCTTCATTATAAATGCGTGTTGCGGACGCCAATAAACCCTTGCGTGTTTCAGCAGAAAGAGCCGTTACTTCGGGCTTTGGTTCCTGCACAGGTGTGGCTTCTGTCGCGGGAGCATCGGTTTGCGCAGATTCTTCCGGCGGGTCAAGCTGGTCGCCGCTTTCTTCAAGCTGTTCCAGTTCTTCTGCATCGTCAAGCTCATCAAGCCCTGTAAAAAGCGCATCGTCTTCCCAAATGCCTTCTTCGGTAACTTCTTCTGTTCCCAGAGCACCGATATCAGGCAGGTGACCAAAATCATTCTCATCAATCAGAGTATCAGTTTCTTTTTGAGCTTCTCGTTCCAATTCCGCAATTCCTTCTGAACCAATGTCGGGAAGATTTGTAAAATCTTCTTCGCTCAGTCCGCATTCGTCAATGTCTTCAAGTTCGATTTCTGTCATTTTTAACAAGGTATCGAGCTCGTCTTTGCCTGCTCCGCAATGCTTGTTTTCTGCTGATTCAATAAGTCTCTGCAATCTTCCCGCATCTTTGGAATACGAAAAACCTGCCGTGAACATAATTACAAGCAAAAGTGCATAAGCAGTAAGCAGCCCTGTAAGTATCAGCGGGTTGCCTATCAGCATTATAATCTGGGCGGTGATAAAAAGATCCGCATACCAGTCAAGAACAAACAGCCCTGCAGTACAGACAACCGAAGCCGCCAGCATAAGGCGGAAAATGCGTTTGTCCACAAAAGGCGACAGCGGCTTCATTTCCTTAAAGAAACGTGCAAACGGCATCTGTCTTAGCGTCATATAAAACAGACGAAAGTTTGCTAAACGTGAAAATCTTAAGACCCTGAGGAACGGCAGCGGTAAAAACAACGGCAAAAAGCAGAGCACATCCACCACCATTTTTACGGACAAAGCATATTCTTTAAGAGGCAGAACAAAAAGCCTGAAAACAAAAATGATAATAAAAAAACAGTCCAGACACAAAAGCGGAATATACACATATTCTTTTAGCGGAGTGTACAAAAAGGCGAGTCCTGCAAGTGTCAGAACAATAAAAAACGGATTAAGTCTTTCCAGAATCGAAAGAATTGCTGCAAAAACTTTTTTTATATTTGTTTTCATAAAAAATCCTCTGCACTTAGATAATACTCGGAATACGTTTTTTTTGCAACTTTTCTTTTTTTCGTCGCTGCGGCCCGTTCCTCTCAAATCTGAGAGCAGGTTCGCATACTGACCATATTTTTTTGTTGTGAAACTGCCGATATTGAAATATAATTTAAAAATCACTGTCACCGTTTGGAGAGTTTTGGTGAAAAAAGTATTTGCAGTTACAAAAGTAGCAGCATTATTAACAGTATTTTTATTTTTCACACTTTTATTTACTACCTGCGGTGGTGGTGCGGCCGGAGGCGCAGGCGGCGCAAGCATACCTGCTGATGAATACACCACACACAACCCCAGCGGCTGGGGTGGAGGCGGTTCATCAGGCGGCGGAGGAGGCTCCGGCGGAGGCGTAAACATGACCGGCGGCACGCCGCTTGTTGTTGAACGCTACGAAGACCCCGTAACCGGAACCTTTGCCGGTTCCCAGCTGAACGACCTCATAGCCGCAATCCAGAACAATTCATCCCGTTCCAACAGCGTTTTTAACGTTCCATTTTATGTAGTGGGCGATCCCGTAGTGCGTCAGGCCCGCGTAACAAAAGGCGCAAACAAAGTAGAAAAGTTTGAACACCAGTACAAAGCAACCTGCAATGTAACATCTCCATCAGGTACAACAAACAGCAGTGTATTTTATTATTACGTGAATGACGGAATAAATCTCGCCAGCGTGACAACAAGCGAAATGACCGGCTGGCAGTGCCAGGAAGACGGCTCCGTACACAGCGGCAGCCACATTACAAATATCACAGGTGACGTTACGCTCGTGCCCGTTTATGTAAGCGGCGCGGGACCGGTAAATGCAGGTGTAATAAAGACCGACCTTTTCACTGGTACGATACCTGCCAGTGATGGAAGCCCTGTAGATTATTCGGCAAGTTATACAGGCGGTAATTGCTACATCACAATTCCGCCGCTTCCTGCTGGAACAGTATTATATACAGATAACGGAAACGATGTTACAGTCAGCAGTTACAGAGTAAATGTCACAATTGACGGTAATACATTGTCTCTTCCGTTTGTTCCAAGCAGTACAGAATCCAGAGTGATAGAAAACATACCGCAGGGTGCATCATTTACAGCGACTGCGATTATTGCCGTATCAGGCGGCAACGGTTACACGGAACTCTTAACTGAGACCGCTTCTTCAACCGTACAGGCAGGCGGTAATATTACCCTGTACACCAAGTATCCGTACACATGCGGAATTGCTAACGCATTCTCACAAGCGACAATTAACGGTTCAACTACAGGATACTACTCGAATAACGGTAACCCGACTACCATTAATGTAACCCCGTCTGCATCATATACATCCGGCGGACAAACCTGGTACTTTGCGGGCTGGGCAACATCTCCAACAGCTACCAATCCGGATATTGTAGGTAACATCATACCTGCCAACGGTACATATCACGGTGCGCTTAATCTTTATGCGGTTTACAGCTCATGCTCAGTAAGTATTGCTTCATCGGATTCCACAGGTACTAATGTTATCGCGGAAAACAGCATGGTATCTTCTCTTACTTTGAATGCAGAACCGGCTGGAGACTTCCAGACAACGCCGACTTACAGCTGGAACATAGAAAGCCCGTCCAGCAATCCACCTGTTTCGCTATCATCAGTCAGCGGCCCAAGCATAACAGTTACACCTTTCACGGGCAGAACAGGTACAGCCACAATCAAAGTAACCGCCTCAGACGGAGTACATACGGCAAGTTCAACAATCAACGTTACCGTAGCAGGACTCTCATTGAATATAACAGGTCCGATAGTACTCGCAAAGGGCGGTACTGCAAACATACAAGCAGAGGTTATAGGTGGGTATAGCGGTGGAATAGACTATTCCTGGAATCCTCCTTCAAATACATTATTCAGCTATAGTGCTATAAGCGGCTCAAGTAATACTATAACAGCGAACGCAGGCGGCAAAACAACCATTACCGTAGGAGCTGAAATAACAGACAATGGCCTCAACCTGATGCTTTCAAAGACCATAGACGTTTACGTACTCGACCTGCAGCTTACAGGCAGCGGCTTAACCCAAGCCGGTAACGGCTATGGTCTCATGACAACAATGTACAACACCGCCGGAACCGCAATTACCGCTTCTCTTGACGGACCGAATATGCCGCCTACAGAATTCACCTGGACACTCGGTACAGGTTCATCCACATATTTAGATCTGCTTGGCAGCGCAAACGACTCACGCAATATAAAACCAAAGGCGGATGGAGCAGGCACAGTTACCGTAAGCACAAGCTATGGCGGTGTAACCGTATCCAAAACAATAAATGTTGTTGTACTGGGACTCTCTCTGGCGGAAGATCTGATATATATCGAGAAGAACAATAATTTTGAAATAACCGCATCCGTACCGAATTATGGCACTGGCGTAACCTATGACTGGAATTTTCTCATTAGTTCATTTCAAGAGATTTCAACTACTTCTTCTCCGTCTAATAACAGTTTGAGCAAAGAGCTAAAAGCGCTTGCAAGCGGTAAATCTACAATAATCGTAACAGCGACAATCGATGCTACAGGTACGCAGCTTCCGCCAAAGTCCATAGACGTTTATGTAGTCGACATGCAGCTTTTATGCGACAGCTTTAGCCCGTCCAACAGCTATAACATCGCGATGACATCGTCCGCAACAGACTTTAGCACAGTTACCGCATCTCTTGCAGGCACAGGAATGCCGAGCACAACGTTCAGCTGGGCACCCGGTACAGGTTCATCAACTTATCTGGAACTGGACGGAACTACCGGCACAACATGCACTATAACACCAAAAGCGGCAGGAACAGGTACCGTTATCGTAAGTACAACCTGTGGCACTGTGACAGTTTCCAAAACAATTAATGTCAGCGTTGCAGGAATCTCACTGCCTGCAAGTCCGATAGTACTCACAAAGGGCGGTTCGGCACAAAATATAACCCCAGAATTAACAGGATACAGTGGTCCCGTAAGCTGGGGCTGGACTGATCCTGACAGCTCTATAGCAACACTTTCAGATTCAGGGGGTACCAAAACTATAACTCCTGTGGCGGGCGGTAAAACAACACTCACAGTTAGTACAAATGTCAACGGCCGGTCACTTTCAAAGACCATAGACATATATGTTCTCGACCTGCAGCTTTCAGGTGGTACCGACGGTGGACTCATAGCACTGGGCGGCGGCAACTATAACCTTGTTATGCCGGCAGGAAGCAGCAATGTTCCGCTCACTGCAGAACTTGCCAATATTTCATCTTCGGAAGTAACGTTCGAGTGGGATACAATAAGCAATGCCACAATTGACGGTATGGGCGGTTCACGGACAATTACGCCGTCTTCAGTAGGTCAAAGTACTTTCAATATAAGGGCAAAAATAACCGGTACAAACCAAACCGTAACAGCCACCGTTGCTCTCAAAGTAGTATCGCTCACAATATCCTGCGATGATATAATTGATTACTACACTAATCCTGTTAAGAATATAACAATCAGTGCAACGGGCGGAATAGACCTGAGTTACCTAACGAATATAGATGTTACATCTAATAACACCAGCAGAGCTACCGTGGCAGGAACCGCAACCGCCGGTACCTACACACTGACCGCACTACAAGGCGGTACTGTTACTATTACGGCATCCGCAACCGTAAATGAAACCAGCATAAATTTAGCAGTTCAAAAGACTATCACCATACTGCGACCCCAAATCTATCAGGGTGGAAGTGAACTGCCAAACAACAATATTACACTAACCTATGGCACTCCAATGAACATAAACGCAGTACTCGAAGGCGAACTTACAGCCACTTCATGGGAATGGACTGCAAACCCGGATACACCTGCGGGAAATGTTACATTCAGCAGTGTAAACACAGCAAGTACCGAAATTACCGGATCTGCAGTCGGAAAGGTGAACGTCAAAGCGAATGCAACCTATGGAGGTCAGCAATACAGCAGAACCATACAAATCGAAGTACAACTTACCTCTGCCGGACTGGGTGACTGTCTGAACAGTTTGAGTAATGCTGGTAACACTGGAGACAGGGAGCATCCGATTCAACTACCTGCAATACAAGGCCTGACCACAGACAACTGGACGAATATCCAGACAGCTTTACAGGCACATCAAAACGTATACGTAGACCTCTCGGCAACACAGCTGCCGAACGGTATCACGAATATGTCGGGCGGTTTCGGGGACTGCACGAATCTTGTAAAAGCTCCCCAGCTACCAGCCAGCGTAGAAGATTTGAGTGGCTGCTTTACTGGATGTAGCAACCTTACCACACCGCCGGATTTGTCCGCATGTACGAATCTTGAAGATATGAGTGGGTGTTTTGGTTTATGCGCGTCTCTTACTTCAGCAGTCATACCTGCAAGTGTTAAGGATTTTTCTAACTGTTTCTATTTATGTATTCATCTTCATACCGTTACAATTAATGCATCAGTTACATCTGCTCCAAATCCTGTTGATTTTTTATATTATAGTTTTGAAGATGTATCCAACATAGACAAGATAAAGGTTCCTGATGCAGCGACTCGAGAAGTCTTGTATCTTCATGGTGGTCTATCCTATGAACTGCGCAGTAAAGTTTACATCCCCGGTGAGGCCGGGTACGATGATTAACGGGTTCGCTTGAAGCATAATCGGATAATATGCTACATACTTGAGCGAACCCTGCGAGTTTGCTTCGCAAACTCGATTAAGCATTGGTAGAGGACTATTTCATAGTCCATCATCCCCAACGAGATTTGTCCTAACGGACAAATCTCGCGGGTTTACTCTCTAAAAATGTTTCATGAGCATAAACTGATACATTGTTTTAGCGAGATTTACCCGTCAGGGTAAATCTCGAAGGGGCGCTCAAGAATGTTACAAATTCACATGTTTGTATCAAGCGCCCCCCGAGCCCTGCGAGTTTTGCCGTCCGGCAAAACTCGATTAAGCATTGGTAGAGGACTATTTCATAGTCCATCATCCCCAACGAGAATTTCGGGCTCGCTTGAAAATTTTAAGTACTACCTAGTTTTTTTCATTCAGAAGTTTTACGTCTATTTCAGCAAACTTCGCTGCTTCTTCAGCAGTGTGTCCCATGGTCATATATTTCTTTGCAAGGATTATATTTCGTTTTTGTTCACCCTCGGCTAGACCTTGCTTGTGGCCGCGATCTTCGGCTGCTGCTATGCCCGAACGGTAGTCGCGCTCATGTATTTCCTGCCTGAACTGTTCTACCCACAAATCCCTGTCCGTGCTTATTGAAGAAAGTGACTGTTTTGCGTTCATAAGTCCTGCCTCCGTTTCGGTAAGTTTTTGGATAATCCCAGTTTTCTTAGGATTATCAGCCTCTTTTAGAAAAATAGCCCAGTTTTCCAAGGCTGTGTTCTTTTCAATGCTGTTCTCAAGCCTTGTAACTTTGGGAAGCTCAATGAAAATGACATTGAGCGTGTTTGAAAGCTCTCTGTTGTCAGATGTCCGCATCGCGTACCGGCTCACCGCATCGTCAGTCTTTTTGTCATAGACAAAATCAAGCACCGTAATCTGATAAACCTTCGGAGCTTTTTCCCAAGTGTCGCCCTTCTTGAGATACGTTGTTTCAAGTCTTGCTACCTGATATTCGGCACGTTTTCCGTAGTTGTACTGCTGGTTGAACGCCATCATTTCAAGGTTTGCAGGCTTGCCGTCGTCAAAAATGCAAAGAATATCGTAGCTTACACCGCGCTGGTTTTCAAATGCCGCAGGAGCTTCGTTTGCGGTAAGCTCCACGGTCTTGATTTTGCGTTCAGTAGCAGCTTCCAAAAAAGAGTGCAACGCATTCCGCGATTCTTCCGTAGGCTGTGTAAACAGAGCCTTAAACGTTGAATCAATGCGCGGATTAAGCAGCGCACCCGACTTCATCTGTGCGAGATATTCTTCTTCGCTTATAAAATTAGTGTGTACTCTCATATTATTATATATTGTTTTAAAATGCAAATTTTGCTCATTTTGAAGAAAAAAAAGTATTAAAAAATTCAAAAATGTCTGCGCTGTCGGATTATTATCAAAATCAGTTCATCCACTGTCTCAATTATGACTAGAACCGAGACAGTGGAATAGTTGTAATTGTGTCTGTGGAATAACTATAATTGAGACAATGGAATAGCTGTAATTGTGTCAGCGGAATAACTATAATTGAGACAATGGATAAGCGGGAAATTTGATGGATTGATAAAAAATCAGTTGTACTCAGTCTGAGTACAGAATTCTGATAAGCGTACAGCAAGATATTTTGTTGAAATCGACAGTTAAAATATTTCTTGCAATATTCAGTTTTCATGGTATAATTTTTTATAGATGAAAAAAGTTCTGAAAACACTTGACGTTAAAAGACTTTCACATACAATCGCCTCGATATTCGATATTCGATATTCGATATTCGAATAACATCAGTAAATATTAATTCTTTCACAAAAGCCTTTTCGTGTGTGCCTGTGCATGTCCGAAAAGGCTTTTTTTGTTAGTAAATAAAAAGGAGCAGTTTTTATGAAAAAAATTAGAGGATTTGTGATTATATTCTTTATTTTTATTATTACAGTTACCGTTGTTTCATGTGGTGGAGGCGGCGGAGGTTCGCCATCGGGAACATCCGGTGGATCAAACACTGCAACGAACAACCCATCGTCTGTACCGACTGCTTCGGCAGGTTTTGTCACTGTTGTTGGAAGCACTGTTACCGGTGGAAGCAAATTTGCGAACAACGGAAATACAGGGGCATTTGTTGACGGACGCACAATAACGATATCTACATTTTTTATGAGTGACCATGAAGTAACACAGGCGGAGTTTCAGGCTGTAATGGGAATTAATCCGAGTTATTTTAACGGAACTTCCGGCAGGGAAGCGGCTGCAGGCGAAACACAGACAAACCGACCTGTGGAACAGGTGAGCTGGTATGATGCGATTACTTACTGCAACAAAAAAAGCATAGCAGACGGACTTAATCCATGCTATTCGATTAGCGGTATTACAGACTGGGCAAATCTGGCATACGGTAGCATTCCTACATCAGGTGATGCAACCTGGAACGCCGTAATATGTAACTTTACTGCAAACGGCTACAGACTGCCTACAGAGGCGGAATGGGAATATGCTGCTCTGGGCGGAGCCGCCGGAGTAAGCGCAGCAGACCCGACCGATTATGCCGGAACGAACGATAGTGCAAGTCTTGGTAATTACGCATGGAACAGCTCGAACAGCAGCATCAAGACCCATGAAGTAAAGAAAAAGAGCCCTAACGCCATTAACCTTTTTGACATGAGCGGAAATGTATTTGAATGGTGCTGGGACTGGGATGGCACTATAAGCAGTTCGACACCTGCTGCTGGCGCGCCGTCTGGCGCTAACCGCGTTTTCCGTGGTAGCAGCTATGTCCTCACTGCCGTTTACTGTTCTGCGGCGTATCGGATCCGCAGCGTCCCGTACATGCGCGACAGCAACAACCTTGGGTTCCGCGTCTGTCGTACTGCTCAGTAACGAGGATATGCCAACCTGCTCTATGGGATACATTGAAATACTGCTTTTGCGAGATTTACGGGGAATACGGACTACAGCGTAGTCCGTATTCCCCAACGAGATTTATCCTCACGGACAAATCTCGCGGTAAGATAAGCAAGTTCAATGCAGGCATTAAAATTCGCAACAAACTTGAGCGACCCCCGGACCCGTTCCTCACAGATTCGAGAGCAGGTTGGTGTGTTCAAATTTGCGTGTTTGTATCAAGCGACCCCCGAGCCCTGATGGTCGTAATTACCTTGAACTTGACAACCGCCGGAACGTAACATATATTGAATTTATACTATGAACACTGCAAAGCTTGATATTGCAACAAAGATTCTCAAAGATGCCGGCTGCACCGAAGTTTATCTTTTCGGTTCACAGGCAACAGGCAGGGCGCATTCCGGCTCTGATGTTGATTTAGGCATCAGAGGCTTGACGGCAGGCTCTTTTTTCGGTCTGCATTATGATTTGGAACAGGCCTTGAAAATGAGAATTGACTTGGTAGATTTTGACCATCAAAAAGATTTCTTTGACCTTTTGCAAAAAGCCGGAGAGTTAAAAAAAATTGGATGAAATCACCAGCAGCAAAATCAACCTTGAAATCTCAAAAATAGATACGCTTGTACAGAAATCATCGGTTCTGCTGTCAAAATGCAACATTGAAGAACCCGACTTTATCGAGCTTAACGCCATAGGCTCAATCTTACATTCTTATTATAGCGGTATAGAAAGCATTTTCAATCTGATATACAAAACAACATACGGAAAATCCCTTTCAGGTACTACCTGGCACAGCGATTTATTTACGGATATGTTTGCAAAGACTGAAAAGCATGAGCCAATTTTACGGCATGAACTTTTTCAACCGCTCAAAGAATATCTTGGCTTTCGACATGTCTTCAGACATGCCTATTCTTATGAGCTCGACTGGAAACGTTTGAAGCCTCTTTTTTCAGGTTTGACTGAAAACTGGAACGATGTAAAATCAGATATAAATAGATTTCTACTTACTTTTTGATTTTATAACAATCTTGAGTACCCTCTGCAAGTTTCGGGCTCGCTTGAAGCATGCGTTATAATTCGCAACAAACTTGAGCGACCCCCGGACGCAGGGAAAACGGCAAGAAGGAAGCCCTATGGGAAGTCTTCTTGCTTTTTTTCCGCAAGTTTCTGAAAGAAACTTGGTAAGCTTGCGACTCGCTGGGCTCCCATTCCTCGCAAGTAACAGAGCAGGTTGGTGTGTTCAAATGTTTGTCGCTGGGCTCCCGTTCATCACAAATGCGAGAGTAGGTTGGCATATCAAAATAGCTGTCTATTTAAAAAAAATTCCGTGGCGAAAAATTTTTAAATACGTACGTACTTAAGTTTGCGCACGTACGTATTTAAAAATTTTTACGTAGCTGCATAAAGTTCCGCCATAGTCTGATTATTTTTAAACACGAGCGTGTGTATAACTGAATTCTTAGAGGAAAAATTTTGAAAGCAGTGGCTGAAAATTTTTAAGCACGTAGCTGAAAATTTTTGCGCACGTTGCTAAAAATTTTTGCGGCAGTACTACCGCAAGTTTACGACAACACTGTCGCAACTTTGCGACAACACTACCGCAACTTTGCGACAACAGTTCCGCTTATTTTGCTGCAGGTTGAAGCTTTGCGGCAAGTTCTTCTATCGTTTCCAGTGGAAGAGCAAGACAGCGAGCTACTTTTTCCACTGAATCGTTTTCCTTAAGCATATTCTGTGCTGCTTCAAGCTTAGCTTCTGTTCTTGCTTCTTCCATTATGTCGTAATCATGAAGATTGCATCTCATATACTCGCTCCTGAACTTTTCGTCAATCTTGTTCTTCTCCACCAAATCGAAAATCTCGTCGGTAAAATTATCTTCCGGAACATTCGTGCTGACAAACTGGAGAAATGCATACAATTCCGGATCTGATTCTTTCTTATACGCACTTGCATTATAAAATATCCTGTGCGTATTGTCATCAAAATCGGGGTCGCTTAATACATAATAATGGATATGTAGCTTTTATTAAGCGACCCCTGCGAGTTTGTGGTTAAACCAATGAGGTTTACCCACAAACTCGTTATAACATATTCTGAATAGATTATTTTGGAGTATAAAAGCCGACATGAAAAACATTCTGCAGACCGAAGGTCGAAGCCGTTTTTCATGTCGGTTTTATACTCCTTAATTATGGATTAATAAGTTGTCAAAGATTCACGGCAGATTTCCCTGTCCTGCATGACAACCCCGAACATAAAGTCATCATGGTACGTTAAGTTTTCAAACGGTTATATAGTGTACATAAAACAACCTCCTGCTATTTATATAGTTTTAAAAAGTTGTTTTTGTACGCTTTCCTAACAGCTTTTGCTGTTGCTTACGCGTCTATTTCTGCAAGAAGGTTGTTTACGATGAACTCCCTGCGTTCCGGTGTGTTTTTGCCCATATAGAACGAGAGCAGGGGAGGAATGTTCTTGAGACTCTGTACTTCTACCGGAACAAGCCGCATATCGGGACCTATGAACTGTCCGAATTCCTGGGGGCTTATTTCGCCCAGCCCTTTGAATCGCGTTACCTCGGAAGCGGCACCAAGCGCCTTTATCTGCTGGTCGCGTTCTTTTTCGGTATAACAGTAGCGGGTTTCTTTTTTGTTCCTTACGCGGAAAAGCGGCGTTTCAAGAATAAAAACCCTGCCTGCCGTTACAAGTTCTTCAAAGTACATCAAAAAGAAAGTGAGCATAAGGTTGCGGATATGAAAGCCGTCGTTATCGGCATCGGTCGCGATTATGATTTTTTCGTAGCGCAGACCTTCCAAATCTGTTTCAATGCCGAGCGCCATCATCAGGTTGTAAAGCTCGGCGTTTTTGTAGATGTCCGCCTGCTTTCTGCCGTACATGTTTTCGGGCTTGCCGCGAAGACTGAATATTGCCTGATGCAGCACATCGCGCGATGAAACGATTGAACCTGTCGCCGAGTCTCCCTCGGTTATAAAAATCATTGTTCCTTCGCCTGTTTTGCCGTCATCAAGATGGTATTTGCAGTCCTTTAGCTTTGGAATTTTGAGTGCAATTTTTTTTGCGGCTTCTTTTGCTTCCTTTTTAACGGTATTCAATTCGGTTCTGAGTTTTTCGTTCGCCGTGATTTTTTGCTCAATGAGTTTTGCTGTTTCCGCATTGCGGTGCAAAAAGTCAACAACCGCAGCCTTTGTTTCGTTTACAATCCAGCTGCGCACTTCTGTGTTGCCGAGCTTGTTCTTTGTCTGGCTCTCAAAAACTGGAGCCTGTATTTTTACGGTAACTGCAGCCGTCATGCCTTCGCGCACGTCTTCGCTTTTGTAGTTTTTCTGGAAAAAGTCATTTACGCCTTTGAGAAATCCTTCCTTAAAAGCCGAGAGGTGAGTGCCGCCGTCGGAAGTGTACTGTCCGTTTACGAACGAAAAATAGTTTTCGCCGTATGAGTTTGTATGAGTGAATGAGAACTCAAGCTGCTTTCCGCGGTAGTAGCCTACCGGATAGATTGATTCGCCTTCAATCTCGCTGTTGAGCAAATCCAAAAGTCCGTTTTTGCTTACGTAATTGTGTCCGTTGAATACGAGCGAAAGTCCTGTGTTGAGGTAGGCGTAGTTCCAGATTCGTCTTTCCAAAAATTCCATGTTGTAGGAATAGTCGCCGAATATTTCCGTATCGGGAATGAATTCTACATAGGTTCCGTCTTTTACGCCCGGTTTTACCGAGCCTTTTTTCTGTGATTTGAGAACGCCGCGTTCAAAAACAGCTTCGGCGCATTTTCCTTCGCGGATTGAGATGACCTTAAAATGGGAAGAAAGGGCGTTTACGGCTTTTGTACCGACTCCGTTCAAGCCGACCGAAAACTGAAAAACTTCGTCGTTGTACTTTGCACCGGTATTGATTATGGAAACGCAGTCAACCAGTTTGCCGAGCGGAATTCCGCGTCCGTAGTCGCGCACACGAACCTGATTGTCTTTTACTTCTATGTCTATGTGGTCTCCGTTGCCCATGATGAACTCGTCAACCGCATTGTCGATTATTTCCTTTAGGAGAACGTAGATACCGTCATTTTGATTTGAACCGTCGCCGAGACGACCGATGTACATTCCGGTTCTGAGCCGGATATGTTCAAGAGAACTGAGAGTCTTTACCTTGGACTCGTCATAATTAGCTGTTTTTCCACCCATAGTTATATATTAGCATATTCCGGCGGAAACTTGCAACGACCAATTGGGGCTTTTCCCTTCTGCCTATTATAGATATAATCATTTTATGCAGCTGACAAAAAAAGTTTATATAAGAACAGGGCTTGTATATTGCGCTCTCATGTTCATCATGTATCTGGCTATTTCACTGGTGAATCTTGGTATCTATAAGATTTATACCGGGTTATCCCAAAATTCAAAGATTGTGGATTATCTTTTCAACAGCAAGGCAATCGCTAAAATTCCTATGTCAGTGGTCCGCATATTCTCGCTGCTGCAGTTTGTGCCGCTGATCTTCATTGTTCTGTATATTTTTCTTGTAAACAAAGACAAGATGAAAGTTCGGTTCATCAATTACCCTATATCGCTCAGTTCTCTGGTTCTGCTCATTTATGCGCCTTCGCTGCTGCTGCTTGCCGCAAACTTTGTTTTGCAGCTAAAAACCATGCCGCTTTTTGAAAAAGGTTCTTATTCCGTTCTTTTTATTTATTCGTTTCTTCAGTCAATTTTCTTTTTTACCTTATTCTTTTTCTTTTTGAATTCGGTTCACAGAAAAATTGTACTGCCCAAATATTTTCCGTCGGGAAACATTAACTTTGAAAAAGGACTGTTCAAGGTTTCCGTCAAATTTCTGTTCATCATTTTTTATTTATCGGTGCTTGTTCTTCCGGTATTTTTGCTCATAGTTACGTATTTTGTAAGTGTAGATGCCGAAACATTCCATGAAAATACAATCCTTCACTTGCTTTTTTGCTTTTTTATATTGTTCGGTCTTGTTATGATGAGGTATTTCATCAATTATTTTTCAGTTCCGCTTGAAAAGCTGAAGGAAGGCACGCAGGAAATTGCCGAAGGTGATTATTCGCAGCACGTTAATGTTGTTTCGCCCGATGTTTTTGGTGAACTTGCGGATTCGTTCAACAACATGACTGACGCGCTTGAGTTAAAGACTAAAAAGCTCATAACTGTTCAGGATTCGGTTGTTACCGGCATGGCAACAATGGTAGAAAGCCGTGACAATTCCACCGGCGGGCACATTAAGCGCACGAGTGACGGTGTGCGTGTTTTTGTAAACGCGCTCAAAAAGAGTCCTGAATACTCTCACCTTACAGATGATTTTTACAGTGCTTTGATAAAAGCTGCGCCTATGCACGATTTGGGAAAAATCGCCGTTCTTGACGTAATCTTGAGAAAAGCCGGCAAATTTACGGATGAAGAATATAACATAATGAAGGAACATTCAGCCGAAGGCGCCCGCATTGTAGAAAACGTTCTGAGTGAAGTTGATGATGCTGAGTTCAAAAAAATCGCCGTAAATGTTGCGCATTATCATCATGAAAAATGGGACGGCACCGGTTACCCCGAAAAAATCGCAGGTGAAGCAATTCCGCTTGAGGCGCGTATAATGGCACTGGCTGATGTTTTTGATGCGCTGGTAAGCAAACGCTGCTACAAAGAAAGCTTCAGCTTTGACCAGGCTTTTAAAATCATAGAAGATTCACTCGGTACACATTTTGACCCAAAACTCGGCAAAGTATTTCTCTCATGCAGAGAAGAACTCGAAAAGCTTTATACCGACAACGCCTATTCGTCCTGATACTAAGCAGGGCAAAAAAAATCCCGAAGCACAAAACTTCGGGATTGTATTCAAAATAAACTGATTACATTTCGCAGATTGGTACGAATGTTTCAGCTTTAAGAGCTGCGCCGCCAATCAAGCCGCCGTCGATATCAGGCTGTGCAAGAAGTTCTGCAGCGTTGGAAGCTTTCATTGAACCGCCGTACTGGATGATAACTTCATCAGCAACTTTCTGGTTGTAAAGCTTTGCAATGTAACCGCGGATGAACTTGTGGATAGCTTCCGCATCAGCAGGAGTTGCTGTTTTGCCGGTACCGATAGCCCAAACCGGTTCATAAGCGATTGTTACGTTCTTCATCTGTTCAGCTGTTACGCCTGCAAGACCTGCAGAAAGCTGGAATGCGCAAACGTTTTCAGCTTCACCGGCTTCGCGTTCTGCAAGAAGCTCGCCGATACAAAGATCAACTTCCATGCCCTGTGCAAGAGCGCGGCGCACTTTCTTGTTGATAAGCTCGTCTGATTCGCCGATTTCGTGGCGGCGTTCAGA
>JAEEQG010000169.1 GCA_016285185.1 Spirochaetota bacterium
TGAGTCAAAAGACTGTAATCCAGCCCCTTCTGCTTAGGCGCAGGCATCATAGAGAAAACTGCTTCATCCTTAAAACATTTGTAATTCTTTGTCTTAAATTCTAAAAGCATGATTGGCTCCTTTATATGTTAAAATATAAAGGAATTTGTGCGAAATTGTCAAGAAAATTGAGTGAATTTGCACGTTTTGTGCAAAATGATAAAATATGGATATAAAAGGGGAAAGCCTTCCCCTCGCTTCAAACCTTCGTTTTTCCGCTACCCCTTCGCCTAGGTAGGGAGCAGCACTGCGAAGTAGGGCAAAAACAGTCCGGTGGACTGTTTTTAGCGAGTCTCCGAGCAGCTGGGCTGCGAAGGTCACTGCCCCTAAAACCCGGTAGCTCGCAGGTGGGCGTTAACAACTTTTTATTTCCCAATACCTGTCTTTATGTTTATTACTTAGAGTAATCCAATTTTAGAGCCGAAACTTTCATCCCTAAGACCTCTGCTATTTTTCCTTTATCTTTGTAATCAATTTGATGCATATCTGCATATTCTTTTACAATGAATCTAATAATTGTTTGAACAGTAATGGGATAACTATAGAAGTTATTTTTTAATTCATTCATTGGAAATTGTTTTTTATACCATAGCGAACAATATACATATATACAGAAATCGATAGGAGAATTCTCTTTTTCATATATGGATTTAACAATATTAACAAGTTCCTTAGAACTCAGAGCATTTCCACATCCAATAACAGTTGCATACATTAGTGTAAAACTTATTGCCGAGATAAACTGATGTATAATTTGTTCTTTTTCTGCCTTGCTTAGAGTTTCTTTCTCTGCTCTTTCATCAAGTTTTGATGATAAAACATCAATAAAATCTTTTTCACAAGAATCTAGTTCTGATAATAAATGTGAGCATAAACGTTTCATTGCGTTCATGCCATTCATTAAACACTCTTCCACCTTTGTTTTTTCTATTTCGCCATTGTGATTTTTCAGAATTTGTCCA
Organism: Spirochaetota bacterium; assembly: GCA_016285185.1. GTDB lineage: Bacteria > Spirochaetota > Spirochaetia > Treponematales > Treponemataceae > UBA1240. The sequence goes on from JAEEQG010000169.1 coordinate 1,002, forward strand.
AGAACTTCTACTGTTTTTAGAGTTTTTTTCATGTTAAGCATTTCATTATTTACATCTTGATTAGTAAAACTTTCCGCCTGAGGATTATTTGTGTCATCAACATCTTGACTGTCCATTATTTCTGATGCTTTATTTCTATTTTCCCTTGAATTATCATAGGCTGAAAGCGTAATTTCTTTCAGGTTTTTCAAGCTTTCATCTATTCGTTTTGTATCATCTTTATTTATTGCAATTTCCTTTTCATTTTCATAAGAGAGCATTGCATTCAACTGAACTTCATCAAATAAAATAATACTTCTTGTATGATGAATAAGAAAAATTACAATATATCCATTATCTTGTTCATTTAAATGCTCTACCATATTTTTTGCAATATTGTAGTAATAAGAATCTGTTAATTTATTTGATATATAGCGCGCAACAAAGTAATAGTAAAAATACACACCTTTAAAACTGTATAAATCTAATGTGTTTTTTGTAAAAATATTGTTATTTCGTAATAATGTTAATACTTTCTTATATTCAATATCCCAGTTATACTTATTTATAAAGTTGTTAAATATCTCCTCTAACTCATCTTCGGAATAATCAGTTTGATGGTTCTTATACATCTCAAATGCAATATAGCCGAAAAAATTCTGAATAACATTGATCTCCGATTGTGAATTAATCTTCATTTGCTTCATTGCTAGTAAAATTAGTGCTTGATAGCAGTATCCTTTTGAAGTTATCTCTGTATCCATGGGAAGCAAATCTTCTTTTGCTGCCAATAATGTTAAAATGTAAAATGGAGCATACGGAATAACGCCATTTAACAGAGTTTTATTTATAAACTCTTGTAATTCATCATTTGCTGCATAGTTTTGATTTTCTGTATTTGTAAAGTCAATCCATTTATCAATTAGTTCATTACGCTTCAAATGCCCAAGCATTCTGATGGAATAATGTTTAAAATTTGTTACCAATTTTTCTCTTTCGATAGATTCTTGAAACTCAGATTCAACAAAGATTATAGAATATGTATTTGGCACAGCTTTTATATCTTCAAGTATTTTTGCCTGACTTTTTATATTTAGTTTATGAAAATCATCTAAAATGATGACTTTTTCCAGTATCTCAGATTTTGTTTCATATTGACTTGAAATGGCTTTTTCTAGTTTATTTTTAATAAATCCAGTTTCGTTTTCTTTAAATCTTATGTAAACAGGAAGGTAGACTGCTGAATTAAATAATTCTTTGAAAAAAGCTTTTGCTAGAGAAGTTTTCCCAGATTGCTCTGCTCCATATAAAATTAAATTTTGAGGAGATGAAATGAAATTCTCCAATAATAATTCTGACTTTATCTTTTTAGGCTCTTTTATATCATCATCTTTTACCGATAATTCTGGATAAATAAAAAAGGTTTCTAAATCACTTGTAACATCACTTTTATTTTTATAAACAAAATCACTTTGTTTTAAAAATTGCGTAAATGTCTCTGTTAATTTTAATTTGTCACCGTTTGAGTCTAGCTTATCTTGTTCAGGGAGTTCTGACAAATTTATTTTGTTCAAATAAAATTGACCGCTGAAAGTTTTTATTTTGATTGTATAACATATATAATTTCGTTCATCAAACCATGTTTCGTTTTTTACAGCACTGTATAGTTTATCACTTATTCCAAAAATAAAGTTTGAACTCTTATTAAGATTAATTGCGTTTCTTAAAGAACTGTTTTCAACAAAACGAGCAGTTTCGTCTAATCCAGTTCCGACATATCCTTTTTTATCAAAAGTTTCCTCACTCTCAACGGAACCAAGATGAAGGGCAGCCCTGACTCTTATTTGTAAGTTTGAAGAACTCTCCTGCATTTTTTCAAAAGATTTTATAATTTTTCCATAATCACACGTGTTATAAATTAAATAAAATCCATCTCCTGTGTCTAATAAATCTTCTGTAATAGAATTAAGAGAATTCTCAGAATATTGTTTTACAAAGTCATATAACTGTCGTCTACATTGAATTTTTTCCTCGTTTTTTTCAATTTTCGATGAATCTTTTATGTCAAAACATGCTATTACAGTATTCATGGATTACCCCCTTTCATTATAAATATAATAAATTTTAAACCTTATCGGCAAGTAAAAAAGACTTACACCGCTACCGTATCCACCTCAATCTCCCCAGACATAAGTTTTGGCAGCAAGGTGTTGCGGAGGGCGGAAAGGGTGCGGTTTTCTTCTTCTAGCTTTTCTTGTTCATCGAACAATGAATTGCAGTAACTTTGAAATGCTAACAAATTTTTGTTGTCTGGTATTACTACAGGTATATTTTTCATAGCTGTTCCTGATATTTCCTTAAAAGTTGAACCAGATGCCATGTTATCAATTAATTCAAAATTGCTCTTCAGAAAATAATAGATATATGCATTTCCAACATTTGGATTTGGAATTACAGATTTAAAACCTTGATTTGTTGTGACTTCATTCTTTGCAATTGCAATGTAGCCGATAGGAGCTCTTGAACTGTATAATACAGTTCCTTTTGGCATTTTTATTGCGCTGCTGTTTTCAAATCCCAATTCTGTAATATCAGTTTCACCATGAGAAATAAATTTTGATTTGTCATTTGATAAGTCTTTAGGTGTTATCCAAGCAATTCCATTATTCGTGTAATAATCTTTTTTTGCTTTTGATGGTGTACTGCCACCAACAATTGTTCCAATCTCCGACAGTTTCCCAACCTTCCACCCCTCAGGCATTTTGCCGCCAAACGGTTCGAAGTCTACAAACCAGTTTTTGAAGAGGGCCCCAGCTTGCTGTTCGAGGTTGGTATTTATTTTGTTGTTCAGTTCGATTTTGTCGTCGAGGGATGAGAGGATGGCGGCGATTTTTTGCTGGGTGGAGAGAGGGGGAACTCTTACAGTTAGAGCCTGAAGATGATTACGATTTAATGTAGGAACGGCAGAACCTCCTCCAACATTTCCAGTTCCAAATAATTGTAAAAAATATTTTATAAATTTTGGAGAGTTTCCCTTAAAATTACTTACAAACAATGATGTATTATGAGGCCAGAAATCTTTATCTATATACTGAACTTCTCCTAAAGTTCCAGAGCGACCAATAACAACACCTGGAGCTTTTACTTTGTATTCATTATGATACCCCATAATTGAAGTTGAACACACAACAGGATAAGGTCCATTTTGAATTTCAGATTTTGTTAGATCGTAACCTCGATGAAGTTCGAAAAAATCTCCAAGTTTACATTCTTTCCACTCTTCCATTTTCATTCCTTTTATTATATACCAAACAAACCTTTTAAACTTGACAAAAGCTTAGTTTGGCAGTATATTTTATTTGAACCACTGAAAAAGCGAATGCTTCGTAGGTGGTGTTTTTGTTTTAAACGCTACTTCGGGTAAATCACAAGCCCAAATCCGTGCGATAATCTCTATTTTTCTTCCTCATCTTCCAGAAAAACTGATGCTTTTTTATCGATAACTTGACCAATTCCCTCTCTTGCGTTCAATGGTGTAACAACGGCTTTCCCTGTTTTCTGCTCAAGTTCAATACGCGCGTTTTTGGCGATTGTGGCACCATCCACAGCATTTTGAATATGATCGGAAAAATCCTTTGGCTCTGAGGATTCTGAAATTTCCTTTGTAGAGAGCTCAGCAAGCATGTTCAAAACAAGTTCTTTGTTTGTCATGTTATCACGGAGATTTTCCTTTTTAAGTCCTTTAAACTCCTTGTACTCTTTTGCCGTTTTGCCAGCCCAGGTTTTATAGATTATGTCGGTGAGGGTTGCAAACTGCACGCCCTCTTTTAAGCCATGCTTTTTCCATTCGTCTGTAAGGTCTTTGCGAATTTCTATTGATTTTAGTCGTTGATTTATCCAGTTTTCCGAATATCCCAAGGAGCGGTATTCCAATAAGGCGCGCTGAATTCCCTGCTCTGGATCTTGCATTTCGTCAAGGCGTTCTTTTGCGACCTGTGCCATCCAGAGCTTGAAAGGTTCTGCTTTTGGTGAGGGAATTGACTGAATCAGACGGAAAATGCCTTGTGTATCAAGACAATCTGTTTTATAGGATTTTCCGTCGGCAGCAGGTAGTTTCAGTTGGTTACAATCTGTAACCAACTGACTTCCTTCTTTTTTAAGTCGGTTTTTCAACACTTTCCAATAGTTATTTGGATTTGCGCTTTCCGTCAGCACAGCA
>JAEEQG010000170.1 GCA_016285185.1 Spirochaetota bacterium
AATATGATTTGACAGAAGAAGAAGTTACCGAAATCTGGAAAAAAGAAAACCCGGAAGCTGTATTTATCAGACGTGACAAGCTCAACCTTATTTCTTCAGTAAACACAACAACCATCTTTGAGATGGTTGACAACAGCATACTGAAAACCGATCCTTCACTCAGACTGGGAACAGTAGGTGGAATTACAGGTACTGACATCGCAGCAATTGTATACCAGAAAGACAGTGAAAACCACATAACTTCAACCGCATATACACAAAAACAGTTTGCGGCGGCAGTAAAAGAAACAAAAAAACGTTCTTCTTCAAACCCAACATTTGATACTCTGCTCGCATACTGCAAAACCTGCATTCTTCCTATGCTCAAAGGAAACTGCGTTCACTCTGCGGTCTGATAGATTTGTGTTTATAAATTATCTTGCAATATGCCTCTTTCCTATGTATAGTTTATATATATGAAGAATTTTTTAAAAATTTCAGGGTTTATTGCTCTTATTCTCGCTATATTTTTAGCGTCCGGTTGTAGTTCAACAAAAGCAGTAACTGATCCTTATGCGAACAGCATCCGGCCTTCCATAACAGGAACATGGAAGCTTGTAAGTATGAGTGACGGTACCAACACATACCACGTTTTTAGCAAAATAACTCTCCAAATTCCCGAAGACCCGCCTCATTCGATAAATGGTAGCACCGGCATAAATCTATACAACGGTACAGCCTGGATTAAAGCAGAAGAGTTTACCTGCGGAGCACTTGCTGTGACAAAAATGACAGGATCCGCGGAAGAAACAGAAAATGAATCCAATTATTTGCATTTATTGCGACTCTGCAATAAAATAAAAATGGAAGACAGTTCTTCTCTTTGTATTTATAACAAAGAAAACGGCGCAAAATTGGATTTTATAAAACTGGATTAGTGTTTATGGCAAAAATGAGCAAGAAGCATATTATAATCAATTATCTCCTTATGTGTATTTTATGTCTTCTTGGTATGACTGCTCTGATTCAATATGCAAATTCAAAAATAAAAAAGAATGAAAACACATCCTTATTGATGGACAATGACTGGACTATCACAATAAACGGAAAGCCATATACAAAAGTTCAGTTATCAAAGTTTTCATTTCCGTTTGTAGGCAAAAATGATGAAATAATAATGGAAAAAACCATTCCGCCTGTACAAATAACTAATCCTGTAGTTAGAATTTATACTTTTTATTCTACGGTAGAAATGTATGCAAACGGAAGGCACGAATACTCATACGGCAACGACCTATTTAAAAATGACAAAACAGTCGGAAGCGGTCTTCACACGATTCCTATAAGAAACCCATCCCAAAAAACAAACCTTTTGATAAAGCTGATCGTAACAGAACCAGATGCATTCAATGCGTTCCAGCCGGTTTATGTGGAGAGTGCAGAAAATACACTTGTCACATTTTTTAAGGAACGACTTATCGTGCTTATATCGTCCGCGTTCTTTATTATATACGGACTCATGATGATAGAGACTGCAATTCTTTTGTTCATTTTTGAAAATTCAATCAAGGAACTCTTTATAATTGGATCGACATCTTTTTGGATAGGCTCCTTAATAATGTGCCTTAATGGCTGTACTCTACTATTTATTCACAATTATTCACTGAATACCATTATTGAGCATGTTTCGATCTCCATGACCACAATCTCAATGCTGCTTTTGTTTTACAGAGATATTACAAAAAACACAATCGAAAAAAGAATTTACATGGTGTTTATGTTTTTGTTCCTGGTCTATTTTATAATAGTTCTTTTTATCGATAAAATACCTGAGACAAAACCTGTTATGATTTCTTTTATTACAATCGAGGTAATTATTACAATTGCTATATCGATTATTCACATAAAAAATGACGATTCTGCCTCAGTTCTGCCTGTCATATCATTTATTGCTCTCACAGTTCTTCTTGTTATGAATTTTCTGCATAACGGAATGCTGGATACATCTCTTTCGTCAATAGTCAAAATCAAAGGAAACAGCCTTTCAATTTTAACTTTGTTTGCTCTGCTGGGGTTGATTGTAACGCTTATCCTGAAACTTCAGGAAAACATGGAGAAACGAAATTATCAGTATCATCTTGAAGAATACAACAGAACGGATTTTATCACAGGTTTTCCAAACAAACAGAGATATGATGAAATGTTAAACGAATTTGCAGAGGATTTTAAAAATGTAACAGCAGTTTTTGCAGTACAATTGCTCCCGGCAGGGGACAATGTTCCTCCATTCGGAGTACTTGAAGCAGACAACATGCTTGTGAGTTTCTCAAAAATTTTATGCAAAGTTTTTTCGGATAAGGATTATATGTTCACGTTCAATACCGGATACTTTACAATCCTTACCCAGGACAATGATAGTGCTGTATGTAACAATTATCAAAAGCAGCTTAACAACCTGCTTTTTGACCAAATACAAAAGAATCCTCGAATGCAGTACCAGTTAAAAACAGGGTTCGCCTTTATTAACGGTAGTGCCGGTATAGAAGCAACAAGACTTGTCGCAGAAAAAGCTGCAGGAATCTTTGCGTAACCAGCAATTTATTTTTTGAGCAGCATTGCAAACGGATTGTAAGTATCTGTATCCTTGTCAGCCTGATGTTCCATATACTGTTTTGCGTCAGCGTCCTGTTGCAACGAAGATGACGGTCGCAGTGAAATACGCCGCTCTTTTGTGTTTATCTCATTGATTACAACCGACATCTTGTCACCGGTTTTATAAAGTTTTCTAAGATTAGTACTTTTACCGGCATTATCAAGTTCTGAAATATGAACAAGTCCATCCAATCCTGGTTCCAGAGAGACAAACAGCCCGAAGTCTGCGACACGCGAAATAGTTCCGTCATATTTGGCATCGATTTTGTATTTTTCCGCTGCGGTATCCCATGGATCAGCAAGTAAGGCCTTGAGGCTGAGTGAAATACGATCATGTTCCCAGTCAGTCTTTAGAACAAGAGCTTCTATCTTTTGCCCTTCTTTAAGCTCCGATGAAATGTCAGAGACACGTGTTCTTGAAATTTCAGAAACAGGAAGCAATGCCTGAATACCACCTATATCAACAAAAGCCCCGTAATTATGCAGTGAAACAACAGTTCCGGTTATTTTTTCACCTTCTCTGATCTTCTTTTTTGAAAACTCCACAAGATTCCGGTGTTCGTTTTCACAAACAGCCCTGTTTGAAACCAGGAGATTTTTTCCATCTTCACGGTATTCGGATATAATGAACGGCAGTGTTTTTCCTACATAAAAAGCGCCTTCTTCCTTTTGTTTGTACCCCATCTGTGAATATGGGCAAAAAGCTCTTGTCGTTCCTATTTTTACTTCAAATCCGCCTTTTATTTCTTTTTCTACATGACCTTCAACAGGAATCTGACTTTTATATGCATTCTCAAGCATAGCAGTATCTGCATTTTCACCGCTTATTCTGGTTGTAAAACGCATCTCACCGTTTTTGAGCCCGATAAAATAAACCGAAACTGAATCTCCTTCTTTTACGGAAACGTTTCCGTTTTCATCCGTATACTCAGCAACATCAAGCACACCTTCACTTTTTGAATCACAATCCACAAAAACACAGTCTTTTGTTACGGCAACAACTGTAGTTTTAAATAACTGTCCGATTTCCAACGGTTTCATAATGCCTCCACTAGTGTACCAAGAATAGCAAATTCAAAAGGAAAGCGCAATAATACGAGAAAAAGAGAGTTTACCAGTTTGTACCGAAAGTTATACCAGCACTGACACCCAGCGGGTAACCGCCTCTGACAAATGGTTCAAAATACATCGGCGATTGGAGCACATACAATCGATATCCAAGTTTTAAAATTCCCATAGGAGAAATCTTGGAATTCAGTTTTGAATCTTTTACAAAAGCACCGTTGGAATATACCGCGGAAGCACCCAGCTCACCCTGTACAAAGAAACCATACGGCAGGTTCCTAAAGGAATCAATCTGAAAATACTTTCTCCCGGTAAGACCAAGACGCATACCGAATACTTTGTTATCTTTTTTGAAGTTATATGTTCCGCCACCGATAAGACCAAGGGAAATAGTCGGTTTTATAAGCTTCTCATACTGAATGTTCATTCCAAAATTTTGAATAAGTCCGTCACCGCCGACAATCGGTTTTATTGCGCTGCCAAAAGTGGTTTTGTTGGCTTCTACACCGAGAGCCACATACGGCTGATAAATAAAATCAGGTTCATCATCATACAGGAATGGATCAAAACCTATTATCTCGTTTGTATCATCTTTAAAAACTATATTGCCATTGCTTTGAGGAACCTTTTTGTCAGAGCTTATCTCTACATGACCAGGAACAGGTCTGTCTTCTTCTACAGTTATAATTTCGATTTCATCATCATCGTAGTTGTCATAATCATCATTGTCTTCAAAGACAATCTCTTCATGTCTGATAACTACCGGCTGCTCAGGCTCCGAAGTTTTTTCGCTCTTGGAGGTTTTGGATTGTGCCTTTGATTTTGGCGCTTCGGTGACTGTTTCCGATTTTTTGCTTTCGGACTTAGGCTCAGATTGGACAGACTTTTGTGTTGTTTTTTTGTTTTTTTGAGTTTCTGTCGTTGTCTTGAAGTTTTTTGAATCAGAATTGTTATTCTTTACCGTCTTATTGTCAGTCGTTGTTTTTTGCTTTTGTTCTGATGTCTCCGACTTTTTAGTATCAGCTTTATTTTCAGTTGTTGTTGCAGGAGTTTGCGTCGTATTCTCAGTTGTCACAGTTTTTGGAACTTCAGTAACAACCTCTGATTTTGTTTTTTCAGTTACCGTTTTTTTATTCTCAGTTGTTGTCTTTGGTGTTTTAGGAGTTTCAACTGTTTCCACCTGTTTTACAGGTTCTGTTTCTTCTTCAGGTTCATCGTCCTGAACATCCAAAGTAATGTATTCTTCTACAATCGGAACATGTTCCGGAACAGCAGTTTCTACAGGTTTTGGTAACTCTACTGTTTTAAGAGGCTTTTCTTCTATAGGTTCTACAGAATTCGGTTTTATATCGGCTGTTTGCTTTTGTTCTACAGGTTTAACAGATTCTACTGACTTTGAGGATTGTTCCTGCTGCTCTTTTTGTGAAGCGGTTTGTGTTTGTTGCGCCTTAGAAGGGGGTTCCGACGGATTCAAAAAATCCTCAAGCATGACATCCATCAGTTCAACAAGTTTGTTTGTATCAGAATCCTCTGCCGCTAAGCCTGAAACGGCAAAAAAACAGATTGCCAGACAAAGCACCAGAGACAATATTTTTTTTGAAATTGAAATCTTTTTCATATATAAAAAGGTATAACTCCAGTATATGAAATGTTATAGTATAAGCAGTAAATTTGCAAGCAAATTCACGGTAAGGATTATCAAAAACAGGGCACAGATGAGATTTGCACTCACTGTGCCCTAATATTTATTATCGACTGGAATCAAAAATTTCAGCACAGCCCCGAACGGAGCCGCGCCAATCTATATGTCGCTGATTCGGTTTACTGCTGAAACAATACTGTTTACACCAGCCTGACCGATGTTTGTACTGCGGCCACAACCCCAGTATTTTCTACCATCGTCCAGCGTTATTTCAGAACAAGCGATAGCTTCTGTTCCGGTTCCAGCGCCGATAGCGTGTTCATAGAACGACGATACCGAAAAATGCGGAACAGGAGTGTTACCAAGTGCGGATACAAACGCATCCAAAGGTCCGTTTCCGGTTGAACCGATTGAAATAACGTTTCCATTCCATGAAATGCTTGCACGGCTCTGAACCTTGTCGCCGCCCAGATAGTTTTCGGCAATATCCAGAATCTTTAGAGGACTTGTTGTGTTTATCCAGGTATCGAGGAACAGCTGGTAAATTTCTTCGGAAGAAAGTTCACGCTGAAGCCGGTCGGCGGC
>JAEEQG010000171.1 GCA_016285185.1 Spirochaetota bacterium
ACAGAAGACGGAGACGTTTGGTGGGAGCAGATTGGTTACCCGGCAAAGGGCAAGCTTGTTGACTGGAAAGGCCAGACACGCGACGCTCTTCCAAAGGACAAGTCACCAAAGGGCGAAGAGTTCGCTCACCCGAACGCACGCTTTACAGCACCTGCTTCACAATGCCCGTGTATTGCAAAGGAATGGGAAGATCCAAACGGTGTTCCGATTTCTGCAATCCTTTTTGGTGGACGCCGTCCTTCAACTGTTCCACTGGTACACCAGAGCCGCAACTGGAACCACGGTGTATTCCTTGGCTCTATCGTAGGTTCAGAAATTACAGCTGCTTCAACAATCAACGCTGCTGAAGTTGGAAAAATCCGCCGTGACCCGTTCGCAATTCTGCCGTTCTGCGGTTACAACATGGGTGACTACTTCCAGCACTGGATTAACATCGGCAAGGCTGCAAAAGATCAGGACAAACTGCCTAAGATTTTCTACGTTAACTGGTTCCGCAAGGACGAGAACAACAAAGACCTCCCCGGCGGATTCATGTGGCCGGGATACGGCGACAACTCACGTGTTCTCGCATGGATTTTTGACCGCTGCGACGGCAAAGACAACTACATTGATACACCTATCGGATACATGCCGAAAGACGGTGCTATCAACACAGACGGTCTTGCTGACTACTACAAGAAAACACTTCCTGAAATCACAAAAGTCGACAAAGAAGGCTGGCTGAAAGAAGTTAAGGATATCCGTGAAAATCACTATCCTAAGTTCGGTAAGCACCTGCCAAAAGAACTCAACGATTGCTTGAACGATTTGGAAGCTCGCTTGAATAAGGCATAAGCGCTTGTAAAAAAGCTTGAAAAGCTCCGCAAAACTGCGGAGCTTTTTTTATGGCCTGGCAGACTGTTTGACAGATGTATTTACTTGTGTATATACTGATTGTAGTGGAGGCTGAATTATGGTTTGTACGAAAGTATTCACAAGCGGCAACAGTCAAGCTGTAAGAATTCCCAAAGAGTTTCACATAGATAGTTCCGAACTGTACATAAAAAAAATCGGCTCAACGATAATCCTTTTTCCGCAAAGCAAGCCTTGGGAAAACTTAAAGAAAAGCCTTGCCGAATTTACAGACGACTTTATGACAGAAGGCAGAAAACAACCGGAAATTCAACAACGAGAAGCTTTTTGATGTATCTTTTAGACACGAACATTTGTATTTTCTTGATAAAGCATAAATTTCCGGCACTCACAGAAAAAATTCTTGCGTCAAAAAGCGAAGAACTTTTCTTGTCGGCTGTTTCTGTTGCAGAAATGGAATACGGCGCTTCAAAAAGCCAGAACCGTGAAAAGAACAGACAGGCTTTATTGGATTTTTGCACAGACTTTGGCAATATTCTCGATTTTACGGCGGAAGATACAGAAGCCTATGGTTTAATCAGAGCTTATCTTGAAAAAGAAGGAAAACCAATTGGTCCCTATGATATGCAGATTGCAGCACAAGCAATGACAAGAAACCTTATAGTTATCACAAACAACTACGATGAATTTTCAAGAATTCCGTGGATTAAAGTTGAGGACTGGACAAAAGGATAAAAAATACCCGGAAAAATTGATCGACGTTGTCCCTGAATATTTAGAGGCTTTACCAACAACTCTAGAACCTAGATATTTGGCTAATGGAGAAATGTATATTGATCATGTAAATATTCTGTATAATTATCAGGATCCATTAAAATATGATGAAACTGAATTTTCACAATATTATTGTTTTAGGTTTGAATATTTTTTCGGTCCTGAATTCTACTATCTTTCAGATAGAAAAAAATGGCATATTTCTCCTGATTAATGATAGGGCCGTCGCAACCTCTCAAATCCTATATTAAATCAAAGTCAAATCATAAAAATTTTCAACCTTTTTCAGCAAGAATAAAGCAAATTACTGACAGAAAGAGATAATATTGTCGTATAATTCAGAACACCACGAGCGGGATTTCAATATCACAGTCCGTTGAGATTACAACCTTGTGCCTTTTAAAATTGCCCGGGGCGCTTTTCCCTTCGTAGTTTGAAAAACCGAACGGTTCTTTAGGGATGCCGACAAGGTTTGTATTCAGTTCACCGTCACCGTTTGTGTCGTGATATACACAGAAAGCGTATTCTCTGCAAGGCAGTTTTACCGTGTACAAAACGGACGGTAGTTCCGGTTCCAGACGCAGAGTTTGCAGCGGAATTCTTTTGCTGAAACTTTTTTCCGAATCGTGAATGCTTACTACAATAGTTCCGTTTGTAGTCTGAACGTTTTTTATAATAAGACGGACTTCACAGACCCCGGCATCCTGCGGTTCTGCAAAACAGACTGCACTCAGCACAAGAATTGTAAAAAACGACAGCAGTTTTTTCATTTTACATAGCCTGCATCTTTTTTTGATACAGCTCAAAACGGCACTGTTCCAACACTTCCTTTCCAAGCAGTGTAATGGCTTTTGCCGGGCAGGAATTTACACAGCGGTAGCAGATGGTACAATTACCGACACTGAACACCGCTTTTCCACCTTGAATTGTGATTGATCTTGTAGGGCAGTTTGCGGCGCATTTCCCGCAGCCTGTGCATTTTTCAGTATTAATATGAAGTTTTGTCCGCAGTTTGTTTGCCGTAGGTATGAACCAGAGCCGCTGTCCAAAGAGCCCTGCAAGCCGGTTCCAGAAAAAAAGCCCGTCTTTGGGATAATTCCCTGTTTTAACCTGTGATGCAGTTTGTGTAATTTTTGATTCAGCCGCTTTTATTATGTTGATGTTTTCATTCGCCGCCTTTTTCAGCATTTTTACATCGCCAATGGCATCCGGCATCCGCAGATGAAGCCCGCCAAGAATTTGAGCACCATACTTTTTCAAAAGTCTTGCACCAAGACCTGCACCGTCGCCGCTGAACAAACCCATTGTTACAATTATAAAAACCTTTTTACCCTTAAAGAGCGATGCGTTATTCTGAATGAACTTCTTTACGATTACCGGAATATTGCTGTAGTGGGTTGGATAACCCAGAGCGATTTCCGTTTCGCTTTTCAAAACGTCAAGTGCATCAGGGCTTTCAATTGACACGGCTTTGCCGCCTGTTGCCTCTGCAAAAAGTTCCATACAGTGTTTGGTGTTTCCATTTCCGCTGAAATAAATTCCGTTCATACTTCCTCCTGTAAAAATTCGCAGTTAAATACCTGCATAAAGTCAAAAAGTTTATCTTCCCATTTTTGCTCGTATATGATGTTGTCCATCGTTGCCAGGGATGTTATTCCATGTATAAAAGCCCATAATGCGATGATTGCATCATTCCGTTTTTCGGTCGGATAGTTTTTCTGCGACAAAATCTGGATTACAACAGATTTGAAAATTTCAAAGGGTTTGTAGTTTTTTTCAGAATTTGCATTTGGCGTCAAATCCAGGCTAATGCGGGACTTCCCGAACAAAAAGATAAAGTAATTGGGATGGGCAATAAAAAAATGAAGATAAGCTTTGCCGAGAGCCATAAGGATTTGTTCCTGCTTTTTGCATTCAAAGACAGCTTTTTCCAATTCATTTGAAAAGTTTTCGGTTATGTAGTTCTGCATTTCTTCAAGAAGTACATCTTTGTTTTCAAAATGCGAATACGGAGCGGCATGTGAAACTCCGCAACAACCGGCAACTTTTCTTAGTGAAAAGCCTTCAAGACCTTCTTTTGCAACAAGCGAAATACCTGCTTCAATCAGGTCGTTTTTCAGGTTTTTGTGGTGATATGTGTCCTGTTTTTCCATGAATAGCTCCTACAATCTTTACACTGGTAAGATTAGCAGATTATCTTTACACTGTCAAGATTGTAGAAATAAAATTATATCTTTATTTACAATGGGCTTATTCTGACCTATACTTTCATTGCTCATGGATTTAATAGAAGCGTATTACATAATTCTTTTTGTTCTTTCTCTCGTTCTGGCCGGAATTTACGCGATTATGTGGCGAAAAAGGTTTTCCGGTTTTATAACTCTTATTTTTCTGCTTGTTGTAATTGCAAACCTTGGTTATCTTTTTGTTTATAATTCAGAAACTCTGTCAGAAGCCATAATAGGAATAAAGCTTACATATTTCGGTGCCTGTTGTATCAACCTTTTTTTATTATATACCATTATCAACCTGTGTAATCTGAATGTAAAAAAGTGGATCAGGCTTATATTTCTTGCGCTTACAATAGTAGTTTTTATTTCAGCGCTTACAATCGGACATTCGGATTTTTTTTACAGAAGTATTAGTGCAAAAAAAATAGACGGGCACCTTGTACTGAACAAGGTTTATGGACCGGCTCATGCCTATTATTATATCCAGCTGGCAGCATTTATGCTTACTATGTTTGCCTTTACGTTTTATGCCATCCGTAAAAAAAATGATGTTTCGCGGCATATTCTTCATCATCTTTTGCATTCAGAATCAATAACAGTTTTTTTGTATTTTTGCGGAAGAATCTTCCCTCTGAAATATGACCTTATTCCGCTTGCATTTATTGTTTTTGAGATTGTTCTTCTGTTGATAATCAGGCGGATTATGCTTTATGACGTTACGGACACGGTTATTGATACCATTGCAAAGGATGGTGAAACGGGCTTTGTTTCCTTTGACAACAAGTTCAATTATTTAGGCAGTAACAGTGTTGCAAAGGAGATTTTTCCAAAGCTTGTGGAACTGCGGGTTGATGATTCCGCGGTAAAAAACACGGAGATTAATGAGCAGATAATCAATAGAATCAAACTGTTTATTTCTGATGAAAATAAGAAGACCTTTTTTAAGAATTACAGGGATAAAATTTATCAGATAGATATAGATTCGCTTTTAGACGGAAAGAAAAAGCGTGGCTATATTCTTTACATTCAGGATGACACTAAAGACCAGAAATATATTTCGCTGCTTAACAAATTCAATGACAGGCTGCGCGATGAAGTTGCACAAAAAACCGAGCATATTGTGCAGATGCACGACAATCTTGTTATGTCAATGGCAACAATGGTAGAAAGCCGCGATAATTCCACAGGCGGGCACATTAAGCGTACCAGCGATGTAGTAAAGATTTTGATTGATGAGATACTGAAAGACGAAGATGATAGCGCACTCAAGCTCACGCCCGAATTCTGCCATAATCTGATAAAGGCCGCTCCTATGCATGATTTGGGAAAAATCGCCGTAGATGACGCTATTCTGCGCAAGCCCGGTAAATTCACGGTTGCGGAATTTGAAACGATGAAAACTCATGCAGCGGAGGGCGCGCGTATTGTTCACGAAATTCTTAAGGGAACAGATGATTTGGCATTCCACCTTATTGCAGAAAATGTAGCGCATTATCACCACGAACGCTGGGACGGTTCCGGTTACCCTGAAGGCTTGAAAGGCGAAATAATCCCGCTTGAAGCGCGCATTATGGCTATTGCGGATGTGTATGACGCGCTTGTAAGCAAGCGTGTTTATAAAGAAGCGATGAGTTTTGCACAGGCAGACACGATTATGACCGAAAGCTTCGGAAAGCATTTTGACAAGCGGCTGGAAAAATACTACGATGCCGCCCGTCCCCTGCTTGAGGATTATTATTCACAAGCGGAATAGCCAACATACAGGTATCGTTAGCTGTCGGAGTCCCAGCAGTACGTTATTATTAGATAAGGTGAGGAAAATTATGGATAAGAAAAATCTTGTAAAGCGTATATTGATGTCGCTGTTTGGCGTTATTATCTGCGCAATCAGCGTGGGCATCTTTAAGATTGCGGCTCTCGGCGTTGACCCGTTCCAATCGTTTATGGCTGGTCTTGATGCGCTTGTACCGATTAAGTTCGGCACTCTTTATGTGATTGCTAACGCTGTGCTCTTTATTTTCATGCTGGTTTTTGACCGCCATTATATCGGTATTGCAACTTTCATAAATCTGTTTTTGCTCGGCTACATTACGCAGTTCACTTATGAGTTTTTGCAGACAGTGATTGTTGATCCTTCCTTGATTGTACGGATTGTCTGCCTTGTTGTCGGTGTTGTAATCATTTGTTTCGGTTCTGCTTTTTATATGACAGCCGATCTCGGTGTTTCAACCTATGACGCAGTTGCGCTTATTATTGTGAATACATGGCATAAAGGCAAGTTCCAATATGTGCGCATCATCACTGACCTTGTATGCGTAATTCTCGGAGTCGCGCTGTTTCTGCTTTCTGGCGGTGCTGCCCGAGCCATAATCACAATCGCAGGTGCAGGCACAATTATCACGGCGTTTTTCATGGGTCCGCTCATCGAATTCTTCAACGTTCATTGCGCCCGCCCGATATTGAATAAGCAGTAATTTGTTCAAAAGAGCTGGATATGATGTGGTTTTCGGGAGAAAATAATTAATAGAACTTTGACAAGTTAAATATAGCCATATATAATGTAAAAAAGATTTAAAATTATTTTCTTTGTATACAGTGGTTATAAAGAGACATAGATGCAATTAGTCAATGAAAAACAAATTAAAAAAAGGCGCTTGTCATCTAGTCAAATAATCGTACTGGGTTTCCTTTTCGCAGTTTTAGCAGGCAGTCTGCTTTTAATGATTCCGGCTGCAACAGCACAAGGCCAGCAAACAAATTTTCTTACTGCGTTATTTACAGCGACAACTTCAATCTGCGTTACAGGGCTTGTTGTTGTAGATACTTTTTCTCACTGGAGTTTTTTTGGACAATTCATCATACTCCTTTTGGTTCAAATTGGTGGTTTTGGTGTAATCACTATATATTCCGCTTTGACGATGCTTTTAAAGAAGAGCTTTTCACTTCGTACCAGACTTTTAATTCAGGATTATTATAATCTTGATTCAATACAAGGGCTTATCAGATTTTTAATTAAAGTAATAAAAAGTTCTTTTTTTATAGAAGGACTTGGTGCTGTTTTGTATTTATTTGTTTTTATTCCACGATTTGGTTTTCTTAAAGGAATCTGGATTTCTATTTTTAATTCAGTCTCTGCTTTTTGTAACGCAGGAATGGATATTATAGGAAAGAATTCTCTTATTGAATATCAGACAAACATTCCCATGAATCTTATCACGATCTTTCTGATTGTTTCAGGAGGACTTGGTTATGTAGTTTGGTTTGATTGTATTGAAAATATTAAAAAGGCCTGGAAACAAAAATATGGTCTTAAAATTTTCTGGCGCAGACTTGGAGAACATACAAAGCTTGTTATTAATCTGACATTGTTTTTTTTAATTTCAGGAACACTTTTAGTTATGTTTTTTGAATGGAATAACGACCTGACAATTGGAAAACTTTCTACGGAAAATAAGATTTTGGCAAGTTTTTTTCAGTCTGTTACATTCAGGACTGCGGGCTTTGCAACGATTCCACAGGAAGGTCTGACTCCGGCAAGCTGTCTTGTTGGATGTATTTATATGTTTATCGGAGGTTCTCCTGTTGGTACTGCAGGTGGTGTAAAGACTGTAACGGCCTTTGTTGTTCTTCTGAATGTAATGTCATTTATCCGAAGCAGAAAGGAACTTGTTGTATTTGACAGAGCAGTATCAGAAAAACTTATTAACAAGGCAAATGCAATCCTTATGTCAAATCTTTTGCTTACAATTGTTTTAATCCTTGCACTTATACACAATTCTAATGTTCCTGCTCTCTCTGCTGCTTACGAAATTTTTAGTGCGACCGGAACAGTAGGACTTTCAAGAGGATTAACTTCCTGTCTTAACAAAACTGGAATGGTTATAGTAATGATTGGAATGTATGCGGGAAGAATTGGACCGATTTCCATGGCCTTTTTCTTTAGCACGAATCATTCAGATAAAAATGAGATTAAATATTCAAACGGACATTTTATAGTTGGATAAAATGTTATTGAATATAAACGTTATAGCTATTTTTTACAAAGGAGCTTAAGTTGAAATACAATTCTTTTGTAGTTTTTGGACTAGGAAAATTTGGTCAGGCAGTGGCAGACAAACTTATAGAAAGTGGCGCACAGGTAATGGTTGTTGATAATAGTGAAGATATTATTGAAGCCTATTCTTCAAAAGCAACCACCGCAATTGTTGCAGATTTGACAGACACTTCTGCCATAAAAGCAATTGGTATTTCTCATGTTGAATGTGCTGTTGTTGCAATGGGGAGTAGTCTCGAAGCCAGCATTATGTGTACTATGATTGCAAAAGAAAGCGGCATTAAATTGGTTGTTGCCAAAGCTGGTAATAAAAGGATGGGGCAAATCCTGAAAAAAATAGGAGCTGACCAGATTATTTTTCCGGAAGAAGAAAGTGGGATTCGAACAGCAAAAAGTCTTATTGTAAGTAACTTTCTTGAATATTTTGAAATTAACGAAGATCTCTGCCTTGTAGAAATGGAACCCAAAGAAAAATGGATTGGAAAAACATTAAAAGAACTGGATCTTAGAAAGAAGTACGGAGCAAATATTATTGCAATTAAAAATGGGATTGTAAAAGATTTTGTGGATCCTGATTTGCCTCTAAAAGCTGATGCTCCCCTTCTGATTCTTATTCACAAAAAAAATCTGGAAAAATTGGATAAGAATATTGTTTTTTAAAATCATAAGGAGATAACTATGAAGAATATCAAATTTTTATGCGCACTTATCATCGGATTTAGTTCTGTTCTTATCTTTTCATGCGGAAAAGGAAAAACAACTCTGACTTATATCGGTCATGCTTCTGTAAAGATTGTTGCAAAAGACGGTGCTGTTCTTTACATAGATCCTAATTATTCTGACGGTGATTACTCTATGGAAGCAGACTACATAATCGTCACACATCAACACGATGATCACAAACCATGCAACAAAGTAAAACTTAAAGAATCCGGAAAAAAATTGGATAATAGAGATTTTCTTCATGATGGAACTTACGAAACAATGAATCTTGGACCTTTTACAGTTAAAGCAGTTGCTGCAGGTGGAAATAAAAATCATGATGTCAGATATTGTGTAGGTTATCTTGTAACTGTTGACGGTGTAACGGTTTATCATGCAGGAGATACTTCAAGAATTGACCAGATGAATGATTTAAAATCACGAAATATTGATTATGCAATGTATCCAATCGATGGAATTTACAATATGGATGCTGTAGAAGCCACTGAAGTTGCAACTATTATTGATGCAAAATTTAATATCCCTATTCATGAACTTGACCAGGGAACTGAAAAAAAATCGGACAAGTTTACACCTCAGGGACGGCTTGTTCTTCCTTATGGAAAAACAATTACTCTAAAAGCTTCACATCTTTAAGATATAGCATTAAATGAAGGTCACATTAAAAAAAATACTTTAGAACAGTTCCGGCTGGTTCGGGGTGGCTTTTAGTTTTCTGTTTGTTCAGAAAGCTTTTTTGCAGTTACATGAAGTATAGCCTCAATAACCGGCAGAAAGTTTTCTGGAATTAAGTCTAAATCGTGTAGTATTTTCTTATATTTCTCGTAGTTTTTTTGCTTTTGTGGGAAAACATCGAGTTTCCGCTCTGATTCAGTTCCTTTGACCAGATATTCAACGCTTGTGTCCAGAGCCTCGGCAAGTTTAACTGCTATTTCTGCATTCGGAATCACTGCACGGCTGTCTACATAAGTGTCAATCGTACGTTTGCTTATCCCAGTTTTAGCAGCAAGTTCCTTGATAATCATTCCTTTATATTCAATCTGTTCCTTTAAGTTGTCTCTGAACATAAAACTATAATACCGACATTTTGGGATTATTTCGTTGACAATTACCGAATAGTAGGTATACTATAGTAAATACCGATATATCGGTAAATTATGGAAAATTATACACTTTTTTTGCTGTATAAACTTTTCTGTGAATATGGCGAATAATTGTTAGGTTGAAGATGGGCTTGTCATTTATTGTTAATAAAAACCTTTCAGCATTTCTTCGCCTAGAGAATAAAAACTTCGGAGGAATTAATGCCAGAAACGAAAAAATGTATTGAATGTGGTGAAGAAATTTCTGTAAATGCGGAAATTTGCCCAAAATGTGGTGTAAGACAGATGCAGGAAAACGAAACAAAATTCTGTAAAGATTGCGGAGCTAAGATTGCAAAAAAAGCAGAAATATGTCCAAAGTGTGGTTGTAGACAAATGAATGTAGTGTCATCAACTCTTTCATCAATGGGTTCAGATAAGAACAGAGTGACTGCAGGTGTTCTTGCACTCTTATTAGGTGGTCTTGGAGTTCATAAGTTTTATTTAGGCCAAATTGGAAAAGGAATTGTGTGCATTCTTTTTTGTTGGACTGTAATACCAGAGATTCTTGGACTTATTGAAGGAATTCGGATTTTATGTATGAGTGACGAAGAATTCCAGAGAAAGTATTTTTCAAATAAATAGTTGAATAGTATATTAGAAAAAAGGCGGGGTAAATCCGCCTTTTTTCTATTGACAAATATTCACTTTAGTTCATATAATTAACCATGTGGAATGTAGATTCATCAGATGAATATGATGCATGGTTTCTAGCATTGGACGAAGAAAGCAAAGAAGCCGTATTGCAGAGGGTTCTTTTACTAAGACAATATGGTCCAAGTCTTCCCCGTCCATACGCTGACGTTCTTCATGGTTCAAAAAAACTTAAAAATCTAAAAGAATTTAGAAATCAGACGCATCAACATCTTTTGAGAGTTTCCTATTACTTTGATTCCAAAAGAAATGCCTTTCTGCTTACCGGCGGAGATAAAAAAGGCAAAGATCAAGATAATTTTTACAAGGATTTAATAGCCGAATCCGAAGTAATTGCTGAAAGACATGAGAAGGAGTTGGAAAATGAAAGACGCAATCAAAATGATGGAAAGTAATATGTCTCAAGAAGCAGTTCGCCGGGCTCACATAAAAGCTGAGCAGGATATTATGACAATCCGCCTTGCCCAGCTCCGCGAAGAACAGAAGATTAAGCAATCTGAGATGGCAAATTTTACCCAGTCATCAGTTTCGAAAATCGAAAAAAGAAAAGATATAAAAATTTCAACATTGATAGATTATCTTGACAGCCTGGGAATGGGCCTGGAAATAATAACATATCCAAAAATGGCAGTTTCAAAAAAGCAGGAAAAAGTTTTGCTAAAAATATAAGAAAAATCCGCCAGATGTGTTGTTCTAAAACAACTCCGGCTGATCGGGGTTGCCTTCGGGAAATTCTTCCATCCACTTAAAGACCGAATCTGTGCCGAGCATTATGCCGTTCTTGCGGCATTGTTGTGCGAGATGCTGCATTAGCTCGTGTTCACGCGGGCTTGAAACAACGTAGCTGTTGCCGAAAGTTCGTATATATTGTTCCTTGAAACCTGAAAACCGATTGTCTGCTTTAGCTGCGCGGTCGAGCGCGGCATAAAAATACTCGCGGTTGCCGTCGCGCAGAGTCAGTCCGATTCCAAAACAAATAACAGCCTTTACGCCCGCACGGAGGCAGTAGTCCATAATACCGTCGATATTCTCTTTTGTGTCGTTTATGAACGGCAAAAGCGGACTGAACCAGACTACGGTCGGAATGCCGGCATCACGGAAGGCCGAGAGTACTTCAAAGCGACGGCTTGTCGGGCAGACACCCGGCTCTACAATGCGGCACAAGCTGTCGTCTGCGGTAGTCAGCGTCATTTGAACTACGGCTTTTGACTTTCGGTTTATGCGCTCTAAGATGTCTAGGTCGCGGAGCACAAGGTCTGATTTTGTCTGAACCGCCGCGCCAAAGTTGTGTTTTTCGATTATTTCAAGACAGCTGCGCATAAGGCGCAAATCTTTTTCAAGCGGAATGTACGGGTCACACATTGCGCCGGTTCCAACCATGCAGCGTTTCCGTTTTTTGCGCAAAGTCTGCTCCAAAAGTTCCGGCGCATTCTGCTTCACTTCGATATCCTCGAATTCGTGCGTAAACTGATAGCACTTGCTCCGCGCATCGCAGTAAATGCAGCCGTGCGAACAGCCGCGGTAAATGTTCATGCTGTGAGGTGTCAAAATCGATTTTGCGTTTACAAAATGCATGATGAGAGTATAGCATACAAAATAAGACAACAGTGTGTCAGGTTTTATTGTTATTAATTATTTTTTACTGGTAAACTCAGCAACTGCCTTTTTGATTTCAGTCTCATGACCAGCCATAAGATGTCCGCCGTCTTCAAAGCTGATAAAAGTGCAGTTCGGAAATCGTGGAACAGCTTTTACCGTGTCATTATAGTCAGCAAGCTTGTCGTCCTTGGCATGAAAAATCAACACCGGTACCTGCATGTCTTCAACGTGATAACTGTCATAATTGCGTGCCATATCGCCGTTGGTAACGGATGCGTCAAGTACAACTCCGGCCTTTCTCGCGTTGCATGGCAGCATACTGTAAATTGTGGAAGGTGTCATTCCCATAATCGGCTCAAAAAGAGGGCTCAGCAAAAACATCGGAAAATCTCCGCACAAAAATGCCGGAGGACCAGCATATCCAGGATCTTTTTCAGGTTTTTCGGTATGTGGCATGCCGGAACAATATAATATCAACCCTTTTGTCCGTTCCGGATAGTCAAGTACAAAGCGTATGGCAACACTTCCGCCTGCAGAAGTGGCAAGTGCATAGACTTTATCAATACCCAGTTTGTCCAATAGTTCCACATAGGCTTTTGCCTGTTCAGCGGGTGTGCCGTCACCCATAATTTCACTTCCTAAATAGCCGAAACGGGAAGGTGCGATTATCCTGTAGTCTGTGGCAAAATTTTCGCAAGTTTCATATGCCTGATCATAGCCGCCGAAGATTCCGTGGACAGAAAGAATTACGTCACCAGATCCTTTGTCAACATAAGTCATTTTGCCATAGCTTAAGTCGGCAGTTTTTGCATTATAAGAAGCAAGCCGTGCTTCTGCGCTTTTGACTGCAATGTGGCAGTGTATTCTCTGAATGATAAGATAACAGGATACAAACAACACAATAGCTGCTAAAATATATATTCCTATTCGTTTGTGCTTCGTTTTATTCATTGGATTTTCTCCACTTGGACAGCCTTTTTTAGCTCCGCCTGAAATGCAGAAAAGACAGAATCCCGATTGGCAGAAAATAAAGGCACCAAATTTCAAGCGCAATCACTCCGCCGTTTGAAGTTGAGCCATTGCTGCCGGCAAAAATGCCGGTCATGGGCATTAGAAAGCAGCTTAAAAAGAAAACGCCGTGAATCAGAAGCAGAGCTTTTAATGCCTTGTCTGCTTTTGTTTCCGCGTTTATCGTCAGACCGATAAAAAAAGTAGATAAAGCCATAATTCCGTAGCCGAGCATATCAAGATTGAACATTAAACCCATATATTTG
>JAEEQG010000172.1 GCA_016285185.1 Spirochaetota bacterium
AAGTTCCCAAACCTGCCTTAGGAGACTGATGCCCTAAAACCAGATGCAGATTGGAAGCACCTAAGTCCAAATCTACGAGAATAACCTTTTTGTTCGCTTTAGAAAGTGCTATAGCAAGATTTGCAGAAAGCAGACTTTTTCCAACCCCGCCCTTTCCGCTTGCTATCGGGATTATTTGCATACTTCACCACCCATTTTTAGTACGATTACTGACAGTATACCATCAATAAGAATAATTACCAATGAAAAAACAATTATTTTGAGAGATTTTACATCATTAATAAGCGCTGATGTTTTTAACATGACGATATTTGAAATTGTAAAAACTGTTAAACCTACAGTTTGTAAAAGCTTTGTAAGGCAATAAAGCTTTTTTGTCAAATCTAAGTATTCCTTTTCCGCATACATAAGCCATGCCAAAAGGGGAACAAGCATGAGCAAAGGCACAGCCGCATACCAGGAAACAGGCATTAGTGCAAGCTTTTCTTCAGGCGGAAAAAGCAGAATAAAAACGAGTCTGAGTATTTCATAAAACGGAAGAATACGGATAATTTTTTTCATAACCAAACTTTAAGAGAGGCTGGCAAAATCGTCAAGACCCTGCTTTTACATAACGAACAGCTCTGCCCTTTCCAATCTGGCGGACAAGTCCTTTTTCCGCCATTGCCGAAAGTACTTTTACAGCAAGTGACTGTGAAATTCCAAGACGTTCCTGAACATTTTTGCGTGTAACAAAACCACTGCGGACAATCATCTGCAGAATTTCAGTTTCTCTGTGTACATGGAACGGCGAAACATCTGCAACAGAGGTTACATTTTTTGAAAGCCAGTAATTAACATTTGGCAGAGTAAGCTTAAAGGCGTTATCCGAGACACTTATTTCGGGGGATATAAGTTTGTTGCCCGAATATCCTGTTTTTTGCGATAAAACATCACCATAACAGGAATAGATTCTCGGCAGACCCGAACCATAAGCCTCTATAAGATGAAGTCTGTAGAAAACCTTTGACAGATTAACGTTTCGTGCCGCGGAAACACCGAGCATAATGTCGTCACGGCGCAAACCTTCAACAAGTCCGCCGGCAGAAATTATTTCCATTCTGTCACTGAAAAGGTGAATCAGAATACTTGCGCTTATACTGTAATCCCTGTGAACAATCGCATTAAGAAGCGATTCCCTGACCGCGGCAGCAGGATAATCTCTGGTATCAATTCTGTAAAGTCCTTCAAAACTGGAATTTGTACAGTTATGAAAATTCAACCATGAATATGTTTCATCAAGCTGTTTAAAAAGCGAACCCTCAAACTCACGCCGGTCTTTAAAAACGGAAGTATCCGTTCCTTCAAACGCGGCAACTTTTATCGTGTGTGTACACTGGTCAGAAAGCAACAGTCCGAGATTTGTGTATTGTCCTTCTTCGGTTATTATGTTCAGACGCTTTTTGTCGCGTTTTTCAAAGGTAATATTCCGTGAGGCAAACTGGCGTGTCAGTTCCGAAAACGAAAGCTTTTGGTTGTGGCTTCGCAGTTCTTCAAAACGCTCGCCGGTAGATTCCTTTGACATTTTGAAGATAGCGGATTCTGAAGCAGGAACTGTTTCAGAACCTTCCCGCACATAAACACCGGCAGAACGCAGCCCCTTGCCGGACAAGTAATAAGGTCGCGCATTGCCACGCTGGACTGTTATTTTTATTACCGGCTTGTCCTCGATTATTTCCGTTACATAGGAAACGAACATGGTAATATCCGGCTTGATTGACTGTCTTATTGAACTTGAAAGCCGCAGCATTTCACCGTCAACGTCATCAATTCCCCTTACGGTTCCATCGTCATTTACACCTACGTATATAATTCCGCCGGCGGTATTTGCAAAGGCAACAACTTCTTTTTTGATTTCGTCAGTAAATTCCCGCTTTAGTTCCAAATTTGCGCTTTCGGATATTATCATTTTCAATTTCCTTCTAATAAAAATCTAACACATTTCTGCTATAAATCAAGTAAAATATCAAATATATGTAAGATATTTACACAGATAGAGATTATGGTAACTTCTTAATAGACTTTTATGTTCTGCTCTGCTATACTGATTTTATGGCGGTTTTAAATAAACGTGCAGCGGTAAAAAAGTTAAAGAATTTAGTTTTTTCACAAAAATCAGACCTGACGGTTTTCAGGGCAAAAATTGAAAAACAGTTTACCAAGCTTGTTCTGCCCAATCAGGTGGACTGCCGGAATACGACGGTTCACGGCTTAACGTGCGATATGCTTATTCCGCAGGTTTCTTCAAACAAGCGTATGATACTGTATATTCACGGTGGTTCTTTTATGGGTGGTTCCAGACTGTCCTGGCGGAATTTTTGCGCCTCGCTTGCAAACGAAACTTCTTCCAGAGTTCTTGTTCCCGAATTCCGGCTTGCACCGGAATATGCTTTTCCGGCAGCACTTGAAGA
>JAEEQG010000173.1 GCA_016285185.1 Spirochaetota bacterium
CTGAGATTCATTCATTACCACGTCCTTCTCTGCCATAATAAACCCTTATATATGAATTTTGTCTAAAATTATCGCACAAACCTGCTCTATAGTCAAGTCTGAAGTATCGATATAATGTGCATCTTCTGCAATTTTTAGGGATCCTTCCTGTTTGTTCTTGTCGATTTCATCCCGTTTTTTTATGGATTCGGCGATTTCTTCCAGAGACAGATTGCTGACTCCCTGATTGAACCTCCGCTTTGCCTGTGCCTCTATCGATGCATCCAGATAGAACTTGTACTCTGCCTCCGGGAATACGACGGTTGTCATGTCCCTGCCTTCGCAGACTATGCTGATTTTTTTTGTAATCATTTTAATCTTTTTGTTGACGATATGGCGGACATCCACAATACATGATACTTTTGAGGCGTTCAAATCGATTGCGTCGGAATGAAGAATATCTTCCACATCTTCACCGTTAAGAAAAAGCCTACTGTTTCTGTAATCAAGGTCCAGTTTTTCAGCATGATCGATTACGGCGTTTGTATCTGTCAGCGGAATATTGTTTCTGAGGAGTGAAAGAGTTATTGCCCTGTAAAACGAGCCAGAATTAAGAAAGGTTATGTTCAGTTTTTCGGCGATAAGTTTTGCGATGGTACTTTTTCCTGCGCCGGCAGGTCCGTCAATTGCTATTATCATATTTCCTCTTTTTGCACAGTTCTTTTAGTTTTGTAACTTCCTGAGCGGTAAGTTCCCTGAACTTTCCCGGCTGAAGTGATTCGTCAAGATTGATAAACCCTATACGTATTCTTGTAAGCGATTTTACACGTACATCGAATGATTCCAGAACTTTGCGGATTTCTCTGTTTTTGCCTTCGATAAGAACGATCTTTAATTTGCGGCTTGAGATGCGTTCCGCCTTTTTGCATTTGTAAAAGATATTGTCTACTCTGACTCCGCGCATAAATTTGTCAGGAAGAATCGGCGGGTATGGGAGGCTCGTCTCAACAAGGTATTCTTTTTCAAGTTCGGCGGAAGGATGTGATACTACAGAGGCAAAGTCGCCGTCATTTGTAAAAATGATAAGACCTTCCGAATACATGTCCAGTCTGCCTACATTGTAAAGTCTTTCGGAAAAATGAGGCTTTAATAGGTCAGATGCAACAGGTCTGTTCTTTTCATCACTAAGGGAACAAACATATCCCGCCGGCTTATTCAGCAGAATGTAGCGTTTATGTTCTTCCTGACGGACTTCTTTGCCGTCGACACAGATTTTGTCGGTAAGTAAAACTTTTGTACCCATCTCGGTAACTGTTACGCCGTTTACCGTAACGTGACCGTCGGTTATTATCTTTTCGCAGGCACGCCGGCTTGCGACACCCGCATGTGCAAGCGCAACCTGTAAACGTATTGTGTTCTTTTCGTTGTCATTATCTTGCAAGTTCAAACCGCTCACTTTCTGTTTCTGTAAGTTTAGGCAAATCCGCTATGCTGTTCATTCTGAAGAATTTTAAGAACTCTTTTGTAGTTCCGTATTGAACCGGCTTACCCGGGATGTCTTTTTTGCCGACTTCTTTTATCAGTGATCTTTCCTGCAAAAGACGGATCATGTTGTCTGCTGAAACACCTCTGATGGCTTCAATCTCGGCTTTTGTAACCGGTTGTGAATATGCGATTATCGACAGAGTTTCCATGGCAGCGCGCGAAAGCCTGCTGTCATTTTTTTTGCCGTATCTTTCTTTGAGACACTGCCAGTATTCGGTTTTGGGGCTGATTATCCAGCCGCCCGAAATTTGTACCAGCTCAACGCCGGAATCTTCTTCTGTGTATTTTTCCTGTAGTTTTTCTATGGCTGCTTCAACTACTTCAAGTCCAAGACCGGAAATTTTAGATAATGTTTTATTGTCGAGAGGTTCACTTTCCAAATAAAAAATTGCTTCTAACAGCGCTGTTTCCTTTTTCAAACAAAACTCCATCCTATGACTCTTTTGTGTGATGTCTGACAGTTTCTTGTCTTACAGAAGGACGGCTATGCTTCTTTTTTATATGGTTTTATTTTAATGTCACCGAACATTCTGTTCTGATAGATAACTGCGGTTTTGAATTTAACCGCCTCTAATACTGCCATAAAAGCGCATACAATATCAAGTAAGTTATCTTTTCTGACTATCAAATCAGTAAAATAACATTCGCCTTTATTTGCAAACAGTTCGCTCATGAGTGTGAGTTTTTCGTTTATTGTAATTTCCTCATACATGTCGAGGATTTTTTCTGTGTTGTAGGCTGATACCAGATTTGAAAAAAGCTTTAGCAAATCCCATGTATCAACCTTTTCCCACAATTCTTCTTCTTCAAAAGGAAGAATCCGCTGGATTTTTTTTCGCTCAACGCTCCATTCAGCTTCGTCTTCTTTTTGTTCCATAAGTTCTGAAAGCTTTTTGAACTTTTGGTACTCGATAAGCTTGTCGACAAGCTCCTGACGGGGGTCTTCGATATCTTCTCCGTCAAATGAAACTTCTACAGGAAGTAGTGTACGTGATTTTATGTAAAGCAGGTCAGCGGCAAGCGCATAAAATTCGGTAAGGTTTTCCAGATCGGTAGAAACGGCATAATCCAGAAATTCCATATACTGTTCCGTAATCTCCGCAATCGGAATATCGTAGATATTTATTTCGTTTTTCTTTATCAAAAACAACAAGAGGTCAAGCGGGCCGTCAAACTTGCCCAGTTTAAAATTGTTCTTTTTTGTGTTTTCGCCTGTTTTTTCTAATGTTTCCTGCTTGATTTCCATAATCTGACACCTTGATCCGGTAGTTTTGCAAGCATTTGCTCGTATTTTTGCCTGTCTATTATAGATTCGGCAGAATAATTCAAAATCTCAAGCAGGGGTACAAGTACAAACTGTCTCTCGTTTATCAGCGGATGCGGGATATAGAGAGGATCTGTACTTGTATTTTCGCATACGGTAATATCGCCGAAAAGTTCTATATCAATGTCCAGAGTCCTGGGACCTTTGAAAGTTTCAAGGTTTCTGTCGCGGCCGTATTTGTTCTCTATTATGTGTATGAGATTGAGGAGTTCTCTCGGAGAGCCGTCATAATCACCAAGAACGACCATGTTGAAAAAATCCGCCTGTTCCTCCACATACATCGGTTTTGTAATATATATGGAAGAACAGCGAAGTTTTTTTATGTGCTTTTTGAGTTCCGAGCAGGCTTTGTCCAGAATTTTATCCGGAGTCAGAACTTTGTTTTTATTGCAAAGACTCTTGTTTGAGCCTAAGCCCAGAACTACTGCGGACATCAGAAGACATCTGCCTTTGGATCGGTTTTGGGCGGAATTGCGCTTCCTGCCGACATTTTTTCCGTTGCTGCAGCTTTTGCACCTGCCTTTTTGTCAGGTGTCTTGTTTTTTAATTCCTGACCGGGAAAAAGCTTTGCACGCAGTTTGGTTTCGATTTCGCGATAAAAATCAGGGTTCTGTTCAAGGAACTGTATTGCATTTTCACGTCCCTGTCCGATTTTTTCGTTGTTGACCGCATACCAAGCGCCGCGTTTTTCTACCAGTTCGTACTTTACTGCCGCATCCAGCATACTCGAAACAGCTGAAATACCTTTACCAAAGTAGATGTCCAGCTCAACTTTTCTGAACGGTGGAGCAACCTTGTTTTTTACAACCTTTACGCGGACCCTGTTACCAACAGCGTCTTCGCCGCCTTTTGCGTCTATCGATTCAATTCTTCTTACTTCAAGACGAATTGAGGAATAAAACTTGAGGGCATTACCACCGGTTGTAGTTTCGGGATTGCCGAACATGATGCCGATTTTCATACGGATTTGGTTTATGAATATCAGAAGGCACTTTGATTTACCGATTATTGCCGTAAGCTTTCGGAGTGCCTGACTCATAAGTCTTGCCTGGAGACCTACATGGGAGTCTCCCATGTCGCCTTCAATTTCGGCCTGGGGAGTAAGTGCCGCTACGGAGTCAACAACAATAATGTCGATTGCACCGGAACGTACAAGGTTCTCCGCAATTTCGAGAGCCTGTTCTCCTGTGTCAGGTTGTGAAACCCAAAGGTTTTCCGTGTCTACGCCAAGATTTTTGGCATAAACCGGGTCGAGCGCGTGCTCGGCGTCAATGAATGCCGCTATTCCTCCTGTTTTTTGTGCCTCTGCAATGGCGTGAAGAGCGAGAGTGGTCTTTCCTGATGATTCAGGACCGTATATCTCTATGATACGTCCTTTCGGATATCCGCCGATTCCGAGCGCTTCGTCAAGCAGGATTGAGCCTGATGGAATTACGTCTATTCCGGTGGCGTCGGTTTTTGTTCCCAGCTTCATCAGGGAACCCTGTCCGAATTGTTTTTCAATCTGAAGCCTTGCAGCTTCAAGAGCTTTCATTTTTTCAGATAAATCTGTGTTTGTTGGATTTTCTACTGCCATATTTGCTACCTTTCCTCCCACTATTTATATAGGTACAAAAATATGTTTTTTACCGTTTTTCACAAAAAAATGTAAAATTTTTTTTATTTTTTTCCTAAGGGCTGGTAAACCGATTTGCCCAACAGGAACAGCTTGTTGTTTTTTACTGTCAGTTTTCCAAGAATCTGTACCGGATTTTCTACATCAATCGAAATCGGCAGCGGAATAGAACATGGAACAAACCCGTCAATATTCTTCATGTCGTCATAACCGACAACAAAATCACAGTTGTAGGTTGTCTCTGTTATTTCCACGTTGCTGACCCTTCCTGACCATACTACCCAGCAGTCCATGTATAGATATGGGTCTGATTCAACTTCTTTGTATGAATAAATATCTTTGATTGTGTCAAAACCGGGTTCTTGAATATAATTCATAATATCCCGCGCTTTTTGTTTGATTGAAACGGATGCGTTGGAATTTAGAATCCGGTTTATTTCTACCTGTGCCTGATTGTCCTTAAAAGCCTGAAAATACTTTATTGCCTTTGTATAGGAATCGTTGATTTCTGATGTAGTCATTATATAGCGGTATGTGCCGCCGTCTTTTTCTACGGGGTCGTTTTTTTCGTTCACTGTCAGAGTATACTCACTCAGGTCGGCGCGTTTAGGTGCCTTTTTGTACATGTTTATAGCAACAACTGTTGTGACTGTGATTATGACAACTGCTGCCGCAACTGCAACAATCTGTTGTACAGGAATGTAAACCCCGGTTGAGGGATAAAATTCGGTGATTTTCCCGTTATCCACGGCCTGTGATATGGTTGCCATATCGCTTTTGCGGATAAAGTTAAGGGATTTTTTTACAAGCGCGTTCTGCGGATCTATTTCCTGTGCTTCAAGATAACAGCTTATTGCTTCTGTAGTACTGCCTTTGCGCAAAAACAACGCGCCAAGCGCAATCAGACTTCTT
The DNA here is from genome assembly GCA_016285185.1 of Spirochaetota bacterium. GTDB lineage: Bacteria > Spirochaetota > Spirochaetia > Treponematales > Treponemataceae > UBA1240. The sequence continues at coordinate 5,376 of JAEEQG010000173.1, forward strand.
GGAGAATCGGCGTCAATACGTGATGCGGTTGTCAGGTAGTCTTCCGCTGCACCGAGTATACCAAGATACAGGTTTGACACACCGAGCATATAGAAAAAATCAGCGGACTGGCGGTATTCCATTACATAAGGTTCCAGTTCCTTAATGAGGTTTTGAAATTGTTTTTTTCTGAACAGAATGTCTGCTTTTTTTAGTTTTGCATCTTCCATGGCAAGATTACTCCAAGCTATGTAATTACTTATTCAGTTGGGCTTCCAGTTCTTTTATCCTGTTCTGGTATGCCAATATTGCCTGCTCGTATTTTTGGCTCTTCTTTTCGTATTCTTCTGCAGCCCGCAATGATTCCTCATGCGTAACTTTCAAAAGTTCCAAAAGCTCTTCTTCGCGTTCTTTCTGCTTAATAAGACTCAGTCTGTAAAAGCTGGCTTCGTATTTGGGGCTGTCTTTGTATTCATCGACAATCGTTGTATAGAACAGCGCAGCGCGCTCGTAGTTCTTTGTATTGAAAAGGGCTTCTGCAATCCAGTACAGAGCTGACGACGTGAGTTTGTGATCAGGGTAATCCTTTACAAAAGCGTAAAGCTGTTTTATGGAATCATCGTATTGTTTGAGCTGGTACAAGGCTCTGCCTTTTTGGTAGTTGATATCGGAAGTTCTTTTTGAGTCTTTGTATTTTGTAAGAAAAATGTTGGAATCTGAGAGCGCGGATTTATAGTCACCGGCAGACATTTCACTCATGATAAGCCAGTAGAGTGCATCATCAGTTGCTGTGCTTTTGCTGGCAGAGATTTTCTTAAAGTACAGTATTGCCGCATCCCAGTCTTCTCTGGAATAAGCTTCCAGACCCGGCAGCAGAATGTCTGCAGAAGTCTGTGCAAAAAGCAATGTGCAAAAACAAATCAAAAATAACAAACTGATTATTTTTTTCATTTTCTCTATATCTCCAACTTTTGTTCCGCTAACTCCAATTCAGATTGCCCGAAAAAAACGCCGAGCCCGAAACTACTATGTCTACACCGGCATCCAGTACAAGAGGCAGTGTCTGGTTATTGATTCCGCCGTCAACTGAAACTTTGTAATTATAACCCGATTCCGAACGAATTTGTTGCAATTGTTTTATTTTTTCGACACATTGCGGGATAAGTTTTTGACCTCCAAAACCTGGATTTACGGTCATAATAAGGACAATGTCCGCAAAAGGCAAAATCTCCTGCAGTACCGATACCGGAGTTGACGGCACAATACTGATACCCGCCTTTTTGCCCATATCGTGAATCTGCTCTATCAATCTGTGATGATGAATAACATTTTCGTAGTGAAAGGTGAGAGCGTCTGCGCCTGCCTGGACAAAGCTTTCAAAATGATTTTGGGGATTATTAACCATAAGATGAACGTCAAAAAAGAGATTTGTTATTTTGCGCAGGGCTTTTACCAGCGGCGGCCCGAATGTAAAATTTGGAACAAACGATCCGTCCATTATGTCGATGTGAACCCATGGAGCTTTACTTTTTTCTATTAAAGAAATTGAATCGGCAAAATGAAGATAATCAGCTGATAAAATTGAAGGAGCCAGTATACGTTTATTCATCTTATTATAATAGTACAATATTGTGTAACGGATTTCAAGCTAATTGCATGCTCTGCAAGAAACTTTTTACCTTTCATGAACAGCGTTAAACAAAAAAAAGACCCGCTTTCGGCGGGCCTTTTTTGAAAAAACGGATAAACTACTCTGTTGTAGGTGTTTCACAGATACTGAGTTCTGTGTCCTTGTCAAAGAATTTACCTTTTTCCATAAGTGGTGTGAAGTTAACTGTCTCACCAATTGAGTACTTGTTGTCCGGAGAACAACGAGCAACACAGGACTGTGTCTTTGTTGTAAGGAACAGGTGTGTTTCTGCACCCAGTGGTTCGATAACAGAAATCTTCATCTGCATATTGTTTGAAGCAACCGGAGATGTTGTGAAAGTAAGATCTTCAGGACGAATACCGAAGTATACTTCTTTTCCGATGTATGCTTTAAGGGCTTTAGCCTGTTCGTCGGTAGGTGTAACTTCAAAAGAACCTTCGTCAGCAACAAGTTTGCCGCCTTTTTCAACAATCTTTACAGTGAGGAAGTTCATTGGCGGTGAACCGATGAATCCTGCTACGAATTTATTGATCGGGTGGTTGTACAGGTACAACGGTGAACCGATCTGCTGTACTTTACCGTCTTTCATAACAACGATCTTGTCACCCATGGTCATAGCTTCTACCTGGTCGTGTGTAACGTAAATCATTGTTGCATTCAAGCGGTGGTGCAAGTCAGAAATTTCTGCACGCATCTGAACGCGTAATTTTGCATCGAGGTTTGACAACGGTTCATCAAAAAGGAATACTTTAGGATTACGTACGATAGCACGTCCTACAGCAACACGCTGTCTCTGACCGCCAGAAAGAGCTTTTGGCTTTCTGTCGAGGAGTTTTTCGATGTCAAGGATACGGGCTGCTTCGCGTACACGGCGCTCGATTTCAGCCTTGTCAACCTTGCGGATTTTAAGACCGAATGCCATGTTGTCATAAACAGTCATGTGCGGATACAAAGCATAGTTCTGGAAAACCATTGCAATGTTTCTGTCTTTTGGCGGAACATCATTCATCAACTCGCCGTCGATGTAGAGTTCACCTTCTGTGATGTCTTCCAAACCTGCAATCATGCGGAGAGTGGTAGACTTACCACAACCAGAAGGACCTACGAATACTACGAATTCGCGGTCTTCTACAATAATATTGGCATTGTCAACTGCACGAACGTTACCGTCGTAGACCTTACCAATACCTTTGAGTTCTACTTTAGCCACTTTTAGGACTCCTTAGAATTATTTTATAAAAGATATTTTATTTCATAAAAAAAGAACTGTCAAATTATTTTTGCGGTTTTCAATACAAAAAGCCCCTTTTTATACCAGTTTGTAATTTTGAAGAAAGCTTGTTAAAATATCGGTATGGGAATAGGTGCCAAATTCCGAGATACTTTTTTTTCGGTTACGCCCATTGTTTGTATTGTACTCGTTCTCGGGCTTACCGTTGCTCCTCTCGAAAAACAAATACTGATTAATTTTGCCACAGGTGCGGTTCTTGTCATTTTCGGGTTATCGCTTTTTTTGCAGGGTGTTGACTCGGGAATCCTGCCGGTTGGCGAATCTGTTGGATCGGCTCTGACTCAAAAAAAGAATCTTGTCCTTTTACTTTCAATTTCGTTTGTCATAGGTTTTTTGGTAACAATTGCAGAACCTGATGTACAGGTTCTGGCGGAACAGTTTAGGAGTGTGAATGAGTCGGTCGCAAAACTGCCTCTGGTTCTTTCTATCGCGTTGGGAGTCGGAGTTTTTGTAATGCTCGGGCTCGCAAGATCAATCTTTAAGATTCCGCTTAATTTGGTTCTAATCGTGTTTTATATATTGCTTTTTGTAACGGCATATTTTGTTTCGGAACAATTTATCGGTATCTCTTTTGATGCAGGCGGTGCAACAACAGGTCCCATGACTGTCCCTTTTATAATGGCGCTTGGTCTTGGTGTTGCCCGTTCGTCCGGACAAAAAGACTGCTTTGGCCTTACTGGTACGGCTTCCATCGGGCCTATAATGAGTGTACTGATATATTCTCTTCTTGTTAATTTACACTCTGATGGAACTTCTGCAGTTATATCTCAGAGTGTGAATAATGAGTTTTTGGCACTGATTCTGCCTACGGCGGGCGAAGTTATCCTTTCACTTTTGCCGCTGGTAGTGATGTTCATATTCTTTCAGGTATTTTTGATAAAGATGCCGCCGGTACAACTGGCAAAAATGTTTGTTGGTATCATATACAGTTTTGTAGGGCTCACAGTTTTTTTGACAGGTGTAAAAGGCGGTTTTATGCCTGCTGGTCTCATTTTGGGCAGAACGCTTGCTGCTAATGCGACAGCCGGCAACGGCTGGTCTTACTTTTTTCTTGTTTTTTCCGGCTTGATTTTTGGTGCTGTCACTGTTTGTGCAGAGCCCGCTGTTTATGTACTTACAGAGCAGGTTGAACAGGCTTCGGGTGGGAACATAAGACGCAAACTCATTCTTTTTGCCCTCGCTTTTGGTGTCGCTGCTGCGGTGGCAGTCTCGATTCTCAAGATTTTGCACGGTTTTAGTTTGTGGTTTGTACTGCTTCCGGGTTATTTGCTTGCATTGATTATGACATTATTTTGTCCGCCTTTGTTTGTCGGAATTGCTTTTGATTCGGGCGGTGTCGCTTCGGGCCCCATGACAGCCACTTTCATATTGTCATTTATGCTTGGGGTGGGGCAGAGTTCATCGGCAAAAACAGGGGCGGGAGAATCATTCGGTGTTATAGCTCTTGTTGCTCTTGCACCTCTGATTGCAGTTCAGATACTTGGTATTGTATATAAAATAAAAAATAGGAGGAGCGTTGGATGAATCCTTTTGTTTTGATAACCGGCATTCTACCCGGCGGTATGGGTCAGGATTTTGTTGATGCGGCTGTAAATGCCGGTGCGGGCGGAGGAACTGTTCTCAAAGGACGCGGAACGGCCTCAAACAAGATTCTTCATGTACTTGGTATCGGTGATTCCACAAGGGATATTGCATATATAATTACGGATACAGATAAATGCGAGACGGTCATCGGGCTTATAAAGGCTAATGCCGGAAGCCGTAAATACAAACACGGAATCCTTTTTACCGTCGATGTAATGTCAAAAATGCAGTCGGGAACTTTTGCGCAGGGAGAAAGAGATATGAAAAACATACAGAAAGAACTTATAAGTGTTATTGTCAATCAGGGTTATGCGGATGATGTTATGGAAGCGGCACGCAATGCCGGCGCAAGCGGTGGAACAATTCTGAATGCACGCGGAACTGCAAAGGAAGGAGATGTAAAGTTCTTTGGACTGACGATAGTTCCCGAAAAAGAGATGCTCATGCTTATCGTTGATCATGACCAGTCCGAAAAGGTTTTTAACGCTGTAAAAAATCTTCCCTGTCTGGATAAAAAAGGCAGCGGTATTATATTTTCCAGCCCGGTTGAAAACTTTACAACACTCGGCCACAACAGCTGAAAGTTTTCAAGGTTGAAACTCCGTAAAAACTGTGTTATTCTCAACTCATGCATAAAAAATCAGTTGCACTTGTATTTGTAGTATTGGCAGGTTTGTGTTCCTGTTTGTTTTTTTCATGTTCACATAAATTAGGCTACAGTGTTGTTTTATGGTCTTCTCCCGAACAAAATCTTTATGCGGGTGACCTCGTACGCGTTTATATCAAATCCAATATCAGTCAGGTTTATGTTGTTGGGCTTACCGACAGCAAGGAAAAGACCGAAGTACCATTCTGGCAGATTTTGCCGCCGCAGTCAAAATCAAAGGTTCTCAAACTTTACGAACCTTATCAGGAATATAAGAACATTTATGCAAAAGTCGTCCTTGACGGACTGCCTGTTCGCAATGAACCGGTAAATACCTCAAGACAGGTATACCGCCTGCGCAACAATGAGGTGGTAAAGGTCCTTTACAAGGGAGAAGGTGTTCTGCCGTCCGCCGGTGCAAAAACAATGGAAGGCGAATGGCTGTGGATTCTTACACAGGACGGAACGACCGGCTGGTGTTTTTCGTACAATCTGCGCCTGTATGATGAATTTGACAAGGCAGATTCTCTTGATACGGATAATTCTTTGGATCAGAGACTTGAGCTTGTCCTTGACAAAACCTGGTATCCTGAGAGTTATGCCGCAATGATTGCGTCAAATCAGATTGATATTTCACAGCTAAGAAAAGAATATTGCTTTGATACAGGCAAGGAATCAGGTACTGTTACCCTTAAAGTTAAAGATATCAATGCTTCGTGGAAGTATGATGGAACCCAAAAGCAGGAAGACAACGTATACGCTTTTACCGGAACATCTCTTGTAATGACTATCCGTGATGAAAACAACATCGTTGTTCAGTATTCGGATGAAAAGGGAAGACCTTTTTCATACAATTTTACTACAATAACCGACAGCATTGAAGATCTCATCCTTGCTGAAACGGAACGGCGCAGGGCTGTTTATGAACAACTGCTTGAGTTTGGTACTGATTTTAGCAGTTCAAATTATGGTACTCTCCAGTTCCTCGAAAACGGAACTTTTATCTGGTCAGGTTACCAGAAACTTGTTCCCGATGTTATTGCCGAAAATTCCGGAACAACCGGTACAATAGAATTCTGTTATTTTCTTGACGATTCCATCCGCAATACATATGACGGTGTTATTACGTTTGTTTTTGACCGGTCCAAAAAACGTTCCAGCTTTATGTACAAGATGGAACTTGACGGTCTCCGTTTTGAAGAAACGACTTCCGCTGTCGAAAAAAATGCGGTGTTTACACAGCGCGGTTCAAATGCGCTTGTCTTGTATTTCGGCAGGAACTGATGTCGTTCGTTCAGTTTTCAAAAGTTTCACTCGCATTCGGTGACCGTGATATTCTCAAAGATGTGTCAGTCCATCTGGCTTCGGGCACAAAGGCAGCTCTTGCGGGTGTAAACGGATGCGGAAAATCAACTCTGATGAAAGTTCTGGCAGGTATTTTGCCCTGTGACAGCGGCGACCGCGCTGTTCAAAAGGACACGAGAATTTCTTATCTGCCACAGTCGGGAATAGTATATACCGGTAATACTGTAAGACAGGAAGCAGATAAGGCCTTTCAGTTCGGCTATGATTGGGAAAAAGAGCTTGAACAGATTGGAGAACAGCTCCAGTCCGCCGGTAGTGACGAAAAAGCCGCACCTCTGCTGGGAAAATACCATGAATTGCAGCAAAAGCTGGAACTTTCCGGTTGGTATCACAGGGAATCCGCCTTACAGCAGGTTCTTACGGGGCTTGGGTTTGAAGAAAAGGATTTTGACCGTTCTGTAACCGAGTTCTCCGGCGGTTGGCAGATGCGTATTGCACTGGCAAAAGTCCTGCTCGAAAACCCTGATATACTTTTACTCGATGAGCCGACAAACTATCTTGACCTTGAGGCAAGATCCTGGCTCGAAAACTGGCTGTTGAATTATAAAGGCGGTTTTTTGCTTGTCAGCCATGACCGCTATTTTTTGGATACTACTGTCAATGAAGTGTATGAGCTTTTCAACGCGCAGCTTGTCCACTATACGGGAAACTATTCCGATTACGAAAAGACCAGAAGAATGGAGCTTGACTCGCTTGTTGCAAAGTATGCGCAGCAGCAGGCTGAAATAAAAAAACTTGAAGACTTTATCCGGCGTTTCGGTGCAAAGGCTACTAAAGCCGCGCAGGCGCAGGAACGCATGAAAATGCTCGAAAAGATTGAGCGTATAGAGATTCCCGAGAATCTTAAAAAAATACATTTTACTTTTCCGCCTGCACCCCATTCCGGCAAAATTGTTCTTTCGCTTGAAGAAATCGGCAAAACTTATCCCTCATCCGTTCCCGGTGTTGCCGACAATGTTGTTATCAAAGACATGAACCTCATAGTCGAAAACGGAGAGCGGCTTGTCGTTGCAGGAAAAAACGGAGCGGGAAAAACAACACTGCTGCGTATTCTTGCAGGAGAAGATACCTCTTTTGATGGAAATGTCAAACTCGGTGCCGGTGCAAAAATAGGGTATTTTTCTCAGGATTCCGCGGAACAGATGAAAACCGACAAAACTGTTCTCGAAACTTTGGAATCCGAAGCGCCTTTTGAAATGATACCAAAATTGCGTGATATGCTTGGTGCGTTTTTATTTCGCGGTGATGATGTTTACAAATCCGTTTCCGTACTGTCAGGCGGTGAAAAAAGCCGCCTTGCGCTGCTCCAGCTTTTGCTGCGGCCTGTAAATCTGCTCATACTTGATGAACCTACTAACCATCTTGATTTGTCCTCAAAGGATGTTCTTCTGGATGCTCTCAAGGATTTTGGCGGAACGGTTGTTTTTGTATCGCATGACAGAGGTTTTATCGAAAGTCTTGCAACCCGTGTTTTGGAACTGCGGCACGGAGAATATCGGGTATTCCCCGGTGATTACAGATACTATGCGGAACAGATACAAAAGGAGCAGAATGCTGTTTCCGGCTCAAATTCTCCGACAGCTCAAAAACAGCCGGAACCGGCTTCGGATAAGCAGCTGGATTATGAAGAGCGCAAAAAGAAAAGAAATGAGCGCCGAAAGCTAGAGCGCGAAGAAGAAGAATTATTGACAAAAATCTCTCAGGCTGAAGAACACAAGGAAGAGCTATCGGCAAAGATGGAAAAAAGCGAAGTTTACAGCGATGCGGAAAAAAGCCGGAAGGTTCAGGCCGAAATTGAAAAGACCGAAAAAGAACTGCAGGAACTGACGAAAGCTTGGGAAGCTGTTGCCGAAAAACTTGCTCAGGAAGATTAGTTCTGCTTTTTGGGTCCCGGTTTTGCTGATGTCTGCATCATTTTTACAAAAAACTCAAGATTGCATGCAATAAAAAGTATACAGTAAAAAACAATACTTATTCCGAATACAAGATGAATTGAAAGAGAAATTACTTTTGCAGAAGGCAGCAGATAGTCCAGAATCTCAAAAACTATTATGGCGACTATCATAAATATGCCGGTAATAACCCATTTATGCATACTTACAGGACAAATTGATTTTATGTCAAAGGCTGGGTCCACACTCTTCATTATGCTGCACAGCTTAAGATCCGAAAAAGGCAGCTGGATTGATAGCGGTGAAGACAGTTTTTCTTCTGCCTGTGTCATCATCCTTACCTGGGTTCTGCACTTTTTGCATGTCAAAAGATGTATACAGACTGAGACAGGGAGTCTCTCGTGCTTGTCAAGCATGAGATATGTGTCGATTATTTCTTCGCAACGTTTTGGATTCATGGTATACTCCTTTTTACCTGTCAGTTAAGCTGATTTTCCAGTCGTTCCTTGAGCATTTTTTTTGCCCTGAATATGTGGGATTTTATGGTATTTACAGGTAATCCTGTTATGTCACTGATTTCGTTATAACTCATGTCGTAATAAAAATACATGTCCAAACACATGGCAAAGCGTTCGGGCAGTTCTTTGAGGCTGTCTTTGATAACACTTGCAGTTATTGCCTGGAGTTGTGTTTCTTCCGGGCCGGCTGCAGGGTCCGCTATTTCGGCATTGTCGGGCAGTGAGGTGTATTCTTTGCGTCTTTTTACGGAATTAATGGCTGTGTTGTAGCCGATGCTCATTATCCAGGTTGAAAACTTTGATTCTCCTCTGAAATTCTTTATGTTGGCAAAAATCTTCATAAAGACTTCCTGAACAAAGTCATCGCAGTCTGTCTGGTTCTTAAAAAAGCCCATGCCCAGAGCTCTTATACGCCTGTCATATTTACTTACAAGTTGTGCAAAGGCTTTTGAATCACCGTTACATACTGCCTTTACCAGTGTATTGTCTGAGTGGTCAGAATCGTGAGAAGTTTTTTTTGAATCGTGTTTAAAGAAAGGGTTCACAAGTTACGGTTTGTAATAATGATGGAACAGTAAAAAACCCAAACCAATGGATAACGGAATCAAACCTCCTAGCAAAGAAAGCGAAAGTCCGTCTAAGCAGAGAAAAAGAATAGTCAGCACAATTCCTACGCATGTAAGAAGCATGCCTGCTAAAAGCGAAAATACCTGCAGGTCAAAATTTGCCGGCTTGTATATTCCGTTGCGGATTTGCAGCATGGTTTGTCTGTGGGTCCACAAAAGAAAAAAGAAAATCAATGTTCCACCGAATACTATACCGACTATCGGTATGATGGCAACTATTACCTGTGCTGCCGGAGATGAAAATAATTCCATTTTGTTATCCTCTTAATAATCAGTTTAAAAAAATGTATTCATTAAAATACATAGCTGATATAGAACCCAGCATAAGTTCTTCATTTATTTTTTGTATAAGTTCTTTTTTGACTTTGTCCTCACCCATTTTAATCAGTTCTTCTTTTTCGTGTACTGAAAAATAGTTAAGTATCAGGCTTTTCAACTGGAGTTTTTTTTGAGCTATTTCTTCAAAAAAAGCTTTGTCGTTTGCGGGATAAGAAAAATAGGGTGTGATTATCAAAACAACAACAGGGTCGTCCGCTGTTATGGCCCTTAGTTGTCCCAAATCCGTATATACAGAAGTTGTACTTCCACTCTTTTTTTCGACTGAAACTGGAGATGGATCGATTTTGCGAAGTCCTTTCCCTACTTGTTCCGGTTTTGCGGTTATTATAATTGCAGAAGCAAAAAGAACAAAGACAAGTATCACCGCTATTATGCCCAACAATATTTTTTGAAACAGTGAAAAGTTCCATAAAAATTTCTTTTTCATGGCTTTATTTTATCAGCAAATGTCTTTTTTTGAAAGTGTATTTATGTGCGGTGATAAAAGCTTGCTTTTTTCATTTTTCTATTATAGATTGAATTATATATTGGAGTATTTATGCTTTACAGACGATTTCCACGTATCCCTGACAAAGAAATTTCAGTTCTTGGTTTTGGAATGATGCGCCTGCCTTTGAAAAAAAACAGTGACGAACCTGATTATGATCTGACAAAACAAATGGTAAAAACAGCCTTTGATAATGGTATCAACTACTTTGACACCGCATATCCTTATCACGGCGGAAAGTCGGAGGTTGTTCTCGGTGCTGCATTGAAGGAGCTCGGCATAAGGGAAAAAGTATATGTTGCCGATAAAATGCCTCTGTGGGAAGTAAAAAAGCAGGAAGATTTGTACCGTATATTTGACGAACAGCTTAAAAGACTCCAAACGGATTACATAGATTTTTATCTTTTGCATGCTATAGGTGCAGAGCGCTGGCAGCAGATAAAAGATTTACAGGTACTTTCATTTTTGAAACAGCTTAAAAGTTCCGGCAAAATAAAGCATATTGGTTTTTCTTTTCATGATTCGCCCGATGCTTTCAAAACGATAATAGACGGCTTTCCGTTGTGGGAATTCTGCCAGGTTCAGTATAATTACATGGATAAGGAAGCAGCGGATTTGATTGCCTACGCCGCGAAAAACGAAATAGGGACAATTGTTATGGAACCTTTGCGCGGCGGACTGCTTGCACAACCGCCAAAGCCTATTCTTGACATTTTTGCAGCAGCATCTAAACCTCGTATGCCAGCGGAATGGGGCTTGCGATGGGTATGGGAAAACCAGAACGTGGTTGTTGCACTTTCCGGTATGAGCGTGTCCGAACAAATGATAATGAATATTGCTACCGCCTGTGCGGGGCATCCCAATTCACTGCCGAATGCACAGCTTGATACCGTAAAAAAAGCTTCAGAATGGTTTAACTCAAGGGTAAAAGTTCCGTGTACGGGCTGTAATTACTGTTCTCCGTGTCCTAAAAAAATCGCAATCAGTGATATTTTCAGGGAATGGAACAGACTATCACTGAACGGCTGTCTGGAATCTACTGACCATGTAAAATCCACCGCATACTATGATATTCTAAAATCGGACAGAGGGGCTGACCAATGTGTTGAATGCCGGCTTTGCGAGGGGTATTGTCCGCAAAAAATACAGATACCTGATTTGCTTAAGGTTGCTCATGCGGCGATGCAATAGGGTTAGGATGAACAATGAACTGTGAAAAAAAATGCGTATATGTGATAGGACACAGAAATCCCGATACGGATTCTGTTGTTTCCGCGGCGGCGCTTGCTGATTTGCGCAGAAATCTGGGTTGCAGCAATTATGTTGCGGCCCGTGCTGGAAAAGTCAATCCTCAAACAGAGTATATTTTTAACCGTTTTAAGGTCCCTGTTCCTGAATATGTGCCGGATCTTATTCCTAAAGTAGGCTATTACATGCCGGATGCCTGCGATACGGTAAACTGCCAGACTTCGTTGTGGAATGCCATAGGAAAAATGGAAAACTGCAACAGCAAAGTTTTGCCTGTCGTGGATGATGACGGAACTTACCATTCTCTTCTGCACTATAATGCCTTTGCGCAGAATGTTCTTAAAATTCTTGATCCCGAATCTGAGTCGGCGCTTATTACAAGCATTAAACTTATACGCGATACTCTTAATGCGCAGCCGCTTGTCATCGATAACGAAGAAGAACTTTTCCGCAGTTCTGTACTTGTTACGGCTTCACAGTTTGATACATTCAAAAAGATGCTTGACGTACACATGCCTGAAAATATCATTGTAATAACAGGTGACAGAAAAGATGTTCAGGAATACTGCATTGAAAAAAAGATAAGGGCGATTGTCATTTCTTCCGGTCTGATGATGGACAAGGATTTGAGGGCAAAAGCCGAAAAAGCGCATACTTCTGTTTTAATTAGTCCGTATGATACAGCTTCTACGGCTATGTTCATCGTTTATGCCACACCCGTATCGGTTATGGCAGACAAGACAATAAAATCGGTAAAGGCGACTGATTTTGTCCGAACAATACGCTATCAGCTTTCGTGTTCACCCAGTCGGAGTCTGCCTGTTACGGATGACGATAACAGAATTGTTGGTGTTATTTCGGAAACGGATTTGCTGCAGGAAGCAAACATAGATGTTGCTCTCGTGGATCATAACGAAATGACACAGGCTGTCGAAGGTATAGAAAACTACCGGATTCTGGAAGTGATAGACCATCACAGGCTCGGTTATCTTTCTACCCGTAATCCGATAACTTTTATAAACAAACCGGTTGGAGCAACTTCCACAATTATTACGAACATGTACCGTGAAAACCATGTGCCTCTTACAAGAGAAATAGCTTCGATTCTTTTGTGCGGTATTCTTGCTGATACACTTACTCTGCAATCTTCAACAACGACTGATATTGATCGTGAAACTGCCGAATATTTGTCAAACATAACAAATCTTGACATAGTGCAACTTGGTTCCGATATAGCTCTTGCAGCCTGCCATGTAAGCGGACGCAGCGCATCCGATGTAATCCATCAGGATATGAAGGAATACACCGAGAATGATTTTAAATTCTCTGTAAGTCAGATTGAGGTCGATAATACAAATGAGATAATCGGAAGAAAACAAGAATTTCTTGCCGAACTCGAAATTGAACGTCGTGCTTTGAAAGGCTTGTTCTGTTCTTTGATGGTAACGGATATAACAAGACTTACAAGTGTGATGCTTGTTGCGTGTGATCCGGTTTTTCTGCCTGTGCTGGGTTTCCCAAAATTAGAAGATTCTGTGTATGTTCTTAAAGATATTGTTTCGCGAAAAAAACAGCTCATTCCTTTGTTGACGGAACAGATTGCAAAATTAGGTGAAAAATAATTGGAGTTTTTGGATATTTTGGTTGATTTTGTTTTAAATAGGTGATATACTATCAGAGTGAGTTTGACAAAATGACAAAAAATTCTGCTCTTTTGCGCTGTAATGATTATGAAGAGAATCGCGTCTATGAAACAATCCGGAAACTGATGGAGCTTGTTCCGCCTCCTGATGTTACCGGAAAAGTGCTGCTTTTAAAACCTAATATCCTTCAGCCTAAAAGTGCCGAATACGCAATTTGTACACATCCTTCCGTAGTAAAGGCGGCTGCTCGTGTTTTTTTTGAACGCGGCGCAAAACGTGTTCTTGTTGGAGAATCTCCTGCAACGGCTGGTTCACTGGCAGCGGCAAAAGCAAGCGGTATTTATGATGCAGTTATAGCAGCCGGTGCTGAATGGGTAAGTTTTGACAAAGCTGTGCCTGTAACATGCTCTGAAACCAAGCTTGTAAACAGTTTTAATTTTGCAGAGCCTTATACACAGGCGGATATGGTAGTTTCCCTTTCAAAGCTTAAAACTCATCAGCTGCTTGCTTATACCGGTGCAATGAAAAATCTGTTTGGTTTGATGGTCGGTCTGCAAAAAGCCGAAACTCACTTTAGATTTCCGAATTCTAACGATTTTTCAGCATTTCTTACAGACATAAACGTAGCTGTAAAACCAGTATATGGTATTATGGATGCGGTTGTTGCAATGGAAGGTCATGGTCCTGCAAACGGACATCCTGTTCATGTAGGCGTTTTAGGTGCATCGGACAATGTCCTTTCATTAGACTGGGCTTTTTCTTCGTTGGTAGGTTACAATCCTGAAACAATACCGAATCTTAAGGAAGCATTGACAAGAGGTATCTGGGGAACTGACCCTGAAGAATTCAAAACTGTAGGCGATGATTTTAAGTTGTTAAAGCCTAATGGTTTTAAAATCGTTAAAAATCCTTATGGGTCCGCAATATTAAAACCCAATATGCCTAAAGTGCTTCATTGGCTGGCAAAGGTTTTATTTACAAAGATTCCTACGTTCAAAAAGGATGTCTGCATAAGATGCGGACATTGTGAAGAAATTTGCCCGGCGCATACAATAAAACTGGACAGAACACCCGACAATCCTATTCCGTACATTGACAAAAAGAAATGCATCCACTGTTACTGTTGTCATGAGATTTGTCCTGTAAACGCTATTACCCTCAAGCATACAATCTAGTACTGCCTATACTTTACCATAATCCTCTTTTTTGATATTCTGAGTGAAAACAGTACATCAGGAGTATTATATGGACGAGATATATAACGGTTCTTTTGAGGCAGCCCTTGAGAGAAGCAAAAAAATAGAAGAAGATCTTAAGGTAAATCCTTCCAAATATAGAGTTCTTACAGGTGACCGCCCGACAGGACGCCTTCACATAGGTCATTACTTTGGTTCACTTCAGAATCGTGTACGCCTTGCGGAAATGGGTGTTCCGACAATGATTCTTATTGCGGATTATCAGGTTCTTACCGACCATGACGCTTATCAGGAAATCAGTCAGAATACAAAACAACTTTGTATAGACTATCTTGCTGCCGGAATAAACCCCGAAAAGCAGGATGTTATCATCTATCCGCACAGTTATGTACCGGAATGTAATCAGCTTATGATTCCGTTTTTAACGCTTGTTTCTAACGCGGAACTCAGCCGTAATCCTACAGTAAAGGAAGAAATTGAATCTGCCGGCCTGAAGAACGTAAACGCAGGTATGTACACCTATCCTGTTCATCAGGCATGCGATATTCTGTTCTGCAAAGGAAACGTTGTTCCGGTAGGAAAAGACCAGCTCCCGCACCTTGAAATGACTCGTACGATTGCAGGTCGTTTTAACAAAAAATTCTGTGCAGATGCAGGAAAAGAACCGGTATTCCCGGAACCACAGGCTTTGCTTTCTAAAACACCGATGATTCTCGGTCTTGACGGCAGCCAGAAAATGTCTAAGAGCCGCGGTAATGCCATTATGCTTTCCGCAACAGAAGATGAAACCGCAAAAATGATTAAGAAAGCTAAGACCGATGCAGACAGGAATATTACTTATGATCCTGTGAATCGCCCTGAAGTTGCAAACCTTATTATGCTTATCTCTCTTTGCACAGGCGAAGCTCCCGAAGCAATCGCTTCGCGCATCGGCGAAGGTGGCGGCGGAATGCTCAAGGCGCAGCTTACCGAAGCACTCAACGAAAAACTTCGTCCTCTCCGCGCAGAACGTGCAAGACTTGAAGCTGATCCAGAATACATATGCAAAGTTTTGACCGAAGGCGCTCAGAAAGCACGCGAAATCGGTATAAAAACACTGAACGAAGTACGCGAAGTAATGAACATGGTAATATGAAAAAACACTTCAACTTGAAGCATCTTTTTTGGATTGTTCCGCTTGTTCTGCTGATCGGTTGTTGTGCTGCCTTCGGGTTTTACACATACGGCCGTTATCTCCCTGTTGATGTGCCTGCCTTGACGGCAGAACAACAGGAACAGTTCTCTGCCTTTATTTCTGATAATTATAGTGAACCTCTTACAAGAAGCCTGCCTTATTCTGTAACACCGGCTTCTTTTTTTATTTATGCAAAAGCAGGAATTATCATTGATGCTTCGAACGGTTGTGTCCTTTATGAAAAAAATGCGGATGACATAATTCCTCCTGCTTCGATGGCAAAAATTGCGCTGATGTATGTGACATTCGAAGCCATCAATAATGGAGAAACCTCGCTGGATGCGGTAGTTGACCTTGTGCCCGAATCATGGGCAAGAAACGCCCCTTTGCAGTCTTCGATAATGGGACTTGGGCCTGATCAGATTGTAACACTCCACGAATTATTATTAGGTCTTTCCGTTGCGTCAGGAAACGACGCGGCAACGGCTATAGCCTGCCATATTTCCGGTTCTGTTGAAAAATTCTGCGAGAGGGAGAATGCGGAAATGGAAAAGCTGGGGCTTACGCATACCAGATTTGTGGATGCTTCGGGCTATAGCGAACTAAATCTTACAACCCCGCGTGAATTTGCAGCCCTTGCGCGTGTGTACATTGAACGCTATCCTGATGCGCTCAAAACCTACCATTCAGCGGAATCTCTCACTTTCCCGACGGCGGCAAACTATCCGCCTGACTGGACCGGCAGGATAAATACCCGGACGATGTATGCAACAAACCGCCTTCTCGATATTATAGAAGGCTGTGACGGCTTAAAGACAGGTTTTATCTATGAATCAGGCTACAACATTTCATTGACAGCCAAACGCGGAGATACAAGGTTTATTTCCGTTACCATGGGAGGTCCGGGAATAGGAACTGTACAGGGAAACAAGTACCGTGTCGCAGACGGCAAAAAACTTCAGGAATGGGCTTTTTCAAGTTTTAAAACATATCACCCGGAAAAAACAAAGCCTGTACCTATAAAAGTATGGGGTGGAAAAACAGATTCATTGTTTGCTTGCGAAGCACAGTCTCATGCTCTTACTGTTCCTAATGTAAAAGAAGATGCCGTGTCATCGGTGAGCAAAAAGATTTTTGTAACAAAAGAGATTGCATCGCCTGTTGAATGCGGGGCAGTTCTCGGCAAGGTGCAGTATTCGGTGGACGGCATAATACTTGAAGAAATACCTATTGTCTCGGATAGAACTGTTGAAAATGGAAACTGGTTCAAGCGCACAGTTGACAAGCTTTCCAAAAAACTGATTGACACACTGAACAAAAAATAAATTCTTTTGCAATCTGCCAAAAAAACACTTATACTATCCTCATGAAATTAAGTGAATTAATTGAAGCTCTTTCGCTCGAAGTTGTTCTTGCAGGCGATGATTCAAGGGATTTGTCCGGCTGTTATACAGGCGATTTGCTCAGCGATGTGATGGGAAACGCTGATGACTGCGATCTCCTTGTTACAATACAGGCCCACCGGAATACCGTTGCCGTTGCCACACTCAAAGACTGTCCTGCAATAATAATCTGCAACGGCAGACCTGTTCCCGACGATATGATAAAAGCCGCCGAGGGCGAAAAAATTGCTCTGCTCAGAACAAGCGAAAACCAATACACAATTTCAGGAAAGATATACAACCTTTTATGATTTTAAAATCAGACTTTCATATACATTCCTGTGTATCGCCCTGCGGCGACTTGGAAATGTCGCCCATTGCCATTGCCGAAACTCTTGCACAAAAAGGCGTTCAGCTCGCAGCCCTTACCGACCACAACACGGCATTGAACTGTCCTGCTTTTGCGGCTGCCTGTAAAAAAAACGGAATAGCCTGTCTTTTCGGGATGGAAGTTCAGTCTGCAGAAGAAGTTCACATTCTTACGCTGTTCTCAGATTTGGACAAGGCTCTGGCGTTCGGGGAGGAAGTTTATTCGCTGCTGCCGGACATAAAGAACCTGCCCGAAAAAACAGGTGATCAGGTTTATGTTGATGAGGAAGAAAACATTCTGGGCGAAGTAGAAAAATACCTTATAACGTCTACCTCATGGCAGGTCGATGAAGTTGCCGCACATGCCCATAAAGCCGGTGGGATTGTTATTCCGGCGCATGTGGACAGGGCTGCTTTTTCGCTTTCAAGCCAGTTCGGCTTTATTCTTGACGGTGACTGGGATGCGATGGAAGTTGTGCGCATTCCTTCTGAAATGAACACCCTTGGCTATCCGCTTACAACATCGTCTGATGCACATTATATAGAACACATCGCCCGCCGTCCGTTTGAACTGGATATTGGTTCAATGCCTCTTACAAACGACGACGGTACTGTAAATCTTGAAACAATACGAAAGGCTCTGCAGCTCCGTCCTCGTTAATCCAGTCTTTTATTGCAGATAGCTTGAAAATTCAGCGGTAAAAAAGTATTCTTATTCTATGGCTTATGTAAAAAAACTCTTTGACAAGAACTTTCTTGAATATGCTAGCTACGTTATCCGCGACAGAGCAATACCTGATTTGGAAGACGGACTCAAACCCGTTCAGCGCCGTGTTCTTCACACCCTGCTCGAAATTGACGACGGCAAATTCCACAAAGTAGCGAACGTAGTAGGGCAGTGCATGAAGTATCATCCGCACGGAGATGCTTCCATTGCAGGTGCGCTTGTTGTTCTTGCAAACAAAGATTTGTTCATAGACAAACAGGGAAACTTCGGCAACATTCTTACCGGCGACGAAGCTTCCGCCGCACGTTATATTGAGTGCCGCATAAATCCCATTGCGCGCGATATTCTGTACAATCCTGACATAACCAAATTTGTTCCTTCTTACGACGGACGCAATATGGAACCTGTAGCGTTCCGCGCAAAGCTCCCGTTGTGTATAATCATGGGGGCGGAAGGCATTGCGGTTGGTATGTCTACAAGAATCTTAAGCCACAATATACGCGAAGTTATAGAAGCCGAAAAAAACTGCCTCATGGGAAAACCATTCCAGCTTTATCCCGATTTTCAGACGGGCGGTCTTACTGATGTTTCGGAATACGAGGACGGCAAAGGCAAGATTGTTTCGCGCGTTAGAATGGATACAAGCGATCCCAAGCGCATTGTTATAACTGAACTTGCATACGGTTCTACAACCGAAAGTCTCATATCTTCACTGGAGAACGCCGCAAAACTCGGACGCATAAAAATCTCTTCCATTAATGATTACACAACTGACAAGGTAGAAATAGAAATTGTACTTCAGCGCGGTGTTTACGCAAAAGACGTTATAGAAGCTCTTTACGCGTTTACAGAATGTGAAGTTTCCGTTTCGCTAAATCTTTTGGTCATAAAGGACAATATGCCTGTCGTAATGACTGTTACTGAAGTTATTCAGCATCATGCAAAGCAGCTGGAGCAGATTCTTAAGGAAGAACTTGAGCTTGAGCGTCAGAATCTTACCGACAGACTGCATGCAAGAACGCTCGAAAGAATATTTGTAGAAGAACGCATATACAAAAAAATTGAAGAAATGAAAACAGCTGAAGCGGTTATTAAGGCTGTGATAGACGGCTTTAAGCCCTTTCAAGCCGAATTAATCCGTCCTATTACAAAGGATGATGTTGAACGGCTTTTAAAAATCCCTATCCGCCGCATTTCTTTGTACGACATAAACAAAAACCGGCAGGAAGTTAAAGAAATAAACGCCCGCCTCAAGGAAATAGCAAGACTGCTTAAAAACCTGACAGCTTATGCTGTTTCGTATTTGGATACGCTCCTTGCAAAGCTTGACCCCGTAAAAACAAAACGCCGCACTGAGATTACCCGATTTGGCAAAATTGATGTGCGTGATGCTGTTAAACGCGATATTCCTTTGCGCTACGATGACAACACCGGCTATTTGGGTACAGGCGTTTCTTCCGGCAGGGAACTTATGCGCGTAGGTCCGTATGACCGCATATTCGTTCTGCGGCGGACCGGTGTTTACACAATATTCGACGTGCCGCAAAAGCTTTTTGTTGACAAAAATCTGTGGTACTGCGGCTCCGCCGAAAAAGATGTTCTTTCGCGGGTTATGTTTACAATAATCTACAGAGACCCTGCAACTCTTTATTGTTACATCAAAAAATGCAGGGTAGAGCAGTACATAATGAACCGCGATTATATTATCGTGCCGGACGGAATGGAAATTCTGCACGTTGATACGCGCTCAAGGTTCTCGTTTACGCTGCATTATGTGAAAAAGCCGCGTATAAAAATAGACAGGGAAGATTTTACTTCCGCTGATTACGAAGAAAAAGGTGTAAAAGCCCAGGGTGTTCGTCTTGCTTCAAAAGAAACGGCAAAGATAGAAATTAAGGTCGAAAAGCCGGACATAAACCCGGAACAGCCTGAACTGGATCTGATATGAGTTTGAATGACAATAATTTTGTTTGGCAGTGCCGGCAGATACTGGCCAAAAATTCTTTCAAAATTTATTTTTCGATAATAACTGTTTTTGTTATTTGGATTGTTACAATTTTCAGTGTTTATCTTCTGGCTTTCAGTTCGGGAAATATGCTTTCGGTTGCTCTGTTGTTTTTTGCTGGCTGGTTCTGCTCAATGGTTGTAGCTTTTTCGCTGATATACGGATATGACGTGCTTCTGCTGAAAATTGTTAAAAATGAGCAGGCAGTTTTGGGACACTTGTTTGAAGGTTTTAAGTGTTTGCGAAAGATGGTTAAGCCAGGATTGTTCTTTGGTGCAGTGTTCTTTGCACTTGCTGCGGCAGGTTCGATTATACTGGTAACGGTAAGAGGCGAACTGGCGCTGAACCCTGAGACCATGACGATTTCTGCGTACTTGATTTTAAGTATCTTTTTTGTTGTGTGTTTTTGGTATCTTTTTTTTCCTTTTGTGCTGAAAGACTCGTCCGACCGTCCGCTTTCAGCTCTTTTGGTAGAAAGCCGCAGACTTTTTAAGGGAAACAGAATCGCTTTCCTGAAGAATTTTATTCTCTTTGCATGGAAAAGCCTTGGCATTTTCCTTTTTTCATACTCTTTTGTTATGTTCTGGAACGGAGAGGAAACCTCATTCATTTCGACTATGATGAGTTTTATAAGCTTTATAGGAACAATAAGTGCTTACGTAACAGTTGTAAAGTTTTTTCTTTTGGGTGCAGTGTTTTATCACAGGCTAACCGCAGCGCCCGCTGAAACGGACGCCGCCGGTTCCTGTCTGTTGATTGAATCAGATGAACCGGAACAACAGTCTTAAATCTGCTTAAGGCTTGATGAAACAACCTTCCATTCACCGTTTTCTTTTTGAATTTGGGCAACGGCGTATTTGCCTTCTGCAAAAGAACCCGGGTTAATCATAACAGTGTTTCCGAGCGTATCTATTGCGGCAGACTCGTGAATGTGTCCCGAAACAAGCAGCAGAGGCTGATATTCCTTTATAAAATCTGTAAGAGCGGGAGAACCCACGTGAATACCCGCCGTAATTTTATCGAGCTTTGTGTCTTTTGGTGGCTGGTGTACAATAAGAACAAGGTTGTTCCACCTTCCGGGGTTTTCACTGTCCTGGTATTCGGCAAAGCGGTCGCGTACAACCTGCAGATCGCTCATCAGATCGTCTTCATCCCGCTCGTTGGCAGTTTCGCCGGTGAACTTTAGCGCACCGCCCGAACCTGCAAAAAACAAACCGTCTCTGAATACTAATTCGCCTTGAACCGAGACATCCTTTTTTTCAAGTTCCTTGAGCAAATCCGGGGCATCGCAGTTGCCGAGTACAGCAAGCAGGTTTTCGTTCTTTTCCATAACCTCGTTCAATATGGGGAGTCCTGTTTCAGTTTTGAACAGTTGAGAAAAATCGCCTGCAAACAAAACTGCGTCTGCTTTTTTAAATTCTTCTTCGATTTTTACGGCTCTTGAAAAATCACCGTGAATATCAGACAAAATCAATAAATGCATTTGAACCTTCCTTTTTACTTATTACAGCTGTTTCATAATATCAAGCAGCTGCTTCATCTGTTTGTCCGTTCCGATTGAGATGCGGACGTAATCGCGTATTGTATCAATGTCAAAATACCTGACAAGGATTCCTTCTTTTTTTATTGCTTCGTAAACTTCTTTGCCGGTTTTTCCTTTTTTGCCTGCCAGAATAAAATTTGTCTGAGAAGGTATAACTGTCCATCCCGCCTTTTGTAGTTCAGACTGGAAAAAGTCTCTTGTTTGCATAATTTTGCGACAGTTCTTTTTATACCACGCAGAATCGGCACAGGCTGCAATACCTGCTGCCTGACAGATACGGTCGATTGGAAAGTGATTGAATGAGTTTTTGGTCGTTGTAAGAGCATTGATAAGCTCAGGAGAACCAACAGCAAAACCGAGTCTCATGCCGGCAAAAGCCATTGATTTTGAGAATGTTCTTATAACAAGGAGATTGCTGTATTTTTTCAGCAGTGGCAGAACTGTATGGCCTGAAAAATCGGCATAAGCTTCGTCAACAACAAAGACTTTGTCACTTGGATAGCTTTTCAGCATCTGTTCAATTTCATCGATGGAAAGGCTTTTGCCTGTCGGTGCATTGGGGTTGGCAAAGATAATTCCGGTGGAATCTGTTGTAACCATTGTTTCTTTATCGATTGAAAAATCCTCGTTAAGCGGAATCTTTTTCAATGGGATCTGGTAGTATCCTGCGTAGACCGGATAAAAGCTGTAAGTGTGTTCGGGGATTATTACTGGTTTGTCGTCATCAAAAAACGCGTAAAATACAAAAGAAAGAACTTCGTCTGAGCCGTTGCCGCAAAAAATCATGTCTTCAGTTATGGAAAAAGGAAGCTGCGGCTGATTATCTGCCGGAACAAGGACGCCATTGCATTCGTTAAGCATTGCAGCAATCGCTTTTTTTAGGTCGATGGATTCCGGATCTGGATAGAGACCCATTTTTTCGTTGGAAACGGTTTTAACAGCCTTTGCTGCTTTTGGTGAAGCAGGGTAGGGGTTTTCGTTTGCGTTGAGTTTTATGTATTTTCTGTCATTTGGCTGTTCACCCGGTTTGTAGGGATTAAGCTTTTGTAAACGTTTTGAAATCATGTGGCACCTCATTTATCGTTATTATAGGGAATTTAAAAACAAAAAAAAAGTGTTTTAAAGAATGTCTTTAGTAGGAGATGGAGCCGTGAGCCCAATATTATACAGCTTTTCTATTCCAACACAGGTTGGCGGACCATGACCAGGCATAAGAACAACTTCATCCATCTGGCTGAGAATCTTTTTTTTGATGTTGTCTTTGAGAAGCTTTTCTGCATATTTGTTGCTTGTTGTACCAACCATTCCTGCAGTGAGCGAATCGCCGGTGAACAGCATTCTTCCGATTTTGAATATTACTGAGTCAAAAGTATGTCCGGGCAATGAGGCATAACCGATTTTCATGCTTCCGATAGTCAAAAGTCCTTCACCTTTTAAAAGCATTTTTCCTGTTCCTGCAATCTCGTAGTCACCGGCGTAAATCAACGGAGAATAAATCTTTTTAAGAGTTTCAAGTCCTGAGTAATGACTGCTGTGATTGTGAGTAATCAAGACGGCCTTAAGGTCATAGTGATTATCTTCGATGTGCATTATGACTTCTTTTGAAATTTTTCCCGGGTCTATGATTATAGCATCACCTGTGGTATCATCCGCTGCAAGATAACTGTTGGAAAAACCGTCCAAGGAAAGATGAAAATAGACTTTAATCATTGAACCGACTCCCAGCCTTCCGAAAAAGAGGCTTCCCTTGTGTTGGACTGTTTGAACGAGACGTTCTCGGCTGTTATTCCGTAGAAAATTGTCTTTTTTATGTTACAGTTCTGGATTGAGGTATTAATCAGATGCGCTTTTATGAATCGTGAGTTATAAAGGTCCGAATCATCAAAAGATGACTGGTTGCTTTCGATACCGTTGAAGTTGTTATGAACCAAATCGGAATTTGTAAAAAGAATGTGCGAAAACTTGCTGCCTGCAAACGAAGTAAACTGCATGTTTGAATTAAGAAGGTTACAGTCACAGAAAACCGAGAAATCAAGAATACACATACGCATTCGGCAAAATTCAGAATGGATGTTTATGAATGTGCTGTGCTGCATGTTGCAGCCGTAAAACCGTTTGTCCGTAAGATCAAAGTTTTCAAATCTCATCCCAGGAATGTTTAGTCCGACAATCTTATCGTGTTTTCTTATATAATCATATATTTCATTAAGAGTTTTTTGTGGTTCGGGAGTGTGCTCAAGACACCAGCCGGGTGTTGTTGCGATGTTTCCGTTTTCGTCAAAATGTGTCAGAGCTTGTTTTTGACAGCCGGGATAATGGCAAAAGTCGAGTGAAAACATATATATATGTTAGGATATTGCGTTTAATAAGTCAAATAGTTTATACTTTTAATATGTGCTGGAAATGCGGAAAAGAAAATAAAGTTGTTTTGCCGTTATCGCGTTCTGCAGAATGTGAATTTTGCGGTGCAGATCTCCATTGTTGCAAAAACTGTTCTTTTTACAGTCCTGGTTCTCATTATGACTGCCATGAGACAATCGACGAACTGATTACAGACAAAGAAAAAGCCAATTTTTGCGATTATTTTAAGTTTTCTGCTGTTTCTTCAGGAAAAACGTTCGGTACTAATGCGGCCGAAGATGCAAAAAAAGCTTTTAACAGTTTGTTCGGTGATTAAAAATGTCCGGTGTTGATTATCTGTTTCTTGATTCCGGTACAGGCGGGCTGCCCTACATGATGGAGCTTAAAAAGCTGCTTCCGCAGGCCTCGTGTGTTTATGTCGGTGATACAATACACTTTCCTTATGGTGAACGAGAAATTGAGGACATAAGGCAGCTGAGCATAGAACTAACCGCAAGATGCACTGAAAAATTCAATCCCAAAGTTATAGTTATCGCCTGCAATACAATTTCTGTTTCGTCTCTGGATGTTCTGCGGAAAAACTTTTCTGTTCCTTTTGTGGGAACTGTTCCTGCAATAAAACTGGCTGCTTCGCTCACCAAAAATAACTGTATAGGATTGCTGGCAACCCGCCATACTGTGAATGATTCCTATACCGAAGATCTAATCGCCAAATTTGCCAAAAACTGTACGGTTGTTCGGCGCGGTGATGCTGAACTTGTTTCGTTCATAGAACATAATTTGTTTACAGCTTCTTACGAAGAACGCTGCAACGCCGTAACGCCTGCCGTTAATTTTTTCAGGCAGCATGGCGCAGATTCAATTGTACTCGCATGCACGCATTTTATTCATCTGCAAAATGAATTTCAGGACGTGGCAGGCAATCAGATACAAGTAATAGATTCTCGAGACGGCGTTGCAAGGCAGGCAGTCCGTGTTTTGTCAGAACTTAAAAAAGAAAAACCGGAACTATTTGATTCAACGGAATCTGTTCCGGTTGATAAGGCTGTGTATGTAACAGGTCTGCGTTCCAAGCAGGACGAAGCCGAATACCGTTCCTGGTGTGCCCGCTCAAACGTGCCTTTTATGGGCTGCCTCGAAGCCAGTTCTATTCATTAACACTTTCCGCAGTATTCATAGCCGGCGTCTGTAACAGCAGCCTTAATTGCTGCTTCATCTACATCTTTTGAAGTTTCGATTGTTACGGTGCCGCTTTCGTGTGAAGCTGCTGCTGATGTAATTCCGTCGATAGCTTCAAGAGCCTTTTTTACATGCATTTCGCAGTGTCCGCACATCATGCCTTTTACTGAAATTTTCATAGAGTTTTCCTCCTTGAGTGTGGTTTGGGCCACCTCTGTATTTATAAGATTTCCCTTTACGGGATTTTTCACTGTTTTATCACCTTTTACTTCGTATGGTTTTACGAAGTTCAGTCTCAATGCGTTTGTAACTACACAGAAGCTTGAAAGCCCCATAGCCGCCGCACCGAACATAGGGTTTAAACTCCAGCCGAATGCCGCAACATAACAGCCGGCGGCAAGCGGAATGCCGATTACATTGTAGAAGAATGCCCAGAAAAGATTTTCGTGAATGTTACGAAGGGTTTTTCGTGAAATGCGGATTGCAGCGGCCACGTCCATAAGAGAGTTTTTCATCAGAACAACATCTGCTGCATCTATTGCAACATCAGTTCCTGCTCCGATTGCAATTCCAAGGTCGGCTGCGGTTAGAGCAGGTGCGTCATTAATTCCGTCTCCTACCATCATGACTTTTCCGTGTTTCATAAGTCGGCGGATTACTTCTTCTTTTCCATCTGGTTTTACAGAAGCGATTACTTCATCAACTCCAGCCTGTGCACCGATAGTTCGTGCTGTAGTCTCGTTGTCGCCTGTGAGCATTACAACATGAAGCCCCATTTTCTTAAGCTGATTGATGGCAGCCGGTGAATCTTCCTTGATTGTATCTGCCACGGCAATGATACCGAGCAATTTGTTTCCCTTTGCAAAAAGAACAGGTGTCTTTCCCTGTGAGGAAAGTTCTTGAAGAGTCTTTTTCAGCGGAGTGACATCGGCCTTTGCAGTTTTTTCTATATAGTCTGCGTTTCCTCCAAAGACAGTTTCACCGTTTATCAGAGCTTTAAGACCATTGCCGGCGATAACTTCAAAATCTGAGTTTTCTAAAACAGACACGCCTTTCTGGTTTGCGTAAAGTGCGATTGCTTTTGAAATAGGGTGTTCGCTTTTTGCTTCGAGGGAAGCGGCTGATAGAACAAGTTCCTCTTTGTCCACTCCGTCAGCGGCAACAAGGTTAGTTACTTTCATGACGCCGGTTGTGATTGTTCCTGTTTTATCAAGTGCAATAATCTGGATTCGTCCTGCCTGCTCAAGTGAAGCCGATGTTTTAAAAAGAATTCCGCACTTAGCACCAATTCCGTTTCCGACCATAATTGCAACAGGAGTTGCAAGTCCCAATGCACACGGGCAGCTGATTACCAGAACTGAAACAGCGCGTGCAATCGCATAACCAAATGTCTGTCCAACAAGCAGCCATACCGCAAGAGTCACAAGGGCAATTCCTATTACGACAGGCACGAATACGCCTGAAACTTTATCTGCGATTTTTGCGATTGGCGCCTTGGTCGCAGCAGCATCGCTTACCATACGGATGATTTCTGAAAGGGTAGTGTCTTCGCCGACTCTTGTGGCACGGCATACCATGTAGCCGGATGTATTGATTGTAGCGGAAGAAACCTTATCTCCAGCGGCTTTTTCTACCGGAATACTTTCGCCGGTCAGGGCAGATTCGTTCACAGCACTTTGGCCTTCAGTCACAATTCCGTCTACAGGAATCTTATCACCAGGACGGACAACGAATAAATCTCCGACCTTTACTTCTTCAACCGGTACCGTCACTTCCTTGCCGTCAATTAAAAGCACAGCTGTTTCCGGTGCCAGATTCATCAAGGTCTTTAGTGCGTTCGTTGTTTTGCCCTTGGACTTTGCTTCAAGCATTTTTCCAACAGTAATCAGGGTAAGGATTGTTGCCGCCGATTCAAAATAAAACTGATCCATGTAGTACATGATTTTATCTGAGTCTCCAGACATAACCGCAGTACTCATCGCAAAAAGTGCGAACACACTGTAGCCGAAGGAAGCAGTCGCTCCAAGAGCAATCAGAGTATCCATATTCGGGGATTTGTGAATCAGTCCCTTGAATCCGCTTATAAAAAACTTCTGGTTGATTACCATAATGAATGCCGAAATCAAAAGCTCGTAAAGTCCCATCGCAAGGTGGTTCCCGTTCAGGAATGCAGGAAGAGGCCAGTTCCACAGCATGTGTCCCATCGAAACATACATAAGCGGAACCAGAAGAATTACAGATGCGATAAGGCGCTTTTTCATCTTTGGAGTTTCTGTATCTTTTAAAGTGTCTATGTTTTGTTTTGCAGATTTATCGCCGGAAGTCTTCATGCTTGCACCATATCCCGCTGCTTCTACAGCCTGAATAATAGCCTCGGCAGAAGCGTTACCTTCCACACCCATTGAATTAGTCAATAAACTTACAGCACAGCTTTTTACTCCGGGTACCGCATTTACGGCTTTTTCAACCCGAGTCTGGCACGCTGCACAGCTCATTCCTGTTACGTTAAATTGTTCCATATAGCCCTTTATTTCATCAGTTTTTGGAGAGTAGTTACGAGTTCATCAATAACTTCATCATTTCCGGAACGGATATTTTCTGCAACACAGGTTTTTACATGATTTCCGAGTAATACTTTATTAAAGCTGTTCAATGCACTCGTAATTGCAGAAACCTGCATGAGAATATCAGTACAGTACGCTCCGTTTTCGAGCATGCCTTCAACACCACGAACCTGCCCCTCAATACGCTTGAGACGGTTCATCAAGTCTTTTTTTTCGTTATCATCCCTGTCTTTATGTTTACCGGAACAGTAAGGACATTCGCCCTCAGCTTCAGCCATAAAATCTCCTTGTATACCCCAATGGGGTATCTAATAAGTAAGAGCATATACCTATAGGGGGTATATGTCAATAGGTGCATTTTTTTTGTAAAGCTGTATAGTTTTCGGCTTTGACCTGTGATAAAATGTGTAAATGCGACTTAACACTGAACAAAGGAAAACTCATGACAGGTCAGAGAGAAGACAAATACAAGCTTCATAGACTTATTCAGATTGATAAATGGATACGCAGCGGCGGTTTTCCGTCTGTAGAAAAGATGGCGGCAGTATACGATGTCAGCCGCCGCACGATTTTGCGCGATATCGAGTTTTTGCGCGATCGTTACGACGCACCTGTGGAGTACGACAAAATCCGCAAGGGTTATTATTATACAGACCCAACGTTTATGATTCAGAACGTTCTTCTTACCGAGGGTGATTTGTTCACCGTTTCTACAATTATGCCGCTTTTGGAGCAGTACAAGAACACGCCGCTAGAATCTTCGTTCAAGAACATCATGTCTAAGATTGCCGAGTTGCTGCCGTCTCAGGTGAGCGTCAACACAAGCTTTTTGAACAAAGATGTTGTCTTTATTTCAGACCCGCTGCCCAAAATTGAGGCCGAAGTCTTTAACCAGATTTTTGCGGCAATCAAGATTCGCAAAGTTATGGAGTTTGAGTACCGCAGCGTAAGCAGCTCTGAATATAAGCACAAGACGTTCAACCCGTTCCGCGTGCTTTGTCAGAAAGGCAACTGGTATGTTATCGGCTTTGACCATGATGCGGCAGATACGCGCGTTTATACTCTTTCCAGAATCAAGGAGCCTGCCCTCCTTAAAGAAACTTTTGCCGTGCCGGAAGATTTTGACATTGCCCAAAGCATTGACCCGTCTTTCGGCATCTGGAACAACAAAGACGCGAACCAAGATTACGAGCTGTGCTTTGTTAAGCAGATGGCTAACTACATCACCGAACGCGAGTGGCACAAGAACCAGATTATCGAAAAAAACGCAGACGGCTCGGTCACGCTAAAATTCAGCACGAACCAGAAAGAGCAGGTCTTGAGCTGGGTACTGAGCTTTGGCGATGCAGTAACTGTAATCGCGCCGGAATCGCTCCGCACCGAAGTCCAATCCACATTAAAGCGCCTCTCTGAAAAGTACAAGGTCTGATTAACTTTTCATAAAAAAATCAAAAAAAAAATATTACAGTGACATTATTTGGCACACTACCTGTTTTATAATTAATGCATAAACCAAAAGCGGAGGTTTTTATGAAAGAACAGAGCTTGATTAATGCTAAAAGAAAAAAACGGTACATCTGCCTTGATTTAGAAATGTGCGAATTGACCTCAAAACAACGAAAAAGTGTAAAAGGAATGAGAAGTGAAGTAATTCAAATTGGGGCTGTAATGCTTGATGAAAATCTAAATTGCATCAGCCAATTTTCTTCTTTTGTAAAGCCTGAGTATGGTCAAATTTCCGAAACTATTTCTTTGTTGACAGGAATCAACCCAGAAACTGTTGAACATGCAGATAGTTTTACCACAGCTTTTTACAAATTGGTTTGCTGGGCAGGAAATGATGACATCACAACTTTCTGTTGGAGCACTTCAGATTACAGTCAGCTTTGGGATGAAATCTATATAAAAGCAAAAAATCATGATGAGTACCGCAATTTCTTGAAAACTTTTGTTGATTTGCAGGCAATATTCGGAAGGCTTCTTAAGGCAGAATACTCGATTTCTTTGGATACTGCCCTAAAATATTGTCATTTAAAATTCAATGGACAACGCCACTCCGCAATTTTCGATGCATTTAATACGGCACGGATTCTTTTTAAGTTGTACAAGATTGGAAAACTCGGGAATGAATGGTCTTATATAGCTTCATATACCGAAAGCGAAATATCAAAGAATTATTTCAAGATAAATTCGCTTGATAAAGATTATACATCTTCTTTTGCAAGTTTTATTTCACCGGACGTTTTAGAAAAATTTAGATATTCAAAAAGGAATATAGAGAATTTAGAATCTGAAAAGAAAAACGAAACTCTGCCTCCGCCAAAGAAACCCAAAATTTCTTTATTTAAGCTTTTTGATTGCTCTCGATACGGAATCAATGTTTCTGACTGGTTGAAATTTTCTCTCAGAATGCGCTTTGTCAGCGATTTGAAGATTTCAAAACCAGTTGATTTTCTTGTTGGTTAAAAAAAAACAGATAAAAATTGAAATACATAATTTTATGGAGGAAAAAAATGAACACATTTATTTTATGTTGGAATCCGGTGGTTTCATCTTATAAGACTGAAGACCATAAAGCTATTTGTAAAAATATAGATTCAGGAAATTATTTTTCTGATTGGAGCATTCATGATTGGGAAAAATTAGAAATTGGAGATGCTTTTATTCTTTGTCAGGTTGGAACAAAAAAAGACGGCATTGCTGCAATCGGAAAATTCATTTCTAAAGCATACGAAGAAGAAAATCGGTGTGGAAATGGAATAAAAGCCTATTATGCAGATGAGCATCTTTTTTGTAACATTGACCGTGATGAAGAAAAGCTATTGTCAGCAGAGAATCTTGAGAAACAATTTTCTGATATAGACTGGCATGGCAGCAATTCTGGTATTTTGCTTGATTCAGAAACTGCTGATGCGCTTATTGCACAGATAGACACAGAGTTGAAAGCTTTACATGGATTTGAGGAAACAAGTTTTTCTGATTTCTTGAAAAATGACAGGAGTTTTTTACCATTCACTTTTGAAGAAAAGAAAAACGAACTTCTTACGATGTTTGCCTCGTATAAGCCGATTATTCAGCCATGTAAGATTCCTGATCTTTTTGAAGATTATGATGGGATTGATTTTTTGATAAAAAATCCGTCGTCAAAGTATGAATTTGGAAATATAGGAATCGAGTTTGAACCTAATCGCTTTACCATTTTTTTTGCAGGTTGGGGTCAAGATTTTAGACTGATTGGACATGACTATAACGTTTGTCTTGATAAGCTCAAAAAACTTCTTGAAAACAAAGCGTGTATTCTTATAGTTATGCAACAAAAAAGAAGTGATACTTTTCATTTTAAAAAGACTTATGAAGAAGTTGCATGGGTATTTTCAGAAAAACAGTTCACAAAGACCTCTAACAAGATGAGCATCTTAAATGAATTGGCTGTAAAATATGAAGTGCTACAAAAAAAGTTCCCATGTTTTCATTTTTCAGAAATCAGCAAGATAAAAGTGGCTTACTGGGATTCAAACCGTTCATTTGAAGCAAAGCTATAATTTCTAGCGTAATCAATAAAAAGAGTGGCAAAAAGCTTTTGAACTAATCCCATTTCATGATAAGATTTTGACAAGAGGTGCTTTATGACAAAAATCTACTGTTACGACCGTTGTTCAACCTGCAAAAAGGCGCTTGCCTGGCTTGATGCGAACGGTGTTCAATATGAAAAAATCGACATTAAGGTTGATCACCCAAACGAGGCTGTTTTGCGTGAACTGCATAAAAAAAACGGGCTTCCGCTTAAAAAGTTTTTCAACACGAGCGGCATTCTATATCGCGAGCAAAAACTCTCTGAAAAGCTGCCGTCGATGAGCGAAGATGAGCAGTTTAAGTTGCTTGCAAGCGACGGAATGTTAGTAAAGCGTCCGCTGCTTATTTGCGATAACGCGGTAATTCCGGGATTTAAAGAACCCGACTGGCGCACCGCTTTGGGTAAATAAAAAAAATGTTTTCTGGTATTTTTAAGGTATTAAACGCCTTGATAAAGATTTGTTTAATACCTGTAGCTGTGAATGAACATTTAAGTAAGATAATCGTACAGCATTCTAGGTGAGAAGACCTGTGGTTTTTCGAGCCCTGCTTCAAGAAAATCTTTATCACCGGAAAGAATAATATCGGCTTTGTGATAAATAGCATCACTTAAAACTTGGATATCCTTTGAATCGCGGAGTTTTCCTTGTCGTTCAGCTGTACTGTCGCAAAAGATAAAAGGAAGAGTGTGGTAAAGTGAATAGATTACTTCTTCTTTATCTGCCCATTTTTGATGTAATTTATCCTTGAATTCTGAATCAACATAGGAAGAGATAAAGAGTTCATGATTTGAATCAAAAAGAAGTTCAAGAAGTTTTCCTGTTTTGCCACCGAAAACAAATGCCGAAACCAGAACATTTGTGTCTATTAATATTCGCATTTTGCAAGCCTTTCACGACGGAAATTTGCCATATCAGCAAGCATTTCGTCTTCGGAAGCCCAACCTTTATCTTCAATGAACATTTCTTGTATTTGATGCAGGGTAGTTTTTGCTTTTGTCTTTTGTAAATGCGCAAGATATTCGACGTAATTTACAACAGAAATGCGATATTCTTCTGTTAGAGAAGCAATCATTTCCATTAAATCTGTTTGTTTCGTGTACATTTTTATACCTCCGCAATTATATTATATCATAGATTTATGATTTTTTGATGGTTTTACATTTTTTCTTTAAAAACTTTTTTACAGTGACATTATTTGACACACTACCTATTTTATAATTACTCCAGTAAGCTCGCCGAGGGCGGGAAATCATTAAATTGCGGGCTTTCAAGGAGTTTTTTATGGCAAGACAAGTTTTGATTGAATGTGGTTCAAATTGGTTTGAGTTTACCAAAAGCAAAACAGGACAGCTCGACTATGCGGGCAAAATTGAAGGTATTGTTGCAAGTTCCGAATTGGAAGGTTTTCAGTGTTTTGCCGGAAGTACTTATTTTTCGCCGAGCTTTTACACTTACATTTCAGACGGCATGAACATGATTCCGCTTATTTATGTGGCAGACGGCGTTGATGTTTCGGACCTTGAAACATACGACTATCTTGTTCACGCCGGTGCGCTGCTTGCCGCCGTTGACTCAAAAGATTCGCTGCTTGCAGGCGAGCTGTATCTGCGCCGCCGCAAGACATTCGAAAAATTTCCGCAGCTCACACAGTTCATCATGAAAGACTTGAGCGTTGAAATCCTCTTTTCGCTCTGCTTCGGCAGGATGCAGAACATAAACCCGGATGATATTCCGCTTGTGTTCAACGCCGCACGCGAAAAGCTTGACTTTGACCCGTCGCGCGAAGATCTTGATCAGGCGTTTATGCGCTGGTTCAAGAGCAACAGCTGCATGCTTACGCTTCCGCTCGTGGGCACAAACTTTTATAACTGGAATTCTGCGCCGGAAGTGCTTGCGCGGCTCTGCGACAACCTTAGCCTAGACGATTTGACCAGTCACGCCGAAAAAATCCGCCGCGCAAAGCACAGCTTTTATGCTTCGCTTAGAACCACCGTGCAGGCTGAACCGTACAACCCGCACGACAAAAACGCGGTCCTCGTCTGCATAGAAGATATAGAAGCCAAAATCAACGGTAACATGGGCCTTGAAAAAGCGGGTCACATTCGTGCTCTTGCCGCCAAAGTACTGCGCGAAGCCAAACCCAAAAAGCTTGTCTACAAATCATCGCTCGCAAGCGTCAGCGCCGGCAACATCGTGGTCAAGGTAGAAGTGTAACGAATAGTGTTGTAGACATTTCCGCCGCCTGTGCAGACCATCGCCTGACGGCGGAATTATCTGATTGTTTTTGTTTATGGAGGAAAATATGAACACATTTATTTTGCGTTGGAATCCGGCGGTTTCATCTTATAAGATGGAAGACCATAAAAAAATCTGTGAACAGATAAAAAGAGAACCTGTGTTTTACAATTGGAGTGTCCGTGAGTGGCAAAATCTTAATGCAGGCGATGCATTTGTGCTTCTTCAGGTTGGCACTGATAATGACGGTATCACAATGATTGGCAAATTTATTTCCAATGCATACGAAAGCGATAGTTGGCGGAAAGATGGCACAAAGATTCATTATGCAGATATACAGATTTTCTATGCCTGTGATTTGAGCGAAAAAAGATCTTTTAATGCAAAGTATTTTGAGAATAAATTTCCCAATATCAAGTGGCATGGTGGACATTCCGGTGAAAAAATTTCGGAACAGGACAACGAAAAATTGATTGATAGAATCGATTTTGCTATGAAGAATACATACGGTTTTGAATCAACGAATTTTTCAGATTTCTTGAAAAATGACAATAGATTTTTACCGATTTACTCAGAAGAAAAGAAAGCAGAACTGCTTGCTTTGCTTGCTCCTTATAATCCGGTTGTGCATACAGGAGACGAAGATGGTTGGGATTGGCTTTTTGATGACAGTGAATTTGCCATTGAAATTAAAAACCCTTGTTCCGATTCGGAAGAAGATAATATATGTATCGCTTTTGAAGATTCTGTAGATTATGAGTTTACACTTTATTTTGCAGGGTGGCATAAGTACTTCAAGATGATAGAAGGCGATTATGCAGAATTCTTGAAGTTACTGAAATCTATCCTTGAAAACAAAGTGTGTGTTCTTAACGCTTATGATAATGATTCTGAATATGATACTGTTGTTACAAAATTGCTTCCTGCGAATCAATCAAAAGTTAAAGTAAGCTACTGGGATTCAAACCGTTCATTTGAAGCAAAGCTATAATTAGCAAAGCTGCTTAAAGTATGCGAAAAGGTATTTAGCCTTTTTGAAGAAGCATAAGGAGTATAATTATGGGAATGGGTATTACAATGACATGCCTTAATTGTCATGAAGAAGATCAACTCTTTTGGGGGTGGGGTTATCTTGGCTTTAATAAAGTAGTTTATGTATGTAAAAGATGTGGTTACTGGAAACAAACTGAAACAGCATTAGATATAACCAAAGACAAACTTGATGATAATTCCGGAAAGGATGCCATCTCAAGTAAAGAAACCATAAAAGAAATATGCCCAACTTGTAAAATCCGAATGAAAAAATATGAAAAATATTATAAAAGAAACAAAGAACCATTAATTCCAAAAATGAGCTGCAAAAAATGTGGTGGTTTATTAAAAGGCGGAGCAATGTTCTGTTGGGATTAAAGATATAAGGCTATAATCGTATAAAAAGATAGTCTGTCCTGATAATCTTTATAGCTTATTAAAATCTTTCGGACAAGCTGTAAGAATCTAGCGGTTGCCTTTTGAGCGGTTGTGGGTTTTGCAGAGCATTACGCAGTTTGAAATGTCTGTTGCACCGCCCTTGCTCCAAGCGGTTGCGTGGTCGGCATCCATTTCGTTTTCTTTGTAGATGCGGTTTTTGTTTGTGCCTTCGGCGGTAACGCACATCGGGCAGTTTGAAATGCCCTTTTTCTGGGCTTCGTTTGTCTGCTTGGCGTAAACGCTTTTTATAGTGTTCTTGTCAAAAATTCGGATATTCAAGAATTTGCGTTTTTCCATCGTTTCGCCTGAAAGCACAAACTCATAAATGCCCTTTTTGTCTGTAACAAAATAATCTTCAAGCAGAGCCTTGATTCTTGCGTCAAGCTTGTTTATGTCATAGCTGTTTTTGTGATAAAGCTCGTAAATTCTGCCCCAGTCCAAGCCGCACATCGTAGAATCAACAGTCTTAAAAGTGGAATTGAGCCAGTCTATAACCGAATCGAAATATTTCTTTATTTCGTTGATGTTGTCATCGTTGCGGTGCTTCGCCATATATTCAGAGATATTGCCCTTCGAGACCCACTCCAAAGCCGTGTGCAAAAAATCCTGCCGCTTTACGTTGCCCGAAATATAACATTCCCATTTCTGAATGTTTGAATTCTGTGAATTCGAAAATTCTTCGCGGCAAAGGTTTACGAACTGCCCCGAATAAACCGCATTCAAAAGTTCCTGCTCGTTAAGCGGAACGCCCACAATGTTTATAGTCTGAAACCAGTCCTTGATTTCTTTTTCTGTGCCTTCGCAAATATAAATTGTCAGATTTGTCTGCAAAAGCTTCTGCTGAATGTCTTTGTCCAGGCTGTCAAAGTTGCGCTCGTAGTCGTCAATTTTGACCGCAAATTTGTTTGTGATAAACCGCCCGATTGAAGTAATGCGTTGCTGACCGTCAAGCACTTCGTATTTTTCGCCGTTCTTGTTGAAATAGATTAAGCCGATTGGATAGCCGCTGAGCAGAGAGTTTATAACAGCCACGTCGCGTTTGCCGTCGTTATAAATGTAGTTGCGCTGATATTCGGGCTGAATTACAAGCTTGCCGTTCAAACCGAAAAGCCCCTTCTCTTCAAATTCGTTGTAAACAAAGCCTTCGCAAAGCTTTTCGATTGTAATGTCTGTTCTAAGTTGGGTTTTCATGGCTAGTTCTCCTTGTGACGGATTAAGATTCTGGCGTAAGTCTCTTTTTTATTTATTGTAAATCGTTTGCCATAACACGGATTGTCTTCAACATACCTATCAAGACCTAATATCTCAAATTGCTCGGGACAATACTTATCCAAAAAACTGATAGGAACACCCATCATTCCTTTATAATTACTTGGAATTGAATCTGTAAATGGAATTTCTATTGCATCGTAATTATCATATTTCAGATAACCTAAGCCTTTTACTTCTTTATGTTTTGAAAATTTTATATTGTCAGATTCTGTCATAAGTTTTAACGGCTGATGACGCTTTCCGTGTTCAAGGTTTGTAAACCAGACTGATTGAGAACGCGCAAAAATTTTATCACCTACAATTCTATAGCCACTTCCTATATTCTTGGCTTCTAATAGTCTTTTCTCATCAGGAACAGAAAAAAGCAAATCTGTAGACATTGCCGTTTTACCAACCCACATTTTATTATCTTTTATTAGAGGGAATATCTCTTTGTATGTTATAGAATTTTTGTTCCCAATAATCGCAAAGCTTTTCTTTGCGTCAAAAATCCATGTGACAAATTCCCTGAACAAGGAAAATGGCGGATTCGTAATGATTATGTCCGCCTCATCGCGGAGCTTCTTGATTTCATCGCTTCTAAAATCGCCGTCGCCTTCAAGATAATCCCATTTCAAGTCTTTTTCGTCGATTTTGCCGTCGTTGTTCTCGTCTTTTGTAAGCGTAAAAATCTTGCCTTTTGCCTTTGAAGTTTCAATCTCAAATCTCTCGTCTATTGTTTCAAACAAAGTTGGCTGATAATCAAAGCTGACCTTCTTGCTGTTATAAGCGTAAGACGTAGAAATAAGCTTTTTAAGCCCATAGCGTTCAAAATTGTTTACAAAAAACTTCGTAAAGTTTGACCATTCGGGGTCATCGCAAGGCAAAAGAATTGTCTTGTCCTTAAAAACATCAGGGTTATAGTCTATATATGCGTTTATCTCATTCTGAATGTCTGCATATTGTGTATAGAATTCATCATTCTTTGCAGATTTTGCTTTGCCAAGATTTGTATTTGCCATAATTAACACCAAAGAAGTATTTTTATAAAACAACACGTCTATAGACGTGTTGTAATTTATTGTAAACCTCTTTAGAAGTAATTTAAAGCACTTATTACGCAAATAGATGTATTTTTCATTTTATGGGATTTCGTGAAAATCTAAAAAATGAGCTTGTTTTTCAAGATATAAGAATAAAAGAACTTGCATATAAATCAGGAATAAATCCAAGAACAATCGAACAATATTTATCTTCTGCTGCAAAAATGCCATCAGCAGAAAATGCTGTAAAAATTGCTTCTGCGCTAAATGTAAGCGTTGAACAGCTTGTCACAGGTAAAACATCAGCCAAAGACAGCATTTCCCCAGACATAAGAGCAATGATCACAAAAATGAACAAATTTTCCCCAGAAGAAAAGCAAGTAATCTTTGACATGGTTGACGTGCTTGCTAGGAAATGACGCTGAATAAGCTTTTTCAGAAAAATCTCGGCGAGAATTTAAAAAAACACGCCGAGTTTTTAAAAAATTCTCGACGAGAATTTTTGGAATTTTCAGGAAAAAATTTATAGAAAATATGACAGACATGGATTTTTTGTGTCGGCTTTTTTGATAGTTTCTCTGATATGCACCTAAAAAATGTAAAAAAAATTCAAGAGTGTCATTATTTGGCACACCGCCTGGTTTATAATCAATCATCGTTTATGTAGAATGTTATTGCGGAGGCTTAGACTATGAAACTTTATGTTGATATGGATGGAACGCTTGTTGATTTTGTGGCGCAAGTTTCAGCACACGGTTTTTGGCGCAAAGATAAGGTGAACAAGGTTGACTGGGCAAAGGTCAAAGCTATGGGCACTTCGTTCTGGACGGAAATGAACTGGATAAACGGCGCAGAAGCGGCATTTGCAAAGCTTTATGACATGGAAAAACGCGGCGAACTTGAGCTTTTCATTCTTAGCTCAATCGACTTCGATTCAGGCATTGATGGGAAAAAGCAGTGGCTTCAGCGCAACACCGATTTTCCGCTGGAGAAAGCGATTTTTGTGACCGAGCCGGAAGACAAAGCCGAATACGCCGCGCCAGATGCATGGCTTATCGACGACAGGGTGAAATCTCTTGACCCCTTTGCAGCTGCCGGCGGCAATGTGATTGAGTTCAAAGGCGATTGGAAAGCGGCGCTTGAAGCAGTGGCTGCTGCGATGAATCTTGATTAAACGGCAAGGGGGGTGTTACTTATGCCAGATATAATTGAACTTTGGAAAAAAGACAAATGGAACATACTTGTAACAAATTACGAAGATTTTCGCAAAATAGTCTGTGAATACATTAAACAAGGAAATACTTGGATTAAGACAGACGAACAGTTGGAAGAGTTTATAAAAGAAGGTGGCGGTGAAGGAATAATACGTGCAAAGTATCACGCGGGAATAAAGGACTTTGCTAAAGGTCTTTATGTAAGCAATGATGCCGCCGCTTGTGCAATGAACCTTGAGTGAGCTGATATATGACATTGGAACACGCTGAATCATTTATTTCTTATCTCCGCTGGCAATATGCCAAAACATATCCAAGCTACCCGCATGAATATACGTGCTTGTCTTGGCAGCCGGAAATAAAACAGCAGATGATTGATTTTGCCCGTTTGATTCAAGAAGCTGGTTATACGGAACGCTTTGGCAAGCGCGATTATCGTGTTCTTGTAATCGGAAACATGAAATATTGGACGATGGACTTTCCGCTTGAAAACACCGATTTGATAAATCGCACTTATGCCGATGAACAATTC
The DNA here is from genome assembly GCA_016285185.1 of Spirochaetota bacterium. Lineage (GTDB taxonomy): Bacteria > Spirochaetota > Spirochaetia > Treponematales > Treponemataceae > UBA1240. The sequence goes on from JAEEQG010000173.1 coordinate 44,465, forward strand.
CGCGCCAAAGTTGCGTCTTATGTTCAATCTGGTAAATTCAATTACACAAAGGGTATGTCTCTGGCAGATGTAACAAAACAAATCGAATCAGGAACAACAGACTTCATTGTTCCAGTAGGAAATTTACCATCAGATTTTCTGCAGCCTTCATTAGAAGAGCTTAATGAGTTTCGTTCATATATAGCAAAATTGAAATGGCAGACAGCTAAAACTTTTGAAAACTTCTCGCCACATCAATACGTCTTAAACTTCCCATGCTGGAAAATGAAAGAGGACGGGAAATGCAAAGGCGAGGACGAGACTTGCGCGGAATGCAAAGAGCAGCGAGATGAATTTGAAAAGTGGGTACTGTTCATTCGTAAATATGGCGAGCGTTGTAAAATGCTAAAAACTGTGTATATCGTGTTTTGTATTGACGGTAGACAGTACTGGACTATGGGTGACCCGTTGGAAACTACCTGGGTACTGAATAGGGCTCTGATAGACGAACCGAGGCGGGTACCTAAGCTGGAGTGGCTGGATAAATAAATTCTTTTTTTTGTTTTGAAAATAACAAGTTATGCGATAAAATATTATTAAACGATATTTATGAGGATTTTATGAACACCAAAATTGATTGTGATAAAGCGCTTATTAAAGATATTTTAAGTGGTTGGTATAGTATTCCAAATTATCAACGACCATATGTTTGGGAAACAGAACAAGTTGAAGAACTGTTAGATTGCGTGAAGAATGCGTCTGAGAAGAACGAAGAGCAATACTTTCTTGGTTCGATTGTCTATATAAAAAGGAACAAAGAAGATAATGGTGTTCCATATACTGAATTTGAACTTCTTGACGGACAACAAAGAATTACAACAATCTTTTTGATTATTGCTGCAATAAGAGATTTTGTAATTGAAAATAAAGAGAAATTTGATTTAGTAGATTTTGATACTATAAAAACAACTTGTGAGGAAATAATTTATCAAAAACCTAATAAATATAAAAATATACCAGAGCGTTTGCGTATTGTCTTTGATATCCGTAAGGAAGTTAAAGATTTTGTTGATGTGAACATAAAAACAACAGGTTGTACTTCAAAAGAAGACATATTTGTTGTCAAATCTAAAGATCGAAATATAAATACTTCAATTAAGCATATGTCCAATACCGTTTTAATCGTAAGAAAATTTTTAAAAGAAAACTTTTCGATAATTGGCAGCTTCTTACAGTATTTATTAAATAATGTTCTGATTGTATATATTGCTACCGAAAACTTACAAGATGCTTTTCAGCTTTTTACCGTAATGAACAATACAGGTTTAAAACTTACAAATAGCGATATTTTGAAGGCTGATAATTTAAAAGCTGTTACTGCAGAATCAAAGCAAAAAGAATATGCCTCTGAGTGGGAAGAAATGGAGTCTTATTTTGGTGATGGATTCGATAACTTCCTTTCTCAAATACGAACAATACTTGTAAAACGAAAAGCAGAGTGTTCTCTCATAAAAGAATTTGATGACAACGTATATTCTGAAAAGCGATGGAATAGAAATTTAAAACAATGGGAATCTTGCAAAGCTTTGCTTAAAAGAGGTGATGATACTTTTAATTTCTTAAAGGAATATTTTACTGTTTATCAAAACTTATTTGATAATAATCATTTTTTGGAAACGAATTCTTATGAGATTTCTAATTATCTTTCATTCATGTCGAATGGTTTTGAAACAGATTATTGGAAAGCTCCTGTACTTATGTATTTCAAAAAATTTAAATATACCAATTTCTTAAATTTTTTGAGAAAAGTAGATAGTAAATTATCATGTGATTGGATTATAGGACTTGTTCCTTCAATGCGTATAGATAATATGAATAAAATTTTGCTTTGTATTGAAAAAACAGATGATACGGAAGCGATTTTGAAATCTGATGTTTTTGCCATAAACAAAAATGATTTCCATAACATTATTTCAGAAAATATTTATGGTCGAAAATATGCTCGTTATTTGCTTTTAAAAATTGATTTACTTATGACAGATATAGATAAACAATCTGTTTCATCATCTATAATTTCCATAGAACATATTCTTCCTCAAAATCCTGATGATTCTAGCCAATGGAAAAAAGATTTTTCAGATGAAGAGCGCGACGAATGGACCGATAAAATTGGAAATCTTGCCTTAATTTCAAGAAGAAAAAATTCTTCACAGGGACGATTGGATTATACTGAAAAATGCAAGAAGTATTTTGAAAAAAACATAAGTACATTTCCAAGTATGTTGAAAGTTTTTCAGGAAAACAAGGAATGGAAATTGGATAATTTGAAAAAGAGACAAGAACAAATTATTGAATTGTTGATGAAGGATATATAACCAACCAAACTGACAGCTTAAGATTTTATCTTATCCACAGCTTTATTTACTATTATTCGCACATCTTCTACTACTACTTCATAGAGAAGCTTACGCAGGAAGAAAAGCGCGTACTTTCCGAAGAAGAAAAAGAATATAAGAGTAAGCGAAAGCAAATTCAGGAAAAGCTTATCAAATTTGCAACTCGAATACCTGTGTTTATGTATCTTACAGATTACCGGGAGCATTGTTTACGCGATGTGATAACTCAACTTGAACCAGGACTTTTTAAGAAAGTAACTGGGTTAAGCCTTAAAGACTTTGAACTTTTAGTAAGCCTCAATGTATTTAACGGCTCTGTTATGAATGATGCAATTTTCAAATTCCGTAGCTATGAAGATTCAAGTTTAAGTTATACAGGAATTGACAAACACGCAGAAGTAGACAAATATGTCGGTGGCTTTGATACAGTTATAACTGTAAGCGAATTTGAAGAAATGCGATAAAATAATACTTTGTTGGGAGAGTGGCTCATCTATACGCTGTTACAAACTATCTCCTCATAGTGTTACAAGGTATCTCCTTTACATGGAGACAGAGTGTCTCCGAAAAACATGTATCACTTTTTGTGAAAACTACTTGACAGTCATAAATAAAAATGGTATTGTATGAACAAGTTTTTTGAGACAGGAGAAAAGGTATGAATGCTTTAACGGAGTATGGAAAGATTTTAAGGCATTATCGGATTGATAATCAAATCTTGCTTGCTAAAATGGCAGAAGATTTGAAGCTTTCACCAGCTTATCTTTCGTCGATTGAAACAGGAATAAGAAGTATTCCTGTAGATTTGACGGAAAAACTTTGCCAAAAATACGGTTTTGGTGAAGAAATGAAAACGACTCTTCTGAAGGCAGAAGCTGAAACAAACAAGGCTCTTACAATCGATTTAACAGGAGCGAGCCCGGAAGCTATTGATGCTACAGTTATGTTTGCGCGAGTCATAAAGAATTATTCTGTAAAGGAACTAAGAGAGCTGTGTGAAAAAATATACAACAACAACTAACAGGAGCTTATATGACTTTCGATGAAAATTACAATCTGAATGTTGTAAACCCAAAAACACGTAAGTTTATTGAAAATGCCGCAATGCTAGTTCGGAAATATCTCAAAATTGCAGAAGATGTTCTCTATATTGATGTGCTTTCTATTTTGGAGTTTCACTTGCACTCCCTTTTTAATGACGATGTAGCATTTGTAATTCCTGATGAGTGGCATATGGGAGAAGAAGCGTATTACGACACTCAGAAAAACGTGATTTTCGTTCGTTCCGATGTATATGACAAAGCCGTTAAAGGTGATGGAAGAGCGAGATTTACAATAATGCATGAAATAGCTCACTACATTCTTTTCAAGCTCTTTGGATTTCCTTATAAAATGGCACTTGCAAGCATTGTGTATAAAAGTGATGCAACTCTAAAGTCAATGGATCCTGAATGGCAGGCTGATACGTTTTCTGGTGCATTTTTATGTAGCAAAGAATATGTAAAAAGTCTTGATATTGATGAAATCGAAACACAGTGTGGTGTAAGCAGAAGATCTGCAGAAGTTGTATATTGCCGTTCCCGAGACATACCATATACCGAAACCGAAATGGAAATGGAGGCGTTCTCTGATTGGTCATACAGTTTTGCAATGCAAAATAATAATCTTAATATGGAGGTAAATAACGCATGAAACCAAGCTATAAATGTCTTTCTGCTTTAGCCGGTGCGGAAAGACAAAAAAAGCTGTAAGTTTACTCCAATAAACCTACAGCCTGTATAAATGCGTGAGCACTTATAAACTCGTTGACCTTTATAGTATCACGCATGACCGCCGGGGTCAATATCTAAAAAACGGGGTTTTATACCCTGTTAAGAATCTTTATTTATAGGTGATACTATTATGGATGATAAATCTAATAAGTTATCAGATACAGTGAATGTTACCATGCATACACTCACTGTTTCGGACAAGACGGTTTCTTATGCTAAGGTAAAAAGAAACACGGCTTTTATCGGAAACATTGTTTCAACAATCCTTGAACACAACAAAGTCATGGATAGAGAAACATTGCTTTATGCAGCAGGTCTTTTCAGAAATGCCATTCTTAGTCTTCTTAAAGATGGTAAAGCTGTAGATCTTCTTGAAATGGGCGTTCTTTACATCAAGCCCGATGGCAGCATTGATTCAGAGACTCCTGGTATTGAAGATGTCCCTAAAATGACTCTTTCTTTTACTCCGAGCGACATTGCTCTGGAATCTGTAAAAGATGTAACTGCTGGTGCTGATATTTCAACAACAACAGAACCGATTATTGCAAGTCTCTTTAATATCCACACAAAAAAGAGTGGTACAGAACTTTCAATTGGGTATTCAGCCCGTATTACTGGTAAACGCTTGAAGATTGCCGGCGATGAAGCTGAAACTGGTTTGTATTTTGCGTCCTGCACAGAAGATGGTACATATAATATGGACTCTTCTACATGGACTCCTCTTGGAATGGAAAATATCATTGATAATACAAATACAACGATACTTTTCAATTTGCCAGCAAGTATCACGGCCGGTAAATACCGCGTGATTATCAAGACTGCATACGGTTCAGGTACACGCATAAACAAAACTGTGAGAACAGGTGTTTATAGTAAAACTGTTTCCATTGCATAATTTTTTCAGGGACTGGCTGTATGCCAGCCCCTGTTTTTGTTTGTAGAGGTGTGATAAAATACAAATTAAGATGAATTTTAACCCAAGTGAAAAAGAAATCAATTTTGTAAATGATGCATTGCGAAAGTTTAATGATGAAAAGGTTGGACCAGATAATCATGTTCTTTTGAACATTGTAGAATATGATGAAAACAAAAATGTCATAGCCGGAATCCTCGGTGGAACATACTGGGGCTGGATGCACATAGACATTCTTTGGGTTGATGAAAAATACCGAAAACAGGGACTTGGTTCAAAATTGCTTGAAGCTGCAGAATCAGAAGCCAAAAAGCGAAATTGTCATTCTGTTCATGTAGATACAATGTCCTGGCAGGCTCCTGAGTTCTACAAGAAGCACGGCTACAAAGTTATAGGTGAGCTGAATGATATTCCCGCAGGGAATAAAAAGTATCATCTGATTAAAGCACTGTAGTATTCAGTCGTGTGCTAATCTTTTCAACTTTTATTGTTCGCCTTCGATTTCCAGGAAAAGAGCTTCGTAAAGCGTAGCAATGTCGCTGTTTGCTTTTGCGATGGATTTTTGCATTCTTGATGCAATACACTTAAACACGCGATAACCCAAAAGCGGCTCTTTTTCGCTCAATTCTTCAAAATCCTTGCCATTTATCACAAGTGTTCTACAGTCCGTGGTTGCCGTAATTGAAGCTGAACGGGAATCTTTTCCAATCAGAGCAGCCTCGCCAAAAAATACATTCATCGAATCATTCAGTGTAACAATTGCAATATCATCTCCGTGCGGGGTTTTTCGATGAATGAAAACTGAACCTGATAACAAAATATAAAGCTCATCGCCAAAATCACCCTCACGAATAATCAGCTCGCCCTTTTTGAATTTTTTTACTGTGCAACAATCATAAAGCGATTTTAGAATATTTCTGTCCCGCTCATTTTCCGCCGAAAACGATTTGAACATTTCCAATTTTACTAGCCGGTTTAAAACATTTTCAAAGCTGTTTTTTTCGTCAGACATCGTTTTCTCCCTTTATCCCACGTACAAAAATTGCTTTTGTATTTGGTTGAATTATAAAATCATCGTTTGGCAAAAGAAGCGGATCGTTGCTTTTTAGGGTTTTGACTTTCTGCAAGTTGCTGACGATTGTTTTTACATCGGGGTTTTTCTGTGCCTCACGAACTGCGTCTTTTCTGCGCTGATAAAAGTTTCCTGTATTCAACAAAAGCCCGATGAGAACACCGCCCTGCTCTTTGAATTCGCCGTAAGTTTTTCCGATAAAATCCTGCGGAATATCCTCAATACTTATACCGGAGCCGTCTGCTGAAGAAATCAGCGCTTTTATTACATTTGAATATCCAAGACCACAGGAGGCCGTTGCCAAAAGAGAACATTCATAATCGTTTGTGAGGATTATTTCGTCACAATGAGAAATCTGCAAATTGTTTTCGAACTTGGAATCTGTTAATTCTGCAACCACATAGAGCTTTGAGTTCAAATTTTTCATCGTCATAACTGAAAGAACAGTGCGGGAATCTATTTCCAATTTTGAAGAGTTTTTTGAATAATCGGCGATAATCAAAGCGCGTTCAGCTTCTTTTATCAATGCTTTTTGCATTACTTCAACGTTGGAAAAATCGCCTGCAATATACTGCATTCCCCTGTATTTCGGCAGCGAACGTAATGCTTCGATTTTTTCTGGTGGAGCTTCATTGACCAAAACAATTTTATCCGGTTTTAGTGTGGAATTTGACTTCAAAACTGCATCGAGGATTTTTTCAAAATCTAATCTCCAACCACAAATCAAAAAATGTCCGCTCATGTTTTTCAATCTCCTTAATCCTCTCTCATTCTTGAGCTGTAATTCCATAAATCCCGAAGAAATAATACCTGTGGGAACTGCCACAAGTCCGATACCTAAAAGTGCAATCGTAGTACCAAGAATTTTGCCCACACTTGTTATAGGGTAAATATCACCGTAGCCAACCGTTGTGAATGTTGCAACCGCCCACCACAAGCTGGAAAATGCGTTGTTGAAAACATCGGGTTGTGCTTTTGATTCCACCGCATACATAAAAACTGATGAGATGATCATCAGAATGAATATTACAAAAACCGAAAGCCGTAATTCCTGCGCCCGACTTTTTATTACATCAATCAAAACATAAAGTGCGCTTGAATATCTGGACAGCTTGAACAGGCGGAACACACGCAAAAGCGAAATCGATGAGATAATTGCGGGTGGCAGAGCTGAAAAAAGTGAAATGTAAAACGGCAGTACAGTGATTAAATCGATTATCCCAATGAATGAAAGCGCGTATTTTCTTCTGGCTTTTTTTTCAGAAAGTGCGGGGAAAAAATGCGGAGCAGTCCAGAGTCGCAAAATGTATTCGATAGAAAACACAATGCTTGCTGCTGTTTCCAAAACTGCAAAGATTTTTTTGTAAACGCTTGGAAGTGTGAATGTGTCAAAAAACACGCAACATACAGTGGATATTATGCAAAACAGCACTACTGAGTCGAATAGTATACTGAGAATATCTCCACTTTTGCCTTTGTCCAAAATTTCAAAAACACGTTTTCTTATCATTTTCACCTTATTTTTTGATTTGAATGTTTCAAATCATTTTACTTTCTGCGTGTTGTGCTTATTTACAGTTCCTGATTCAGCTTTTCAGCGATACGGTCAATAAAATCCCACGAGTTGAGAATTTCTTTGGGTGCAGGATTAGCAAGAGCCTTTAAGTCACCGGTCATAATGCCGTCCTCAATAAGACCTAGCGTTGCTTTTTCAAGTTTGCGCGCAAAATCCACAAGATCCGCCGTTCCATCAAGTTCGCCGCGTTTTGCGAGCGCGCCGGTCCATGCAAAGATGAGGGCAACCGGATTGGTAGAAGTTTTTTCGCCCTTAAGATAGCGGTAATAATGACGCTGAACCGTTCCGTGCGCGGCTTCGTATTCAAACTTGCCGTCGGGCGAAACAAGAACGCTCGTCATCATGGAAAGGCTTCCGTTTGCGGACGCAACCATGTCGCTCATAACGTCGCCGTCGTAGTTCTTGCATGCCCAAAGAATTCCGCCTTCGCTTTTCATAATTCTGGCTACCGCGTCATCTATGAGCGTGTAAAAATACGTTAAGCCTGCTTTTTCAAAATCAGCCTTGAACTCGGTGTCAAATATCTTTTGGAACAGTTCCTTGAACCGTCCGTCGTATGTTTTGGAGATTGTGTCCTTTGTTGCAAACCAAACGCTGACCTTTTCGTCAAGCGCATAGCGAAAGCAGCAGCGGGCAAAGCTTTCTATGGATTTGTCCAGGTTGTGTATTCCCTGAATAACACCGGGACCTTTCATCTGCATTATGGTTTTGCGTGTTTCGTTGCCGTTCTCATCGGTAAAGACAAGTTCCGCTTTGCCCGGACCCGGCACGTACATTTCGCAGTTTTTGTAAACATCACCGTAGGCATGGCGGCCCATGATGATGGGCTTTTTCCAGCAGGTAACAGCGGGTTTTACGTTTTTAACGTTAATCGGCTTGCGGAAAACCGTTCCGTCCAGCTCAGCGCGGATAATTCCGTTGGGGCTGGGGGTAAGCTGCTTTAGTTTGTATTCTTCCATTCTGGCAGCGTTGGATGTGATTGTTGCGCATTTAACGCCAACGCCGAGCCGTTTGATTGCTTCGGCGGATTTGTATGTTATTTCGTCATTTGAGTCATCACGTGATTTAAGACCAAGGTCATAATATTCGGTTTTAAGGTCTATAAAGGGAAGGAGAAGTTTTTCTTTGATAACTGCCCACAGAACACGTGTCATTTCATCGCCGTCTAGTTCGGCAATGGGGTTTTTCATCTGGATTTTTTTATTCATAATAATGTTATTGTAAATAAAAAAATGAATTTATGGAAGCTTTTTTTTTGCCGGCTGCACAACGTAACCATACCCTGCAAAGTTGTTTTTATTCGTATATCCTGCACAGAGAGGTATTTGATGAAAAAGATAACAATATTTGCGGTTCTGATTGCCGCCCTTATGTTTGTTTCATGCGGTTCCAAAAAAGCCGCTTCGGGCGGTGCAATGGTAATGCAAAAATCAGCAGAAGCTCCTGCCAGAGTAAATATGAAAATGATGAGCGATTCCGCCTCTTTTGACGAAGCTGTGGTGGAAGAAGCTGAATATGGTGCCGCAAACGGTCAGAATGCTGACACTATAAACCGCAAACTTGTATATACCGGAAACGTAACCGTTCAGGTAAGCGACCTTGATCAGACCGAAAAGAGTGTACGTGACTGGGCTGCCAAATACGGCGGTTATGTTGCTTCAAGTTCTTTTTCGGACCGCAATTATTATACAATGGTAAAAATCCCTTCACAGAATTTTCAGTTTGCCATGGACGAAGTTTCTTCATTCGGTTCGGTAAAGAACCGTTCAATTTCCACGGAAGACGTAACCGAGCAATACTTTGATGTTTCTACCCGTCTTGAAACACGCAAAATTCTTCGTGATAGATTGCAAAAGTATTTGTCCGATGCAAAGGACATGAAAGACCTTTTGGCGGTAGAATCCGAGCTTAACAACGTGCAGAGCGACGTTGAAGTGATGGAAGGACAATTCCGCCGTCTCTCCGACCGCATAGACTACGCGACTGTTCACCTTACAGCCGTACTGCCGTACAACTCAACCGAACAGGGATTTATCTACCCCGATATGGGCTCAAAGATGCGCGAGCTATGGTCAGACACAGTAAACTTTTTGGCGGATTTTGTAATGTTCATTCTTTATGTTATTATTTACGGCATCCCGATTCTCGCTCTTGTAGCGTTCCTTTACTGGTTGTGCTTCGGCAGAATAGGACTTTTACGACGGTTCTTCAAATTCTTAAGCAAAAAAAAGCAGTAACAGACACGGAACAAACCTTTCCGTTCCTGGTCTGACAAAGATATGTGATTTATAATGAAAAAAAAGAGCCTGTCGTTTACGACAGGCTCTTTTGGTTTGTTAAACTCTATTAAAAGTTTACGTTAAACTTTGGGATTGCATCCGTTGACTTCTTTATGTCCGCATCGGTCGGGATGTAGTCACTCATTTTGCCGTCATTAAAAGCTTCATAAGCTTTCATGTCAAAGTAGCCTGTACCCGTAAGACCGAATACGATGTTCTTTGATTCGCCGGTCTGCTTGCACTTGAGAGCTTCGTCAATCGCAACTTTAATTGCGTGGCTGCTTTCTGGTGCGGGAAGAATACCTTCGATGCGTGCAAACTGTTCTGCCGCCTTGAAAACTTCTGTCTGTTCAACGGCGCGAGCCTGGATAAGACCCTGATTGTACAGTTCACTTACGATACAGCTCATTCCGTGGTATCTCAAGCCGCCTGCGTGGTTCGGGGACGGCATAAAGCTGCTTCCGAGCGTGTACATTTTCTGAATAGGACAAACTTTACCGGTGTCGCAGAAGTCGTATGTGTATACACCGCGTGTTAAACTCGGGCAGCTTGCCGGTTCTACCGCGATAATCTGATATTTGGCTTCGTTGCGGAGCATTTCGCCTACAAAAGGACTGATGAGACCTCCGAGGTTGCTTCCACCGCCTGCACAGCCAATAATCATGTCGGCCTTTATGCCGTATTTTTTAAGGGCTGTCTGTGTTTCAAGCCCGATAACACTCTGATGCAGGAGAACCTGATTAAGAACTGAACCCAGAACATAGCGGTAACCTTCGTGTGTTGTAGCGTGTTCAACCGCTTCTGAAATTGCGCATCCGAGAGAACCTGTTGTTCCTGGGAACTCCTCGTTCATTTTGCGGCCGATGTTTGTTTCCATTGAAGGTGAAGGGATTGCCTTTGCTCCGTATGTGCGGATTACTTCACGACGGAAAGGTTTTTGCTCGTATGAACATTTTACCATATAAACGATACAGTCAAGACCAAAGTAAGAACATGCCATGGAAAGAGCTGTTCCCCACTGACCTGCGCCTGTTTCGGTTGTGATACCTTTTAAGCCCTGTTTTTTTGCGTAATATGCCTGAGCGATTGCTGAGTTGAGCTTGTGGCTTCCTGATGTGTTGTTGCCTTCAAATTTATAATAAATGTGTGCCGGTGTATCGAGCTGTTTTTCCAGACAATAAGCGCGGACGAGCGGTGAAGGGCGGTACATTTTGTAAAAGTTGCGGATTTCTTCAGGAATTTCAATGTACGGATCTTTGTCGTTAAGTTCCTGAGCAACGAGTTCCTTGCAGAAAACGTGTTCAAGTTCTTCCGCTGTACACGGCTTTAATGTTCCCGGGTTCAAAAGCGGAGCCGGCTTTTTTTTCATGTCTGCACGGACGTTATACCATGCGGCAGGCATCTCCTCTTCAGCAAGATAAATTTTGTACGGTATTTGGGTTTTGTCTGACATAGTATAACCTCTTTATAAAATTGTTGTTTCCAATAATAGAAACATTATATAATGACTTTACTATCTGATTGTGTTTTTGTCAATAGAAGTTTTAAATTTTTTTAGTGTTTTTCGCTGAAAACTCTGTAATTAATCCAGGGGAAAATAGTATGCTTCCGCTCCATGGTAGTAAGCCATTCGGTACTTATTGAATTTGAACCGAGTGAATCATATACGGTTGAGAATGCGGCAACATTTTCCTTAAAGCATTCTGCTGCATAGTCCTTAAAGATTTGTTTTCTGACCATTTCGGCCCAGTCTCCGGACTGTGCAAGAAGAACTTCTTTTGCTGCGAGGTTGAGTGATCGTTCTTTTAGCCCTGAATCGGACGGAAACCGGTTTGTAAGATCAATCATGCGTTCGGCTGCTTTTCGGACATAACTTATCATCCAGTCGTTCGTATGGTCTATCATGTCTTCTGCATAGCCTGAATCTGAAGATGATGAAAAGAACGGACTGACTTTTTGGAAAGTAAATTTGTTTTCGAGAAGTTCACAGCACTGAGTCATTTCTATTTCTTCTGTTTCGGAAGCGAGTCTGAGGACGTTTTCAAGCCAAACTATGCCCTCGTGCCATTCCTGACCAAAAAATGATGCATCAAAACAACATACTGAACATATGTTTTCGCCATTTACCTGTTCTGATGCGGTATTCATTTTACGGATTTTTTCTTTTAAAAAGTCTTCGGCATCTTTTTTTGCCTGTACGTTTGCAGCCTGTTCATCATAAAATTCATCGGAATCAAGCTTCCAATATTTGTAGCCGGTTGGAATACGCACATTATCCTTGTTTAGAAAGTTACTGATTCTTTCGGTCTCTGCCTCATAACCGATATCCCGGTTTTGATTGCGATAAACAAGTTTGTGGGGAATCTTTAGAAAATCATCGTCAAATTTGGAAGAAGCTCCGCAGTCATTTGCGAACAAAACCAGTGAATTAAAACATCTCACAGGTGAGAATATTCCGTTTTGAGGAATGGGATCTGAAAAAAGGATACCTCTCGAATCAAGTATCGAATAAAAGTAACCGTAGGATCTGATTATTGATTCAAGCCCGGGTGTATACGCCATGTATGGAAGCCAAAAGCCTTCCGGTGCAGAATTAAAATAATAGCGGTGTGACATAAGTCCGACTTCTACCTGAGCCTGTACAGCCTGCTGCAGATCGGCAAAAATCGGCAGATAGCAGTTTGTAGCGGTTGTCGCAAGTAACTCTATATTGCCTTTCTGCGAATAATATGAAAACTTTGAGAGTAAATCCTGCTGGTATGTTTCAGCAAAGTTGAGCCTGTTTGTCTTGTTTGTCTGAAGCTGTGCCTTTGCAAGTTCTTTTCTCGGGTCACCGTCCTTGTATGAGGCAACTTCCGCTTCTCCGAGAGCGATGCTTTTATCCAGCCATTCCAGGTACTGCTTTTGAATTACAGGATCCGAAAGCTGTGCGCATAAAGAAGGCGTAAGACACATTGCAACTTTAAAGTTTATTCCGTCAGCCTCTAGATTTGAGAACATGTTGAGCAAAGGCAGGTATGTTTCGGATATTGCGGAAAAAAGAATTTCGTTTTGCGGCAGATAATCACTTTCTTTTTGACAGATATATTCCTGGTGTGCTGTTATGACAAATACTAAAGACTTTCGATTCATTGCTCTCTCCGGTTATGAAAATGATTGTCGGTGATTTGTGTACTGAGCCCTGTACAATTCCGGCAGACCGGAAATCTCCAGTATCGGTGCTATTGTATCGTTTAATACCGGGGATGAAATTTGAATTTCGCTTTTTGGAATTACAATTTTTTGAGAATGAGCGAGCACAAGCGGCTCTTTGTTCTTGAACTCGATTATTAAATCTACTCTCACTATTTTAAAAGACTGCGACAAAAAAATATAGCGTTCTCTGTCGTTGTTCTGCACAGGGATTTCGTATACTTCAGCCGGTTTTTCGTCTTCGGGTTCCGCAAAATAGAGTACTCTGAGAATAAAAGTTGAAAACTGCTTTGGATGTTGCAATGCGCGCATATCAGCATCGTTTATATCCCAATATACAAATATCCATGCAGGATTGCGCAATATTGCCGAAATTTGTGTCTCATTATAAGTTTTGGGTAAGGTTGTTGTAATTTGAATGGAATTGTTTATGTTCATGTCTCCCTGACCGGAAGCTTTCGGCGGTTCGTCGATTACTTCCAGCAGTTCACCTATTATGAATCTGCGGCTTAGTCCTTCCGGAATATCAATTCCGTAGTCGTCTGCCAGTGAAATTAAATCTGCTGTTGTTAATGATTCAAGATATGTGCGGGATAACGTCATATTTTCCATTTGCCTTATGATGTACAGAAAGCAAGGTTGTGTCAAGTGGGAGCCTTTGCGGCTAGCTCGGGCATTGAATTAAATTGGTTTGTAACTTACAATTGGTGTATGTCTTCCATATTGTATCTTATACTGATACCGGCACTGCTTCCGGTTGCGCTCATTCTTTTTTATGTTTACATAAATGACAGGGCTGAAAGAGAACCTGCCGGTTTTTTGCTTTTTGTATTTGTAATGGGGGCTGTGTTCGCTCTTCCGTGTGCCTTTATTGAACCTTTTTTACAGTCTGTCTTTTTTGCGGAAGAGGAGAGTGCAAGTCTTTTTAACGTTTTCTGCAGAAACGTTTTTGCTATAGCTCTTGTGGAAGAACTTTCAAAGTGGCTCGTTTTTAAGCTTTTTGTATGGAACAACAGTAACTTTAACTACCGTTACGACGGGATTGTGTATGCGGTTACAGCTTCACTGGGCTTTGCCGCCTTGGAAAACGTTTTTTATATTGCCTCCTTTGGAAGAGAAATTGCTTTACAGAGAGCAATTTTTGCAATTCCTGCGCACACCACATTCGGCGTTTTTATGGGGTTCTTTCTGGCACGCGCAAAAAGCGGCTTTCTGCATAACTACAGTACTTCCGCAAAAACTCAGGCCTTGGTTATTCCTGTAATTATCCACGGAACTTACGACTTTTTGCTTTCGGAACAGGTTGCTATGACCGGTTATCAGTTTGTCTTTTTTATTCTTGTTATTGTTCTTGATTTTGCAGCATGGAAGATGATACGAAAAGGTTTTAAAACCGACCGGGAATTATAACCGCCTATTCTGTGCGGCGTACAAGCTGAAAAAGTGTTTCTTTTGTAAAAACAGCATAAATAGGTCTGCCGTGCGGACAATGCGGATCGGGCAGGGCAAGAGCCTGTGCTGCAAGGTCGGCTGCTGTCTGAGTGTCAAGAATTGTTCCGTCTTTTACGGCTGCTTTGCAGGCGGCTGTTGCCGCTAGTTTGGATGTAAGTTCTTTAGGTTTGATATGTTCTTTAAGCAGTGCTTCCGCCAGATCTTCTTCCGTGCCTGTCCATTTTACGGGAACAGAGGAAACTTCCCATGAGCCTGAACCGCGGTTTTTCATTTTAAAACCGGCTTTTTCAAGTTCCGGCAGCAATGTTTGCAGATAGTCATCGTCCTGCTCGCTTTCGGTTTCAATTACATACGGAAAAAGCAGCGGCTGTTTGTTGCCGAGGTTCTCCATAAAACGGTTATACAAGATACGCTCATGTGCCGCGTGCTGGTCTATGAGATACAGGGTCTGGTCTTTTTCGGCAACGAGAAAAACGCCGAGAACCGTCCCTATATATCGTGCATCAATCTGATTGTTTTGTCTCTGAAGGTCAGAATAGTCATGTTTATCGTAGTTTTGTGATATTTGTAGCGAAGTATCAGGCACAGAGTGTTTGTATCCACCGGAATAAGATGATTGAAAATCTCTTGCAGTCTGTTGGTAAGTTTTGGGTTTGTATTGGTATGAGGATGCAGAATGTGCCTGAAAAGTAGAAATTGAAAGATTGTCCAAATCAGGTTGTTGTGAATTAAACACTGATTCCGGTTCAATTCCCGAAACAAGCTGTGATACGGTGTTTTCGCGGTAAAAATCCCGTATTGAACTGCTTATAGCATGGTGAATCGGTGAAATGTCCTTAAAACGTACTTCGCGCTTGGCAGGGTGAATATTAAAATCTACAAATGCTGGATTTATCTGTAAAAAAACAGCTGCCACCGGAAATGTTCCGTTCGGGAAATATCCCTGTGAACCGTATTCCACAGCCTGTATCAGCGAATACTCCCAAATGCGTCTGCCGTTTACGAATACATAAATCAGTTTTTTGTCACTGCGGCGGACGGCACAATCTCCTATGACGGTTTTACCGCTGAAACCTTCACTTTTGTAATCACCAAAACTAATTTCGTGAAAATAACTCACATCTTCCTGTATTTCCAGAGCCTGTACAAAACGTTCAGCGAGCGGCTGCCCTGCCGGAAGATTGAGCTTTTGTTTGCCGTCCGTACTGTATTTAAAGCCGATGTTTGTCCATGGAAGAGCCTTTTCTATAAAAGTTTGCCTGCACATTTTGGCTTCCGCCGCCGGTTTTTTTAGAAAAACTCTGCGCGCAGGAAAGTTTTCAAAAAGAGAGGATGACTGTACGCAGGTTCCCTTTGCCCAATGGCATGGCGTAACTTTGTGTGTTGTGGTTGCAAAGGCTTGGAGTTTGTGACCGACAGAACCTTCTCTTATGCTGGTTATTTCAAGATGGCTTACAGCCGCTATTGAAGCAAGTGCTTCACCTCGAAAGCCTAAAGTTGATAAATTTGAAAGGTCTGTTTCAGTTATTATTTTGCTTGTTGCATGCGGGTACGCGCAGTTTTTGAGGTCTTCTTCCGTCATTCCGTATCCGTCATCAGTAACACGTATTTTCCCTATTCCGCCTTCTTCTATTTCAACCTGAATGTTTGAGGGATTTGCGTCTATGGCGTTATCAATAAGTTCCCGGATAATCGCTGCAGGACGGTCAATTACTTCACCGGCGGCGATTTTTCGGGCTGTTTCGGCAGGCAGTGTTCTTACGGGACGGAATTCGTTCATTATAATGATTCCTTATTCAACGGAAGAAAAAAGATCAAGTTCGCATTTATCTTCAGGCAGTTTGGGCTGGTTCATAAGAATTTGAATTTTTCCTTCTATTTTATCCAATTCCTTTTCCATACCTTTTGCCAGCTGAATACCGTCTTCAAAAACTTTTAAAGCTTCTTCAAGCGGTAGTTCAGGATTCTTTATTTTTGTACTAAGTTCTTCCAGTTTTTCTAGTTTTTCTTCAAAGTTCTTCATATTACTTCTCCGTATTCGGTTTTATATCCGTAATTTGAGCTTCAAGTTTTCCCTGTGCGGGAATAACTTCTATTATGTCGCCTGGTTTGACGTCTGTTGCTGATTTTAGGATTGTGCCGGTTTGTTTAAGTCTTACAAGTGAATAACCGCGCTGTAAAACAGCCTGTGGATTAAGTTGTTCAAGCTTTTGTACTGCGAGTACCAACTTGTTTCTTTGTTGGGTTATCTTTTCCTGCATTGTTTTTAGTAAGTCTTCCTTTGCGCTGTCAAACCTTTGTAATAGTGGAAGCTGTATTGACCTGAATCGCAGTTCCATAGATTCTGGCGAAAAAGATTTGACAAGAAGTTTGTAGCGCTCAAGTTTTGACTGCATTTCGGTAATGAGTGTTTGTTTGTTTTGTTGAATGGCAGATTCAATATCGGTTTTAAGTGGTGTAACCAATTCCGCGGCAGCTGACGGCGTGGGTGCGCGCACATCCGCGGCAAAGTCGCTCAGTGAAAAGTCTATTTCGTGTCCTACAGCACTTACAATCGGAATTTCCGAAGCGGCAACGGCGCGTACAACATTTTCTTCCGAAAAGGGAAGCAGGTCTTCAAGTGAGCCTCCGCCTCTGCCTACAATAAGCACATCCGCGAGCTTGTAGCGGTTTGCAGTTTCTATCTGTTGGCAGATGCTTTCGGCGGCTTCAGCGCCCTGTACCGAACATGGTAGAATTATTACGGAAACAGAGTTGTTTCTTCTGCCCGTGATGTTCAGAATATCCTGTAGTGCTGCACCGGTAGGACTCGTAACAACACCGACCGTGAGAGGAAAAAACGGAAGCTTTTTCTTTTTTGATTCGTCAAAAAGACCTTCTGCTGCAAGTTTTTGTTTGCGTTCTTCAAGCAGTTTGAGAATGTCGCCTGTTCCAGCAAGTTCCATTCTGTCAATGATAATCTGGTATGTTCCTCGCTGCGGGTATACTGAAAGTGAGCCTGCAGCTTTTACACTCATTCCGTCTTTGGGAATAAAATTCAGGCTTCTGGACTTTCCCTTGAACATTACTGCGGAAATTGCAGCATTTGAATCTTTAAGAGTAAAATACCAGTGTCCGGTACTGGACGGTCTGAAATTTGAGATTTCGCCTTCGATTGTTACTGATGAGAAATTGTTTTCTATGACGGTTTTTATCAGTTCTGTTATTTGAGAAACGGAAAAAACATTATTGTCTGGAAAAAAATCACTCACTATTCAACCCTTGTTGTATATTGCCGATATAAAAGAATATGAAAAATATCGTTATCCTGTTCGCAGGAAATACAAAAAACTATGCTGTAAGTCCATTGTTCAACGGTCAGTCTGCATGTGAGGCGGTTTTGAAATGGGCTTGCACAGTACCAAATACAGACAGTATTGTTCTTTTGACTTCGGATTCAACCCCGGAACAAATCAGCAAATATATTTTACCAGTTGAAAAGCTGTCATTCAAGCACATAAATAAACAAATTTGGACAACTTCCATTTTATTGCAAACACTTGCAGAAGTTTCAAAGGGTTATGATGCAGTTGTTTATGCTTTTGCGGATGCTCCTTTTTATGATTCAGACATTACAGAAAAGCTGCTGAACAACCATGTTGAATATCATGCCGAATACAGTTTTGCAGACGGATATCCTGAAGGAATGGTACCTGAGGTGATTTATCCCGGTACTCTTAAAATGATGTGTGAACTGGCAAAGGATAACGAAGAAACAGTTCAGCGGGATACGCTGTTTTCGGTTCTCAAGACTGATATAAATGCATATGAGATAGAAACTCTTATTTCACCGGTGGATTTGCGTTACCTGCGGCTCGCTCTTTATTGTGACACAAAGCGGAATACCCTGCAATGCGAAAGAATTTCTAAATTTATGACGGCGACCAAAACAAAGGATATTTGTTCCTTTGTCGCAAAGCAGAGTGATATTTTGCGTACTTTCCCGGCTTATTATTCCATACAGGTTGTTTCAAGCTGCGCCGGCTGCTGCTCATATTGCCCTTATCCTCAGGAATACAAAAAAAAGACAGGTAAGTGTGTTTACGAAAGTCGCGAATATATGGATACCGGAAAATTTAAACAGCTTGTCAAAAAAATCAGCGATTTTTCGGAAGACGCTGTAATATGCTTGAGCCTTTGGGGTGAAGCAGAAAATCATCCTGATTTTGCGGACTTGGTAAAAACAGTTCTTGATTATGAAGGCTTGTCTGTTCTTATTGAAACGACCGGACAGAATCTTTCACAGCCGCTTGTAAACCGCATTGCGGAACTTGCCGCTTCCTGCAAAAAAAGAACAAACGGACAGAAGCCCGTAAACTGGATAGTTTCTCTTGATGCGGTTGATGAAGCTATGTACGGCAAGCTCCACAGCGGAAAATTGTCTGTTGCTGTTTCCGCTCTGGAAACGCTTGTACCGTTGTTCCCAGGTGCGGTTTATCCGCAGTTTGTCCGCTTGCAGGACAATGAGGTTCAGCTTGAAAGCTTCTATAGGTTTTGGAAAGAAAAAACCGGCTCTGTCATTATTCAAAAATATGATGATTTTTGCGGAAAACTTCCGCAAAGAAAAGTTGCAGATTTAACGCCTGTCTGTCGTAATCCGTGTTGGCATTTAAGGCGCGATTTGTCTGTTCTTATTGATGGTTCAGTGCCTTTCTGTCGTGAAGCGGTTCTGGACGGAATAATCGGAAATGCGTTTGATGATCCGCTTGAATCAATATGGGAAAAGAACGAAGCACTGTTTGCAGAACATGTAAACAATGTATACAGAGGAATATGCGAAAACTGTGATGAATACTATACCTTCAATTTTTAACGAAAAACAATTCAAACGTACTGTTCTTGGTGGAAATGAGCTTACAGCCGCTCCGGAAGACTGTCTTCCATTTGCTGTCATTCTATTGAATCGTGGAGCAAGGCACTATCGTACTCAGGTTATACAGCAGCTTTTAAAATACAGATTCCGTTCCATTCTGTCGGTAGAGCTTTCAGGCGAAAACTACGAACTTGCAACCCTTTCAAAAACATATCCGTCTGTAAAATTCCTCATTCCTCTGGAAGAGGTGACTGTCGGCGATATGATCAATATGGGAATGGAAGAGCTTGATACAAAGTATGTACTTGTTATATGGAACGATGCCATGTTTTCGTATCCTTCCATACCAACAAAATTGATAGAAAAAATCCTGGCAGATGACAGGCTCTGTACTGTTCCTCTCTTAACAACACATTCCGGACAGTCTATTCCTGTAGGCTTTATACCGGTGAATGAGCAGAACAAGTTTAAGGTTTTGTCTTCGATGTGTTATCAGGATGATATTCCGACACTTTATCCATTTGACTATATAGGAATTTACAACCGTGAAAAGTTTATACAGCTCGGTGGTTTTGACTATACAATAAAAACTTCTTACTGGCAGAATTTGGATTTCTTTTTCCGTTCATGGCTCTGGGGTGAACAAACAGCTGTAGCTACGTTATTTAAAATTTCATATCAGAGTGAAACTCCCTGTGAGGATATAACTACAGATGAATATTATCTGAGGTTTTTCCTTAAGAATCTCGTTCCTCAGTATAAAATGGATCATGCGGAAGTTCCTTTTAAAAAGGTATTTTCGTTTATAAACAAATATCCAAAAGGATTATTGGAAGCTGTTCATAATTTTAAGGATGCCGGCAGTTGGGTTGAAAAAAATAAATACCGTTTTAAGACGGATGCAAAGCTCCTTATGGAATCCTGGGACAGCGAAGAAAAATGACGATAGTTGTTGTTCAAAGCAGATTAGGATCTACACGTCTGCACCGAAAAGCTCTTTTGCCTCTAAAAGAAAAGCCCGTCCTGTATCATGTACTTAATGCTATGAAGCAAGTTCCGGCGGACGGGTATTACCTTGCAACGGATTATTCTTCCGAATTGGAACTGAAACCGATAGCGCAGGAATGCGGTTTTGAATGTTTTGCTGGTCCGGAAGATGATGTTCTTAAACGTTTTTGCATGCTGATAGAGAAAACCGGTGCGGACATTGTGCTCCGTGCTACCGGTGATAATCCGTTTTTGTTTGTGGAAGCCGCCGTTAAAACCGTTGAAGTATTTTCTGAAAAGAACTGTGATTATTTTACGTTTACAGGGTTGCCCCATGGAAGCGGTGTTGAAATTTTCAACGCAAAAAGTCTTTTAAAAGCGGAAGGAAACACAAATCTGCCTTATGACAGAGAACACGTAGGACCGGCGCTGTATAATCACAAAGACAAGTTCGTTTCGGTTTTTGAAAAAGCACCCGAAGAATGGTATTATCCGGATTTGCGCACAACGATTGACACTGCAGCCGATTACAGAAGGTCTCAATATATGGCAGAAAAAATTACACTTCCGGCGGCATGTACTGATATCGTGAAGTTTGCCCAAAAATGTACCAAACCTGTGCTTTTTGTGCCATCTGTATCAAAGGGTAACGGAACGGGACACCTTCGCCGCTGTATTGAACTTGCGGAACAGGTTTTCGGCGATATACTTATTCCGAATAACGCTGATTTGCCCGAAATTGTGGAACTTTTAAAAAATATTCCTGATTACCGGATTGTTACTGAACTGCCGCAAAAAAACGAATATGCTCTGATAGTTGCCGACACTTTTATGATGGACAAAAATCTGGCTTCGGGGCTTTTTGGAAAAGCTCCCATCGTTGCCATTGACGAAGGTTCGATTTATTCTGAATATGCAGACTTTCTGCTTGATATAATACCCTCGTGTGAATACACACGAAAACCCAATTACAAAAACAGCGGTTTTATTCCTCTGCCGGAAAACCACAGAAAAAGGCCTTCTTCAATAAAAAATGTTCTGGTAGCATTTGGTGGCGAAGATCCTGCGGGTTTTACCGTTCCGTTCGCAATTTTATGCGCTGCCCTCAAGCTTAACGTCACAGCGATAGTAACGAACCCGGAAGCTCAAAAAGCAAATCCATTTATTACCTTTATAAAACCTGTTCAAAATCTAAAGGAAACACTCTGTAATTATGATTTGGTAATAACCCATTATGGTTTTACTGCTTTTGAGGCAGTTGCCGCCGGCTGTGCCGTTCTTCTTGCTGAGACAACTGAATTACATATGAGGCTTGCAAAGTATTTTGGTTTTGCAAGTCTTTCTCTTGACGAAATGACAGAATCTGATTTGGGTAAAAAACTGGAATCTGTGGAAAACCTGTTCCCTTCGTCAAAAGAAATGAAGGACATATACAAACGGACAAATATAGAAAAATTATCGGATTATATTACAAGGCTTGTTTCGTTGCAAAGAACGGAATGTCCTGTTTGCGGAGAAAAGACTCAGTCCGATTTTGTGGTGGCAAGATTCAGTACCAGAACGATAAGACGCTGTGCCTCATGTGGAATGTTGTATCTTTCCGCAAGCTGCGAGCAAAAAAAGGAATACTGCCAATCATACTTTTTTGACGAATACAAAAAACAGTATGGGAAAACATATCTTGAAGATTTTGATTCCATAAAAGCACAGGGTATTCGTCGCAGTACTATTATTGATGAATTATTCTGGAAAAATGGTAAAGCTCAAAAACTTGATGGATTACCAGCTGTTCTTGATATTGGTTGTGCGTACGGCCCGTTTATGGCAGCAGCACACGAATCCGGCTGGGAAGTATTTGGAACGGATATTTCGGAAGATGCTGTAAATTACGTTATGAATACACTTAAATTTCCTTCGTGCTGTGCACCTTTCCCAAATATAGATACCGTTAAGGAATTTGGGCGTGAAAAATTCGAGGCTGTTTCAATGTGGTATGTGATAGAGCATTTCAGTGATCTGCAGCCTGTTTTGCAAAAGGTTAACAGTTGTCTCAAGCAGGGTGGAATCTTTGCGTTTTCTACACCATCTGCCTCCGGGGTATCTGCCAGGTATAACACGGAAAGTTTTTTTGAAAACAGTCCCTCTGACCATTATACACTTTGGGAACCGGAAGAAGCTGATACAATACTACAGAAATTCGGCTTTAAAGTTCTGAAAATTGTTTCAACAGGACAGCATCCGGAACGCTTCCCGTATTACAAAAATCATCCTTTTAAAAGAAAAGGATTGCATTATCATTTTTATTCACTATTCAGCAAGTTGTGCGGTTTGGGTGATACTTTTGAAGTGTATTGCAAAAAACTGTAAAGGACAAAAGAATTTATGAGTAAGCATATATTGATTTTAGGAGCAGGTCTTATGCAAAAACCTGCTGTTGAAAGTGCAAAAAAACTTGGTTGGCATGTGACAGTAGCAGACGGTAATCCAGCTGCGCTATGTAGATCTTTTGCCGATCGGTTTGAAAAAATAGATTTAAAAGATTTACAGGCTCTTGCTGCTTTGTGCAGTGAAATGAAACAAAATGACGGACTTGATGCTGTTTTTACGGCAGGAACAGATTTTTCGGCTGCAGTAGCATATCTTGCGGAACAGAATGGTTTGCCGGGACACACTTATGAAGCAGCCTGCAATGCAACGGACAAAATACGCATGCGTAAATGTTTTGAAGCTGCTTCCGTAGGTTCTCCAAAGTTTATGGAAGTCGATGTCAAAAATGGTGACATACAGAATCTTACAGTACCTTTTGATTTTCCGGTTGTTATAAAACCTGTAGACAATATGGGTGCAAGGGGATGTAGAATCTGCCGCACCGAATCAGAACTGAACCAAGCCGTAAAAACTGCTGTTTCGTTCTCAAGAACGGGAAGGGCTGTTGTAGAAGAATATATGGATGGACCTGAGTTTTCGCTTGATTCGCTGCTTTATGAGGGCAAGCTTGTAATTACAGGCTTTGCAGACAGACACATTTTTTATCCACCTTATTTTATTGAAATGGGACACACAATGTCCACTAATATTTCTTTTGAAGATATGAAAGAAGTAGCCTCTGTATTTGAAAAAGGCATACATGCACTAGGTCTTACATGTGGTGCATGCAAAGGTGACATGAAACTTACATCACACGGTGGTGCTGTCGGTGAAATTGCCGCACGGCTTTCCGGCGGTTATATGTCTGGTTGGACTTTCCCTTATGCTTCCGGTATAAACCTAACAGAACAGGCTCTGTTCATTGCGATGGGAATAAAGCCGCCGCTTTTTGAAAAAAGCTCACTTTCAAAAATGAAAAAACTTTCGGAAAACGTGTGGTATTATGAACCCAAAAAATACAGTGCAGAACGTGCGTGGATTTCTATACCCGGAGTAGTGGAAGAAATTTATGGATATGAAAAAGCTGGAAAAACCCGGGGACTCAAAGACCTGCTTCCTCGTGCGGAAAAAGGTTCAAACGTTGTATTTCCAGTAAACAATGTTGAAAAATGCGGAAACTGTATAACTCTTGCGCGGACACGTAAAAAAGCCGTAATCTCATGCGAAAGTGCCGTGAAAAACATCGTTATGCGATTAAAGAGTGATGAACAGACTACCGAAGATTTTTTGAACCTAAAAACCGATTTCCCGCCGTCAGCTTTTGTAATAAGCGATGAAGATTATGCAAAGATTGAGTCGTTTTCTGATTCCACGATATATGATACAGGTAAATCATGGAAAAAGCAGATTCCATCATTTCTCTTGAAATACACAAATTCGTTGACAGACTGGAATCATAAAACCATGAAAGATGCACTTAATCAGTTTGAAACATATTTTTTGGAAACAGTTGAATTGCCGTACAAAAAATTTTGGAAATATCTTTTGCGCGGGAGTGTGCAGGGTTTGATGTATCTTGCCGATAAGATAAAGGGATAGTTGTATATGAAGCAAAAAAAAATTGTTCTTGTGTTGTACTGCTTTTTTTTCTATCTCTTATGCTGTTTTGCTCAGAATATAAATATTGTTGATTTGACGCAGCAGCTAAATGCGGATCTGTACTGGGATACTCTTTCTGGTACAGGAATTCTGGAAAAAAAAGGGCATGTCGTACAGTTTCAGACAAACGAAACGCTTGTTGTTGCAGACTATGTCCTGATGAAAATTACAGATGCACCTGTAAGGATAGATGGAAACGTTTTTGTTACCGAAAACTTTGCGGAATGTGTTCGTAGTTTTCTTGATTCCGGTAACGGCGAAAGCCTTTTTACCATAGGAGCAGTCCTTATTGACCCCGGTCACGGGGGCAAAGACAGCGGTGCTGTAGGAAAGCATAATGTTGATGGTAAAAAGTTTGAAATATATGAAAAGGATGTGGTGCTTAAGGTTTCTGAAGAATTATACAAGAAACTGAAAAAGACCTATCCTGACAAAAAGATACTGATGACAAGAAGTGATGATACCTTTTTGTCATTGGAAGAAAGGGTTGAGATGGCAAACGCCGTACCACTGGATTCGCATGAGGCAATACTTTATGTATCCATTCATGCAAATTCTGCTTTTGATAAAAAAGCAAGTGGTTTTGAAGTTTGGTATCTTAGTCCGGGGTATCGCAGAACAATTATCGCGGAAGATGCCGCCGAAAAAGAAATTCTGCCGATACTTAATACGATGTTGGAAGAGGAATTTACTACAGAGAGCACTCTGATAGCTAAATTCATCTTGGAAAATCTTGATGCAGCAGTAGGTGACCTTAGTCCCAACCGAGGCATTAAGGAAGAAGAATGGTTTGTTGTCCGCAATGCAAACATGCCGAGTGTTCTGGTAGAAGTCGGTTTTGTAAGCAATGAAAAGGAAGCACTGTTATTGGCAGACGAAAGCTACTTGCGCAAAGTAACAGCCGGGATATATAATGGGCTGGCAGCATTCATAATGCACTTTGAACGTTCAAGAGGTTTTACGGGCGAATAATGAAGAGTTTTTCACTGAATAATTGCGGAAAAGTATTACTTATACTGTTAGGTGTGGTAACAGTTGTATCGGTTGTTTTTGTCTTGATTACAGGAAGCGGAGCAAGAAGAATCTTTCTTTTTGAACAGCAGAATAATGATAATCTGACTGCGGAGATTCGCTACTTAAAAAAGACAGCAACCAAAGACGACATAAAAAACTATGTGGATGAATTGCTGCTGGGGCCGATAACTCCACAATGTCGTCCTGTGTATCCTTTGGGCACTCATGTTGAGTCATTGTTTTTGAGAGACCGAACACTATATGTGAATCTGTCTGAGGAAGCAATACCGCTCAAGGAGGGAAAAGCCTCAGAACCATTGGTCGCAACTGAAATTTTTAAAAAAAATATTTTTACAAATTTCAGAAATGTTGATATAATTAAATTATATATCGTGGGAAATGAAGTGTACGTCGTTAAAGCGTCGGACTCTTAAACAAAGAACGTGGCAAGTAACGTATACTTAAAGTACAAGGCTATAACACGTGTATAAAAAAGGAGCTTTGAATGAAGAGAACTGTCATTCTTGTTGCAATTGCTTTCCTGCTCGCAGGAGCACTTGCGTTTGGCGAGGAAGCTACAATTATTGATTTTACTAAATTGTCAGCTGATATAATTCCTGGTGCAGATGGAAAAATGACACAGAACCGTCATACTGTAATGGATTATTCAGTTAGTGCTGGAGCTACTTTCACAAGTGAACAGAAAGCACTCATGAAAACTTCTCTTGGTTTTGAGAATTGGGAAGTTGTTCTCAACTCATCAGCAAGAAACGAAACAAGTACAGCACTTTCTCAAGTTCGTGCAGCACCTGTAAGAAGTGAGGCAAAAGTACCGTTTGCTGGTAAAGAAGTATTGGGTGTACGTGTATTATTCCCTTCATCTTCAGTAAATGCAAATGCCCTCATTAAGCCTCCTTTCGAAATTCCTGCTTTTGAACCGGCAGCTGATGTTTCTGACAATGGCGAAATTAAAGCTACTGGAGCTGATGCTGCAAAAACAACAACTCGTTTTGAAGACGGTTATGGTGTTGTTAAAAACGTTGGAACAATCAAATCTCTTTCTGTTACAACACAGGGACAGGGATTCCCGCACGGTTTGTATGTTTATCTTAAAGATGCGGACGGTGTTGAAAGACGCTATTTTATGGGTTATTTGAACTTTGACGGTTGGAAAGAACTTACATGGAACAACCCTGCATACATTCAGGAAGTAAGAGCAAGAGAACTGCGCATCATGCCGGTTTATCCTGTTGCTACACCTTATGTTAAATTTGCTGGTTTCCTTGTAACTCGCGATGCTGCAGATATCGGTGATGACTATATCGGTTATTTCAAAGACGTAAAAGTTATCTACGACAAAGCTGTTCTTACAACAGAACGTGACATCGCAGATGAAGACCTGTGGGGAATTATCTCTGACCGCGAACGTAAAAAGCAGACAAGAGAAATGACTAACTTTGGTATCAACCAGGTTAACAGATTCCTCGAACTTGAAAAACAGGCAACTGAAAATTCTTTCAAATCAAGTTTGGAATAATCAGCTATTAAATGTTGATTTATTAGATTAAAAAAGGACTGGCAAATGCCGGTCCTTTTTTTATACAGTTTTACATTTCAAAATAGACTTGTAATCTCTTCTATAAAGTAATCTAAAATGTTATACTCCTTTTATGGAAAATGTTTCGGCAAAAGTAAATTTTACAACTGGACTTAGAGATGGAATCCCGATTTGTCTTGGGTATATTTCCGTAGCTTTTGCCTTTGGAATTTTTACCGTGAATTCCGGATTAACGATATGGCAGACAATCTGCATTTCGCTTGCAAACTGCACTTCCGCCGGACAGCTAGCCGGAGTTCCTATAATTGCAGGCTGCCTTTCATTTACCGAGATGGCACTTTCACAGCTTGTCATTAACCTGCGCTATTCTCTGATGTCCGTTTCGCTTTCACAAAAACTTGCGGACGATGTAACCTCTCTTGACAGACTGCTTATAGCCTTTGTAAACACGGATGAGGTTTTTGCCGTTGCTTCCGGACAGAAAGGCTTGGTCAGCCGCTATTACTTTTTTGGTCTTATACTCACACCTTATTTTGGTTGGGCTCTTGGCACGGCGCTCGGAGCTGTAGCCGGCAACATTCTTCCCATTATAGTAACAAACGCACTGGGCATTGCCATTTATGGAATGTTTATCGCAATAATCCTTCCGGTTGCTAAAAAAGACAAGGCTGTAACAATCGTTGTACTTATTTCCTGCGCACTGAGCGTCTGCTTTCATTTTGTTCCGGCGCTTAAGCAGGTATCTTCCGGCTTTGTAATTATAATCTGTGCTGTAATCGCAGGAGTTACGGGAGCTTTGCTTTTCCCCGTAAAAACCGACGAAGAAGGGGAGGCTGCCTGAAAATGGAAAACACCCTTTTGTTTTTTGAATATCTTGCGGTTATGGCTGGCGTTACTTATGCGATTCGCGTAATTCCGCTTGTGCTGTGCAAAAAGAAAATTAAAAATGTGTTTGTAAAATCATTTTTATATTACATTCCCTATGCAGTTCTGGGAGCAATGACTTTTCCCGCGATTTTTTATTCAACCGGTAATTTTATTACAGCGTGTGCCGGATGTATAGTTGCTTTTTTGCTGGCATGGTGCGAAAAAAGCCTCCTCGTTGTTGCGGCGTGTGCGTCGTGCGCTGTTCTTGTTGTAGAATTCCTATTGAAAATAATATGCTAAAACCCTGTTAGGAGGATAAAATGGGCGGATTATTCGGTATTGTGTCAAAAAAGAATTGTACTTTGGATTTGTTTTTTGGCATTGACTATCACTCTCACCTAGGAACACGCCGCGGCGGTATGGCGGTTTATGAGAACGGAACTTTTAACAGGGCTATCCACAATATTGAAAATTCGCCGTTCAGAACAAAGTTTGAAAAAGATGTTGAAGAAATGAAAGGTAATATGGGAATCGGCTGTATTTCGGACAACGAGCCGCAGCCGCTTTTGGTTCAATCGCATCTTGGTAGCTATGCCATAACGACAGTCGGTAAAATTAATAACCTGAACGATCTTGTCCAAAAAACCTTTGCCGCCGGTGGGACGCACTTTTTGGAAATGAGCGGCGGCAGTATAAACGCTACCGAACTTGTTGCTTCGTTGATTAACCAGAAAGAATCGATCCTTGAGGGAATCCGCTTTGTGCAGAGTGTGGTGGAAGGTTCAATGACTGTTTTGATAATGACTGAAAACGGACTTTTTGCCGCAAGGGATAAGCTCGGCAGACTTCCGCTTTTGATAGGAAAAAAGGAAGACTCCTACTGCGTTGCCTCTGAGAGTTTTTCCTACATCAATCTTGGTTTTGAAGACTGCAAGGAGCTTGGACCGGCTGAAATAGTCTTTATAAATATGAAAGACGGTATCAGCGTTCTACAACCGCCTGCCGACAAAATGAAAATCTGTACCTTCCTTTGGATATACTACGGTTATCCGACTGCAACCTATGAGGGTGTAAATGTTGAACAGATGCGTTACCGTTGCGGTGAAATGCTTGCCAAGCGCGAAGACAATAGCGTTAATCCCGATATTGTTGCCGGTGTTCCTGATTCCGGCATTGCACACGCCGTAGGGTACGCAAATGAATCCGGTATTCCGTTTGCACGTCCTTTTATTAAATATACGCCTACCTGGCCGCGCTCATTTATGCCGGCAAACCAGGAACAGCGTAACCTGATTGCACGAATGAAGCTTATTCCGGTTCATCCGCTCATAAAAAACAGAAAACTGCTTTTAATAGACGATTCCATCGTCCGCGGTACACAGTTGCGTGAAACAACTGATTTTTTGTATCAGAGCGGTGCAAAGGAAGTTCACGTTCGTCCGGCATGTCCGCCGATTATGTTCAGCTGCAAATACCTTAATTTTTCACGTTCAACTTCGGAACTGGATTTAATTACGCGCAGAATCATCAAAATGCGTGAGGGTGACAACGTTCCAAAGGAAGTGTTGGAAGACTACGCAAACCCTGACAGCAAAAACTACAAGGAAATGGTTCAGGAAATCTGTCGTCAGCTTCATTTTACAACGCTAATGTTCCACCGCCTTGACGATATGCTCGACGCTGTCGGAATTGAACCGTGCAAACTGTGTACTTACTGCTGGAACGGAAAAGAATAAGGCAGATGAAACGAGAGAATATAAAGGTTCTTTTTCAGGACGAATACCTGGCGGTTATTGTAAAGCCGTCGGGGCTTCTTTCTGTGTCTTATCCCGGAAGTTCCGGCGCTACAGCTGCGCAAAACCTTGAGCAGATTCTGCGCAAACGGGGACAGTGGAGCAGAAAACACTCACCTTTTGCTGTTCACAGACTGGACAAGGGAACTTCCGGCGTGATGATGTTTGCTTTAACCGAAAAAGCACAAAAACTTATAATGGATAACTGGCACACCATGGTTACTTCACGTATTTATCATGCGCTTGCCGAGAACCCTGCCGGAAAAATCAAGCCGTTACCTGTTGAAGGTGTTATAGACAAACCTCTTTTAACAAATGCTCATCATCTTTCATACGTGCCTAAGAACTATGATTTGTCAGATTCCGCACTAATGCCTGCAAGAACAAACTATCGGATATTACTACAGGGTAAAAAATATACTTTGTTTGAGTTGAGTCTTGATACCGGTAAAAAAAATCAAATCAGGGCGCATCTTGCAAGCTGCGGCTATACGCTTGCCGGTGACGTGCAGTATCATGCAAGGACAAATCCCCTTAACAGGCTTGCTCTCCATGCGCGGACACTAGCCTTTACACATCCTTTTACAGGAGAACAACTTTCTTTTGAAGAACCGGAACCTGTTGTCTGGAAAAATCTTGCAACACAATAGAAAAAACAACTTGTAAAAAAATTTGATTTTCGTTGTAAAAATGTACATATTTAATTGTAGAACACTATTTTTTTTGTATGGTTATAAAATATGTTATTTTGATGCTTGGAGGCTTTTATGTCTGATCAGACAATAATACCACTTGATAAAACGTTATCCAATAAACTGGTTCTTATTCCTCTTTTAAGTCGTCCTATCTTCCCCGGTATTTTTTCACCGTTGATGATTAACTCTACGGAAGACATCAATGCTATAGAAAAAGCTTTTTCTTCTGACGGATTAATCGGAGTTGTAATGTTGAAAAATGAAACGGAATCGCCAACTGTCTCTGATTTGTATTCCGTAGGTACTGTTGCACGAATTGTAAAGAAAATTAATCTACCTGATGGTGGTTTGAATGTTTTTATTTCGACGATAAAGCGCTTTAAAATTCGGAAAGTAATAAACGACAAAGAACCTATGGTTGCAATTGTTGATTATCTTGAAGAAGAAGAGGATGATACCTTTGAAGTAAAAGCCCTTACGCGTGCGCTTATCAGCGAGATGAAGGAAATCTCAGAGAACAATCCTCTTTTTTCTGAAGAAATGCGCGTAAATATGATTAACATAGATCATCCCGGAAAAATCGCGGATTTTATCACGTCAATCCTCAATATAGATAAAAAAGAACAGCAGGGTGTCCTTGAAATAATAAATGTCCGTCAGCGTATGGAAAAGGTCCTTGTGTTTATTAAGAAAGAACAGGAATTACTGCGAATTCAGAAGAAAATTCAGAATGAGTTGAATGACAGAGTTGAAAAAAATCAGCGCGAATATTTTTTAAAGGAAGAATTAAAGTCTATAAAAGAAGAACTCGGTATGACTACCGACGCCAAAAGTTCCGATTATCAAAAATTCAAGGACAAGCTTGACGCATTTAAGTTTGAAGGCGAAATAAAGGAGACTGTTGATTCGGAGCTTGAAAAGTTTGCACTTATGGATCCAAATTCTTCCGAGTTCATTGTAAGCAGAAATTATCTTGATACAATCGCCAATCTGCCATGGAATGAACCTGTACCAGAAGATTATGACTTGTTAAAGGCAAAAAAGATTCTTGAATCAGATCATTATGGTCTGGATGATGTAAAGAAAAGAATTATAGAATATCTCGCTGTACGAAAACTTAAAAAAGATAACAAGGGTTCTATAATTTTACTTGTAGGACCACCTGGAGTTGGAAAGACGAGTCTTGGCCGTTCTATTGCCCGTGCTATGAACAAGCCTTTTTTCCGTTTTTCTGTAGGCGGAATGCGGGATGAGGCTGAAATTAAAGGCCATCGCAGAACCTATATAGGTGCTATGCCCGGAAAGATTATACAAGGATTGAAAATTGTAAAATCAAAAGCTCCTGTTTTTATGATAGATGAAATTGATAAAATGGGTACAAGCTACCAGGGAGATCCTTCAAGTGCATTGCTTGAAGTTTTGGATCCTGAGCAGAATGTGTCATTTCGCGACCATTACCTGGATTTACCGTTTGATGTTTCAAACATTCTGTTTGTTCTTACTGCAAATACACTTGATGGTATACCATCGCCACTTTTGGACAGGGCTGAGATAATATCTCTTTCGGGGTATATCGATCAAGAAAAGGTTGAAATTGCAAGAAAATATCTTGTTCCGCGCAGTCTTGAAAAAAATGGTTTGCAAAAGAATCAGGTGACTTATTCAAAAGGTGTTCTGCTTGAGATTGCAAATTCCTATGCACGCGAAGCCGGTGTACGTAATTTTGAAAAAAATCTGGACAAGATACATCGTAAGTATGCGGCGGAACTTTTTGCTTCAGATGATTTTAAAAAAGCAAAAGGCAAAGAAAGTTCAGAATTAGTTTTGAAGCAGACAAAGGAAATTTTACCGGGAGATTTGAAACACTATCTTGGTAATCCTGTATTTGATGAAAGCGAAATAAAAAAGGCTGATAAGCCTGGTACTGCAATAGGTCTTGCATGGACTAGCATGGGTGGTGATACACTCATTATTGAAGCTGTTGCAAATGCGGGAAAAGAAGGTTTGCAGTTAACAGGGCAGCTTGGTGATGTAATGAAAGAATCCGCTTCCATTGCACTTACCTGGGTAAGATACTATGTCGTAAAGAACAAAATTTGCAAGAAAAACTGGTTTGATGACCATCTTATCCACCTGCATGTTCCAGAGGGTGCAACTCCTAAAGACGGACCTTCCGCCGGAATTACGATGGCAACCGCACTTTTGTCGCTTATTCGCAACAAAAGGATTAAGCCCTCATTTGCAATGACAGGCGAACTTTCATTGACCGGACAGGTTTTGCCAATTGGAGGTCTCAAGGAAAAGACTGTTGCCGCAAAACGCAACAAGATTAAACATATCATCATTCCGCAGCAGAATGTGAGGGATTTGGACGATATTCCTGAACATGTAAAAAAAGGTTTGACGTTCCATCCCGTTTCCAGAATGGAAGAAGTTGTAGAATTATTGTTTTAGAAAAGAAAAAGGGGTTGACCATTCTTTGGACAACCCCTTTATTTTTGCAGATTATAAAAAGACGACTGGTCAAGAGACATAACATTATTTCCTTTGAAATATGCCACAAATTCTCTGACCATCTTCTAGTGTCCTTGACAGCTAGTATGCGTCATAAAAGCGGACATCTTTAAATATACACCCGCTTTTTTGAGAATGCAAGGAAAAAGTTTAAATTTTGCAAAAATTTATTTTACCTTGCCGTTTTTGTAAGTTTCTACAGTAAGATATTTCCCGCCGCTGCCGATTTTCTTTCCGTCAATCTCGACAAAACCATCTTTTGTTGACAAGGACATTTCGGCAAATTTTTCTGGTTTTACAAAGCATAGTTCTTCTTCCGGAGGCAAAAATCCTTCCGGTTCAAGAACAGTACCAACTTCAAACTGTGGTGCAAAAATTACTTCACAGGTTTCTTTGTCTGTTACAGCAGGATCAGTTGCGGCAAGCAACATTCCGTTACTTCTTACTCCGCGGAAATTTGCCGGCTTTAAGTTGTATACAAGAACGATATTTTTGCCGGTAAGTTCTTCTGGTTTGTAGAATGGGACTATTGAACTTACAATCTGACGGTTTTCTGAATCACCTGTGTTCAGTGTAAGAATATAAAGCTGGGTTCCGCCGGGATGCTGCTCAACTTTTTCAATACGGCTTACTTTTAGGATTACACGTTTGCTAAAACGTTCTGTAAGCGGCAGTTTGTCGATTTCAGCGGGTGTAAGTTTTTTTGCCGGAGTATTGTTTTTTGTGGCAGCGGCGTTTTCGTCAGCTACTGCAAGTGAAAGAATCTTTTCAAGCCGTTCTTTGCCGATTATGCGGAAAAAACTTCCGAGGCGCGGTCCCTGGTCTTTGTTTATAAGTACGTTATAAAGTCCTGTAAAAAGAACCTTTGTATCCATTGAAAGCGCGGTGGCAACTTCGTAAATAGCCTGCTGGCAGTCTTTGTCTGTTTGGAATCCATCCAGTTTTGGAACAACGTCTTCGCGTATTTTTTTTACAGCGGCTGCAAGTTCTTTTGTGACCGGAACAGGTTTACCGTCGTTTCTGAGCGCAAAGCAGAATTCTTCCGCACAGGTCGGAGCTGCTTCTGTAATCCAGAACCAAGCGCATGCGGCACGCTGTCTGAATGTTTCTTCCTGTTCCGGTTTTACGTCGCCTAAGTATGCAATTACTTCGTCAACGTTTCCAGAGTGAATCTGGAGCAGTGTTGTAAGAAGTCGGAACGGAATCTGATAAGGCATTGTTTCCTTAATTTTTCCGTCAATCTGACTGAGCATATAAATGCGTTTTTCTTTGTTGAAGATTTCTTCGTTCTTTACTTTGTCAACGCCGTAAACTATGCGTTCTGTTTTGTCATAGTCTTCGTATGTTTTGAGAACATCAAGATCAAAACTTATTGAAAATTCGGTGTTTGGCCTTACACCTGCAAAGATGTAGCGCAAAACCTGCGGCTGATAAACTTCAAGAGCGTCAACAAGCGAAATAACTTTTCCTTTTGAAGAGGACATTTTGCCGGGAACGCCCTTTAGACTTACAAAGTCGTACCGCATTGTAACCGGTGCATCCCAATCGTATATTTTTTTTGAAACAAGTTTTGCCGTATCGTATGAGCCGCCAGGACTTATGTGATCTTTTCCGCCTGGTTCAAAAACAACTTTTTCCTCATTCCAGCGCATAGGCCAGTCAACGCGCCATCCGAGTTTTGCGCCTTTGAATGTTCTTAAATCAGCTGTTTCACAGTTTCCGCATTCACATTCGTAACTGATTCCGTATTCGCCGTCATAAGACTTGATTTTTGTTGTATCTTTGTTGCATTTACTACAGAAAACCGCAACCGGCCAATATTCGTCTTCAGCCTTCATTTTGTGGGCATCGTCACGGTATTCGTTTAGGCACTCTTTTATGAGTTCCTTGTTCTGCAGTGCTTTTTTCATACCTTCTACATAGCGGTTGGCTCTGTATCGTTCTGCCTGATACAAAAATACAGGATGAATACCAACGCGCGGAAGCTGGGTTTCTATATCAACTTCGTGGTGACGGGCGTAGTTTTCGTTGCGTTTTGTGGTGTCAGGTACCATTGTGATAGGATAACGCAGATAGTTCTGAAGAATTTCCGGATCGGGCATATTTGCCGGGACTTTGCGGAAAACATCGTAATCGTCCCAGGAATAAATAAATCTTACTTTTTTACCGCGTGCTTCCAATGCCCGTACAATCAAATCTACGGTGATAATTTCGCGGAAGTTTCCGATATGAACTGTGCCGGACGGAGTAATTCCCGATGCACATGTGTATAAATCCAAATCGCCTTTTTCATGAATGATTTTTTCTGCCATCTGGTCTGCCCAGTGGCAGAGCAGGGGATTTTTTTCTTCTTTATTACTCATAATTTGATTATAGTTAAAAAGGATAGTTGTTTCAACACCGGAAAAATGCTACCGGTTGTTATTGGCTATCCATACGCTGCACTTTTCTTTCCAGGTGTAAAACAAAGGATTGTTTTCTTTAACCGTAAAAGTGATAATGCAAAGCCGGAATACTTTAAAAGAAAGTAAAGCTGAATTAGTTTTGGAAAAAACTTCATTCTGATCTTTAGCTTCGTTAAGGCCTTTTGAGGCTGTTCCGTAAAAAAAAGAATTTGTTTTCAGGTTTATTCCATTAAAATCGATGTTATCATAGCATAGAATATCCTGCTGATTCCATTGCAGTCTGCGGTACAGAGCGTTTCCGCCTAAGCATGGTTTTTCCAGCGTAAAAACTGTATTTTTGCACTGGAATAAGTGCTGATATTCAGCTAGTATAAGATGTTGTTCTTTGGAATTTATTCCGTTTGTGAGTTCTTTTACCGGACATATCAGCGGATAGAACGGCCTGATACTGTGTTCGGTACTAAAAAAACTCTGTTCTTCTTCTATTATATGCTGAATGTTGCCGTGAGGAGAAAGAGTTAAAAAAGTATAATTTACTTCCATATATATGGATATACTTTATACGATTTTAAAAAAATAAGGTAGTAAGTATGAGAAAAATAAACCGGTTGTTTGTGGTATTACTTTCTGTTCTGTGTTTTTCATGTTCGGCACACAAAGAAAGTATTCTGCGTTTGTCCTGCGAAAATTCCAACTTTTCGCTGATAGCGCTGAATGCGAATGCTGAAAAATCAGAAATTGCCGATACACAAAAATCACCGTATTTGTATTACGGATTCCCGGAAGATTTTTCTCCTATAGACGATACTTCCCTGCAAATTCAAGTTTTAATCCTTTCGCAGCAGGAATTTGACGAAAAAGAAACTTTTTACTTTGGCTTTTTGTATAAGGAAGATTTTAAGAACAAAAACAAATTGAATGCAACAATTTCTCCTACAAATTTTGTAAGTGGTCTTTATTCTAATAAATGCTTATTGTCGATTGCTGTTCCAAAGAATAAAAAGCCAGAAGGCTTTTTTGTGTATTCGTCTATTCCTGTCAGAATAGAAAAGGCTGCTTTTGTAGAATCAAAAACAGGGTGGCTTTTACAGGGAACGCCCTGGTTCGGTTTTTCAGAAAAAGGCGGTTCATTAAAAAGTCTGCTTGCTTCACTTGAACTGCCGCATGGTACGGTTAAACTTTCTGTTCATCTGAACGGTGCGGAAAAAAGTTCCAGCCGATATTCATCTCTTGCTGTGAATAATGATGTTGTAACGATACGCCATGCTACAAATCAGAGTGTTGTTACGCTTTATCCCTCAGTGTTCCG
Organism: Spirochaetota bacterium; assembly: GCA_016285185.1. Classification (GTDB taxonomy): domain Bacteria; phylum Spirochaetota; class Spirochaetia; order Treponematales; family Treponemataceae; genus UBA1240. The sequence goes on from JAEEQG010000173.1 coordinate 81,116, forward strand.
TTCTGCGGATGATACCGCTGTGTTTGTAAAACGAACAGCCGAAGAAGACTGTGTTACGGGGTTGATTTGCGAAAAGATTGTACCTTCGGTAACAGACTCGCCGCTTGTTCCGATTGCTACTGATCCTGGAATGATAGAAAACTGGCCGCAAAATTTGTGGCGGAGAAATGATTTTGAAGTTTTCAGTTGGGAGCAGTTTCCTTCCATATTATTCTTTGATACGGCGGATTATGAAATTCAGGACAAATTGTTTAAACGCCTGGCATTTTATACGGAAAAAGCCGGCTATAGAGGAACGATTCCCGCTGATTCCGTGATAGAAAATCAGCATGGTTATAATGCGCACGATTATCGTGCGGAATCACTGGCTGGCTTTTTTGAACTTGCCCGTCAGGAAAATTTTCCCTTGAACGACTATGAAAATCTGCTGTGCGAGATTCTTACAGGACACGGAGTAATTGTAAAAAATGCTGATGGTTCAATAACAGCGGGGCAGGGGGCTTTGGTTTCAATTTCACGGGAGTCGACCACCTACTTAAGAAACAAATTTATAGTACACGAAGGCTTCCATTGTCTTTATTTTACGGATGAGGCTTTCAGGGAAAAAGTCCGTGAAGTTTATGAACTTACTGATAAACAGTCGCTTGATTTTTTGTTGCGTTATTTTACAGTAACTTCTGACTTGAACTATGATTTACGTGATACATATCTTGTTCAGAATGAGTTTATGGCGTACATTCTGCAGCAGCCCGTTTACGAGGTTGCAGAATATTTTACAAAAATTCTTGCTACACGAAAGACAATAAACCGTACAGATCCCGAAAAAGTTGAATATATTCTGGAAACAAATGGTGAGGGTTTTATTGCCCCGGCAAAAAAACTTGATGAATATGTAAACGGACGTTGGGGTTATAATGCTGGTAGAGTTGGCCTTGTAACTCGGAAAACTGCAAAATAAACTGCAAAACACTAATATCTCCAATTCTTGATAACCCTAAGAAAAAAAATTAAAAAAAAATCAAAATTTTTTGTTTTTTTTGTTAAGTTTTTTTTTATGTCTTCCGAAAAAAAAAAGGAGGAGAAATAAGAAAAAAACTTCGTAGAAGTGAACTTCTTATTCTTCTCATTGTACAGAAGTCAAAAAAAGATGCCTTGTACTTTTTATAAAACTTTTGTACAGAAAAACAGCATGGAAGCTGTTTTACATCTTTCCACGGAGGAAAACTATGGTCATCAACCACAACATGTCGGCTATGTATTCAAACCGCGTACTCGGAGTAACAAACTTAGCAGTACAAAAGAATATGGAAAAACTTTCATCGGGCTTAAGAATTAACCGTGCAGGCGATGATGCATCAGGTCTTGCTGTATCTGAAAAAATGCGTTCACAGATTCGCGGTTTAAATCAGGCTTCACAGAATGCTTCTAACGCTATCAGTTTTATCCAGACAACAGAAGGTTATTTGAATGAAACAACTGATATTCTTCAGAGACTCCGTGAACTCGCTGTTCAGTCAGCTAACGGTATTTACACCTCAGAAGATCGTATGCAGATTCAGGTTGAAGTTTCTCAGCTCGTTGCAGAAGTAGACCGCATTGCCAGCCAGGCACAGTTTAACGGTATGAACATGCTTACAGGTCGTTTTGCACGTCCTACAGGCGAAAACGCCGTTACTGCTTCTATGTGGTTCCATATTGGTGCAAACATGGACCAGAGAGTAAACGTTTTCATTGGTACAATGACAGCTGGTGCTCTTGGTGTTCGTGACCTCGGTGATGAATCAGTGTTGAGCCTTTCTACACCGGATGATGCCAACCGCGCAATCAACACACTTGATGAAGCATTGAAAAAGGTAAACAAACAGAGAGCTGATCTCGGTGGTTACCAGAATCGTTTGGAACATGCAGTTCGCGGCATTGATAATACTGCGGAAAATCTTCAGGCTTCTGAATCACGCATTCGTGATACAGATATGGCGAAAGAAATGGTTGAATACACAAAGAACCAGGTTCTTTCTCAGTCTGGAGTTGCTATGTTGGCTCAGGCTAACAGCAGTTCACAGAATGTATTGTCACTGCTCAGATAGTGTAATATAATGGCAGTAAAATTGTTGAAAAACAATTTTACAAGGAAGTCATTGCGTGCTATAATGCATTGATGGCTTCCTGCCATTATGTTTGTGCCTGGATAAGAGGGCATAGTTGATCTTTGAAAAAAACCTTTCATTGATGTATGTAACAGCATAGACGGAAATTGACGGGAAAGTTTCTGTTCCTGCTGTATGAGTCTTAATCCGGGATAAAAGGGGTGCAATTCTTTTATCCTGCTCGATACATACACAGGCTAAAGCATGGAATGCTTTACGTTTATAACATGGAGGGTAATATGATTATTAATCACAACATGAGTTCAATGTATGCTAATCGTATGTTGGATATTGCCAATGACAATGTCGTAGGTAATATTGAAAAACTCAGTTCAGGAATGCGGATAAATAAAGCCGGTGATGATGCTTCAGGTCTTGCGGTATCTGAAAAACTCCGTTCACAGGTTCGTGGTCTTAATCAGGCTAATCAGAACATTCAGAATGGTATTTCATTTATACAGACAACAGAAGGTTTCCTTCACGAAACAACAGATATTCTTCAGCGTTTGAGAGAATTGTCTGTTCAGGCAGCTAACGGTATTTATTCTGATGATGACAGACTTCAGATTCAGGTTGAGGTTTCTCAGCTTGTTGCAGAAGTTGACAGAATCGCAAGTCAGGCGCAGTTTAATGGTATGAATCTTCTTAC
>JAEEQG010000016.1 GCA_016285185.1 Spirochaetota bacterium
AAAGCCCGCTTTGAAAAATGCTGCGCTTCTGAAAAGCTTAAGTTTTTAGGCTGGAGAAAAGTTCCGGTAAACGAAAAAGATCTCGGCAAAAAAGCGCGCGACTGCATGCCGCAAATATGGCAGGCTTTTATTGAACGCCCAAAAACTTGCGAAAAAGGGCTTGATTTTGACCGCAAGCTTTACATTTTACGCCGTGAGTTTGAGAAAGCCGACACTGCGCATAAAACTTACGTCTGCTCGCTCTCAAGCCGCACAATCGTTTACAAGGGTATGTTTCTTGTGCATGAGCTACGCACATTCTACAGCGATTTGCAGTTGCCTGAATACGAATCGGCGCTTGCAATTGTGCACTCACGTTTCAGCACAAACACACAGCCGAGCTGGCAGCGCGCCCACCCGAACCGCTTTATTGCACACAACGGCGAAATCAATACAATCCGCGGAAACGTTGACCGAATGCTTGCGCGCGAAGAAACAATCGCTTCTACAAAACTCAGCGACGCGGAGCTTTCAAAAGTTCTGCCTGCCGTAGACACAACAGGCAGCGACAGCGCGATGCTCGACAACACGCTTGAGTTCCTTCTGATGAACGGCGTGCCGCTTCCGCTTGCTGTAATGATGTGTATTCCTGAACCGTGGAAGCACGACGACAATATGCCGCAGAACAAAAAAGATTTTTACCATTATTGGGCAACGATGATGGAAAGCTGGGACGGCCCTGCCGCGATTCTTTTCAGCGACGGCGATATTCTCGGCGCAACGCTTGACCGCAACGGACTCCGCCCGAGCCGCTACTACATCACAAAAGACGGCATGCTCATTTTGAGCAGCGAAGTCGGCGTTCTCGACATTCCGGAAGAAAACATTGAAACAAAATCGCGCTTACAGCCTGGCCGCATTCTGCTCGTCGACACAGTTCAGAAAAAGATTATCACTGACGAAGAATGTAAAAATCAGTACGCGTCGCTTTACCCATACGGTGAATGGCTCGACATGAACCTTGTTCACCTTGCAGATTTGAAAATCCCTAACAAGAAGATTCCTGTTTTTACGCAGGACGAAAGAAATATCATGTACCGCGCTTTCGGCTGGAACTACGAAGACGTAAACGAAATGATTCTGCCGATGGCCAAAAACGGCGTTGAACCGACCGCAAGTATGGGCGTTGATATTCCGCTTGCCGTAATGAGCGAAAAGCACCAGAGCCTTTTCAGCTATTTCAAGCAGCTGTTTGCGCAGGTAACGAACCCGCCGATTGACAGCCTTCGCGAAAAAATCGTTACGGACACAACAGTTTATCTTGGCAAAGACGGAAACCTGCTTGAGCCGGTTGCAAAGAACTGCCGCGTGCTCGAAGTGAATAACCCGATTCTTACCGGAACAGACCTTATAAAGATTGCGGCACTCAATCAGCCGGGACTTAAAACCAAAACTGTTTCGATTTTGTACAAGTTGTTGCCGGATAAGGCTGATGACGGCAGCGTTCTTAAAGCCGCGCTCGATACTTTGTTTGCGCAAATCGATGCAGCCTACGCAGAAGGCTACAATATCATCATTTTGAGCGACCGCGGTGTAGACAAAACTCACGCCGCAATTCCGGCAATTCTTGCTGTTTCAGCTGTTGAGCAGTACCTCATCAGAACTAAAAAGCGCACAGCCGTTTCGATTATCCTTGAAACAGCCGAAGTGCGCGACGTGCATCAGTCGGCGATGTGTCTCGGCTACGGTGCACGCGCAATCAATCCGTATCTTGCGCACGAAGCAATCGCCGAGCTTATCGACCAGAAGATTCTTGACAAAGACTACCACACTGCAATCGACGACTACAACAAAGCGATTATCAACGGCATCGTAAAGATTGCCGCCAAAATGGGCATCAGCACGATTCAGTCTTACCAGAGCGCGCAGATTTTTGAAGCTGTGGGAATTGCAGCCGATGTTACTGAAAAATATTTTACTAACACAGTCAGCCGCGTCGGCGGTGTCGGGCTTAAAGAAATCGAAGAAGATGTGCGCTATCACCATGACCAGGGCTTTGACCCGGCCGGTCTTACGGTGAACACACACCTCGATTCATTCGGCAAGCACAAGTTCCGCCGCGGCCCGCAGGCTGAAAGCCACCTTTATAACCCCGAAACAATTGTTGCGCTGCAACAGGCAACGCGCAACGGCGACTATGCGCGCTTTAAGGAATACACCGCACTTGTTGATGACAATGCGCACCCGCACACATTGCGCGCAATGCTCGACTTTAATTTTGCGGCTGACGGCGGTATTCCGGTAGACGAGGTTGAGCCTGTCGAATCGATTGTGCAGCGCTTTAAGACAGGCGCAATGAGTTACGGCTCAATCAGCGAAGAAGCGCACAAGTGCATGGCTGCCGCAATGAACCACCTCCACGGAAAATCAAATTCAGGCGAAGGCGGCGAAAAGCCGGAGCGTCTTGGCACAGAATATAATTCAGCAATCAAGCAGGTTGCGAGCGGCCGCTTCGGCGTAACAGAAGAATATCTGCTTAGCGCCAAAGAGATTCAGATTAAGATGGCGCAGGGCGCAAAGCCTGGCGAGGGCGGCCACCTGCCGGGCAAAAAAGTTTATCCGTGGATTGCTAAGACAAGATACGCAACTCCTGGTGTTGCCCTTATTTCGCCGCCGCCGCACCACGACATCTATTCTATAGAAGATTTGGCGCAGCTGATTTACGATTTGAAGAACGCAAACCGCGCCGCCCGCATCAGCGTTAAGCTTGTAAGCGAAGCCGGTGTCGGCACGATTGCGGCCGGTGTTGCTAAGGCCGGTGCGCAGGTTATCTTGATTTCCGGTCACGACGGCGGCACAGGCGCAGCTCCGATAAGCTCGATTCATCATGCGGGCCTACCGTGGGAGCTTGGCCTTGCAGAAACGCATCAGACACTGATTCAGAACGGCTTGAGAGGCCGTGTAATTATCGAAACAGACGGCAAGCTTATGAGCGGCCGCGACGTTGTAATCGCTTCGCTACTCGGTGCAGAAGAATTCGGCTTTGCGACCGCGCCGCTTATTACGATGGGCTGTTCGATGATGCGTGTCTGCCAACTCGACACGTGTCCTTTCGGCGTTGCAACACAGAACGAAAAGCTCCGCGCTAAGTTCCCGGGCAAGCCGGAATATGTAGAAAACTTCATGAAGTTTATCGCTCAGGAAATGCGCGAAATTATGGCAAAGCTCGGCGTTCGCTCTGTTGAAGAGCTTTGCGGCCGCACAGATTTGCTCAAGCTGAAAGACACGCAGGGCTTTAAGCGCGCCGGTCTTGTAGACATGAGCCGCGTTCTTGCAAATGCTGAAACAGCCGGAGACTGGAAAGCCGACCGTTCTTTGTTTGACTTTAAGCTTGAAAAGACAGTCGATGTGAGCCAGCTGCTTCCGCTTTTTGAAAAACAGAAAAGTAGCGGCGAAATGTCAATTCAGATTTCTTCAACAGACCGCACGGTCGGAACGGTTCTCGGTTCAGAGATTCAGAAGAAATTCGGCAATTCATTAAAAGACGATACTTTCGTTGTAGATGTACAGGGCGGCGCAGGCCAGAGCTTCGGCGCGTTCATTCCGAAAGGCCTTACGCTCCGTCTTACAGGTGATGCAAACGACGCGTTCGGCAAAGGCTTGAGCGGCGGCAAAGTCGTAGTAAAGAAGCCTGCCAACTTTGAAGGCGATGCCGACCGCAACATAATAGTCGGAAACGTTGCGCTTTTCGGCGCTACAAGTGGAACAGCCTTTATAAACGGCGTTGCGGGTGAGCGTTTCTGCGTGCGCAATTCAGGCGCAACAGTTGTAGCCGAAGGCTGCGGCGACCACGGTCTTGAATACATGACAGGCGGCATGGCCGTAATTCTTGGCGGCACAGGCAAAAATCTTTGCGCCGGCATGAGCGGCGGTGTTGCTTACGTTATGGACGAAAACCACGACCTTTACAAGCGCATGAACCACGAGCTTGTAAAGATGTACGCGCTCGATGACGAAGTAACGACTTTGCAGGGCACAACTGACGAAGAAAAGCTTCACGCGCTTATTGAACAGCACGTCGCCGAAACAGGCAGCGCACGCGCAAAAGCGGTTCTTGCAGATTGGGCGCACTACAAAACCTGTTTCAAGAAAATCATCCCGAATGATTACCTCCGCATAATGACAGAAATCTACGCGGAAGAATCGCACGGCACAGAGCACGAAACAGCAATTCTGAATGCGTTCAAAAAGATAACGGCGTAGAACGGGAGCTTGAAAATTTTTTCCAGATAAACTGTGAATATCCATACTACCGATCTTCACTTGAACAAACTTGAGAAATGATTGCGGATTACAGTTAGAATCCTAATTCTTTTAGTTTGGAAGACATTTTAAAATCTTCACATTCTTTTTGGAAATTATCAAATTTTTCTTCAACATGTGCATCTTCGATTTCTTTTTCAAAGTTACTTGCTTTATAAAAGAACCGATTGTTATATTCATATATAGGTTGTTTTGCTGGAGAACTATATATTGTTATTTTATTATAGGTGTCTTTCTTTGTATTACCTTCAAATATTTCCTTTATTATACTGATTGCTTTGTCTTTAGAGATTTCCTCAACAATAGATTCTATATATGAAGATACATTATCATCAATTTTTACTGTGTATATTATTACGTAAAATGATTCAGATACTTTAACTAAACAATATGATTTATAACCATAATAGATATATGTCCTTTTACCATTGAATTCAACTGGCGTTTTTTCAGTATCAAATCCCCAACTAGCAACAACATTCTCTTTTCCATATACATATTCTGCAATTTCTCGTGCTTCGTATTTTGTAATGTCATCTGCTTTTTTCTTTGATTTTTCTTTTGTAACATTGCTTTTTGAAGAATCTTTTTTTTCTGTTACAGAGCTATTTCCCTTGTTTCCCTTATTATCAGTTTCCATTTTTTCAACATTAACAGGAGATTCTTCTTTATCATCAAACATTGCACTTATAAATCCAAGTCCCAAAAAAACTGCTATACAAATTAGGATAATTTTTCGAGCCTTATGTTTTTTCTTAGGTTTTTCTGTTTCTAAAGATTGATTTGTGTTAGGAACTGTATCTTGATTAATCATTTCTGAAATTACTTTTTCCCGTCTTGCTTTCAATTCATCTTCTGTTATAAGACCATCCTCAAACATTTTCTGCAATTGATTTAATTTTTCGTTTTCCATAATGCTTCTCCTATAAAAATGGTGTCCTAACTTTTGGACACCACTACAGATATTTACAATTTATCAATGAGTTCTGTTTTCTTTTTATTAAATTCTTCTTCTGTAATAATTCCTTGGTCTTTCATTTCTTTTAGCTTTGAAAGTTTTGCAGAAATATCTGTAGAATCAGATGTTATTTTTGGAGAATTAGAAGCATTCTGATTTATTACCTGTATAGCTTCCTCGAATATCTTTTTCAGCATAAAAGAATCAACTATTGAAAAAATAAATCCAGGAACTACAAAAATGAAGATAAAAACTATGAAAAGTATAAAAGCCCAAGGTTTCATCATAGTGGGGTTGCCAACAACAACAGATGTTGAACCTTGCTGTTCAAATTCAAGTTTTATATCACAAGTACGACAATTAATTCTTAATATTCCTTTATCATCGATTGATGTAGGATATCGAAATGTTTTCAGTAATTCTTTTGCCTTTTCTGCATTTAGATTTTCAATACCTACATTCTGTTTCCAAGCCATATTAAACCCCTTTTGTTTTCTTTGTATTACTAATAGTAATTATTAATAATAACTTTATGCTACTATAATAACTAACAATGAGCTAATAGTCAATCATAACTTTTCGCTATATTTTCTAGCAAATGAATGAAATTCCGATTGAAACAATTGTAAGAGAAAATATAAAATCGCTAAGAAAACGACTTGGATGGAGTCAGGAATTACTGGCGGAAAAAACAGGTGTTTCCGCTCCTTATATCACGCAGATTGAAGTTGGCAAACGAACACCTTCACTTGAAATTGTTGAAAAACTCGCATCAGCACTTGGAGTTGAATATAAAGTCTTGTTTGAAACAAATAACGAATCTGAAAATCCTACTACGACAGAGTTTTCAAAACATATTCTTGAAACAAAACTAATTTTTGCGGTTACGGAAACTATCCATAGGGAATTTGAGGGATAATTTTACCTGTTACCTAAAAAATTAAGTAATATGTCCCAAAATTCATTAAACTTGGTACATATAAAATAGATATGTACCAATTCCGCTTAAATTTGGTACATATCTTTCTCCAACCCTTTCATCCAAACGTGAACGTGTCGAACTCTTCGCTAAACCGAAAATGTCGTATTCATTCTGATTGACGATATGAATTAACCGATTTATCATAAACGTATGGAATATTCTAGCATTGCAATACTGGCTCTGCTTGTTCACATAATCATCAATTATGATGTTCTGATAAAAACCGGCAGTAAAGAAGCTCAATTTTCCACCAAATTCTACCGCTACTTTTTGTACGGAGTAATGTCGTATTATATAACAGATTCCTTGTGGGGACTATTATATGACGCTAAGCTTATAACAGCTGTTTACATAGATACAGTCATCTATTATATTGCAATGGCTGCTTCCGTTTTTTTGTGGACACGATACGTAATAAACTATCTTGAAGAAAATAACTTTTTTAAAAAACTGTTTTCATGGATTGGCTGGCTCTATCTTTTTTTTGATGTGGCTTCGCTTATAGTCAATTTATTTATTCCAATAAAGTTTTATTTTGACGCTGATGGAATTTACCATGCATGTACTACAAGGTATATAGCCCTTGTTATACAGATTCTTCTATTTTTGTTTACCGCGATATATGTTTTTATCCAGTCGGCACGAACAAAAGGAAAAGAACTCTATCGTCACAGAACAATCGGTGCATTTGGAATAGCCATGACTTGTTTTGTTATCGCTCAAACTTTTTATCCGCTTCTTCCGTTATATTCAATCGGTTATTTATTGGGAACATGTTTGATTCATACATTTGTACTGGAAGATGAAAAAAATGATTACCGCCGTAAAATTGAAGATCATATATCAAGAGAAGAATTGCAGAAAATTGAACTAGGCTCAGCCCGAAAGCTTGCCTATACGGATTCCCTTACAGGAATTAAGAACAAACGGGCTTTTACAGAAGACCAAAGAACTATAGAAGAACGTATGGCAAACGGAGAGCTGAAAGAGTTCGGCATTGTTGTTTTTGATTTGAACGGACTAAAAACCGTGAACGATACAAAAGGACATGATGCCGGTGACAGTTACATAAAAAACTCCTGCCATATTATTTGTGAAATGTTCAAGCACAGTCCTGTGTATCGAATCGGGGGAGATGAATTTGTTGCTTTTCTGGAAGGTCAGGACTATTCAAACCGCGAATCTCTCATAAAAACTTTTGAACATCTTATGGAAGAAAATCAATCCAACGGCGGAATCGTGATTGCCAACGGGCTTGAAGTTTACAATTCCGATGGTACAAATACGTTCAGCAGAATATTTGACAGTGCTGACAAAAAGATGTACGAGCGAAAACGTATATTAAAAGAAAGTTGTAAAAGCTGAGTAAGGTTGTACTCCCAAGCCTCTCAATCAAACGTGAACGTATCGAACTCTGCGATTATGTTCTTTGATTCGGACAGGAATTCAAAGTAAACCGCGTGTTTGCCGATTACACCGGCGGACAAATTGGCAGTTGCTGTTTTGTCGCCTTTCTTCATCGGGAACGAGGCAATTACTTTGCCCTTGTAATCGTCAACACGAACGTTTACAGTAAGGTTTTCTTTTGCGGTTATGTTTGCCGTAACGGTTTTAGGCGTGTTCGCGCCGAATTGCAAATAGCGGAAGCCTACAGTCAATTTGCTTGTAATATCCACAACCGGTGAAGAAGCGCTGTCTGTCTTTTCGTAAACAGGCTTGATGTATGCGCCGCCCATTCCACCGTTGTAGCCGCCTTTTGCACCGCCGTAAATGTGAACCGCGTAGCCGGCGGAAATAATCTTGCGTGCATCCAGTCCGTTTATGTGCGCACCCTGCGACGTCATCTCAACAGGCTCACTTGCAACCGGCTCGCCGTCTTTGTAAGTAATCTTGCCCACAAAAATACGACCGTTTTTGTCCATTGCAACATCCACAGGTTCAATCATTGCCTGACGCGCATACTCATCCGTTCCAATCTGGCGGTGATAAAAAATGTACCACTGACCGTTTACTTCCATAAGACTTCCATGGTTGTTTCCCCAGCGGTAACTCATCTGATTTTTGCCGTCCGGACCGGGAATAATTTCGCCGCCGTTAAAGCTTATGTCGCCGCCCATCTTGTAGTCGCCGAGCGGAGTATCGCAGTATTTGAACGACAAAAAGCCGTTGCAATCTTCGTAAACACCGTACTGAGGGCGGTGTGTGTAATAACGCTTGGAATAGATAAAAACGTATTTGCCAAAAAGCTTGCGAGGAGAAGACGCTTCAAAGAACGCATCGTTCTCATCGTCCATTCCGTCATCAGGCGACCATTGCGTGATGCTGTGCTTGATTACATTCTCGCGCAGGGTTTCTTTTTTGATTGTGCACATATCATCGTTAAGTTCGGCGCAAAACTGTTTGCAAAAGCCCCAGAACGCATAAACGCGGCCGTCATCATCAACAAGAATACCGGGATCAAAGGCAAGTTCGGTAAGTTTTGGGTTTGTAAAAGGACCGGCCGGATTTTTGCTTGTTGCGAGCATAATGCGCGAGCCTTTTGCTTCCGCGGCGTACATATAAAAAGTGTCGCCTTTTTGAACAACGTCCGGCGCATACAGAATTGAGCCGTCGGTAGAGGTATAACAAACGCCGTGGCAGGTCCAGTTTGTCAAATCATCAACAGGCGCACTCCACACAACCTGATCCGGTCCGCAGTATTCGGTTTTGAGTGTATCGTGCGAGCCGTACAAATAAACGCGCTTTTCGCCCTTGTATTCAAAAACACGGGGTTCTCCGTCGGGAACATGCTCCCAAAGCGGCATATATGGGTTTGCACCTTTGATGTATTCTTTCATTTTTACCTTCCTTGTTTTAAGATAAAGGAGAAAATGCGATATTTCAAGTAGTGATTTTTAATTCTTGACAGTGTGCCTGTTTTTTGTGATAATAAAATCAATACGGCAAAGAGGTCGTAGATAGAATTTTATGCGGTTTTTCCGCACAAGGTTTTGTCTACGGCCTTTTTTGTTTTTAAATTGCTTTTGGAGCGTGCAAAATGGCAAAACCTACAGGATTCATGGATTACAAACGGATTGAAAACGGCAATGTTCCGCCGCTTGAGCGCATTGCAAACTTTAAGGAATTCCACCCGAAACTTGACGAAAAAGCACGGCGCGAGCAGGCCGCGCGCTGCATGAACTGCGGCGTGCCGATGTGCCAGAGCGCAATCAAGCTTGGCTGCATGGTCACGGGCTGCCCTTTGCACAACTATATACCCGAATGGAACGACGCACTTTACAACGGTCAGTTTGACATGGCGGCATGGCGTCTTTTAAAAACTTCAAGCTTTCCTGAATTTACCGGTCGCGTTTGCCCGGCGCTTTGCGAAAAAGCTTGCAACTGCGGCAGCCCTGTTGTAGAAAGCGGCTCGGTCACGGTGCACGACAACGAGCTTTACATAATCGAAAAAGCCTTTGAAACAGGCTACATGAAGCCCGAAATCCCGGCGTTGCGCAGCGGCAAAAAAATTGCCGTAATCGGTGCAGGTCCTAGCGGCTTGGCGTGTGCAGACTGGCTCAACCGCCGCGGTCACAGCGTTACTGTCTATGAACGCGAAGACAATGCCGGCGGGCTTTTAATGTACGGCATTCCGAACATGAAGCTCGACAAAAAAATCGTGGCACGGCGCATTGAACTTATGAAAGCAGAAGGCGTTGAGTTTGTGTTCAACGCTGATGTTGGCCGCACCGTTTCGGCGGAGCACATTCTTGAAGAATTTGACGCGATAGCTCTTTGCTGCGGCGCAAAAAAAGCGCGTGCCCTTAGTGCGGCCGGAATCGATAAGCTCAATACAGGCAGAAACGGCGCAGACGGCGGTGCGATGTTCGCCGTTGATTTTTTGAAAGCTGTTACGAAGAGCGTGCTTGCTACAAGCGGCGCGCTTGAAAAGCTGAACATAACGCCTGCAAACGCTCAGATTGCCGAAGTGCTTCTTGAAAAAGCCGGAATTGAAGTAGCCGGAAAAAATGTGGTAATCGTAGGCGGCGGCGATACAGGCAACGACTGCTGTGGCTCGGCAATCAGGCTGGGCGCGTCAAGCGTTACACAGATTGAGATGATGCCTTGTCCGCCGGTTGAGCGTGCGCCGAACAACCCATGGCCGCAGTGGCCACGAATACTTAAAGTGGATTACGGTGCGGAAGAAAGCATCGCCAAATTCGGGCATGACCCCCGTGTTTACGAAACAACCGTAAAAGAAGTGCTCAGCGAAAACGGCAAAATCACCGCGGTTCGCACAATCGAAGTTGAGTTTCAGACAATTGACGGCAAACGCCAGCTTGTTGAGCGCGCCGGAACAGAAAAGCTGCTACCGTGCGACCTGCTGCTTGTTGCGGCAGGCTTTACCGGCTGTGAAGAATACACGGCGCAATCTTTTGGCACAGAACTTGGTGCGCGCGGTACTGTTGCCTCCGTGGGTGATGCAACGCCTGAACTTGCAAGCCCCAACGGTTATGCAACAAGCGTTCCAAAAGTCTTTACCGCCGGCGATATGCACCGCGGTCAGTCGCTCGTCGTCTGGGCAATTGCCGAAGGCCGCGAGTGCGCCAAGCAGATAGACAGCTTTTTACTGAAATAGGACTATTAAACTTTTTTATTTTCATCAGCATGAGAAAATATTTTCATATGGACGAAAATTTATTTTCATCTTGATGAAAATTTTTTTTCTTCTTGATGAAAATTTATTTTCATAAGGATGAAAAATTTTGAAAATAGTATGAATGGCTTTATATCTACCGGAACCATACAAGTTCTTCCGTAAAACGGGCATAATCAGGGTCAGCGTTTATATCATTCTCAAGAAAAATATGCTTTATTATTAGCTGATCTTTTTCTTTTATTGGAATTACTTCGTTGCAAAAACGATAATATTTGGTCTGCCCAAAACGTGTAATAAGCTGCCGTTTTATATTATTTGCCGTCTCATAGGGCAACTTTGACAATGCCGCCTTAAGTCCCCATGCATAGCGTACTTTTTCAGTCGTTTTGTAATATTGGCAGTTTTCATTTTCCTTAGGATACAAACCTGGATTCAGAACCTTTACAGACTCTGTTTCTAACGTCAGTTCCTTATAACACCGATTGCGCAGACAAGAATCTGCCTTGGAACACGAAGCGTTTTGACATAACATAAAACCTTTGGGTACGTTATACGACATATTTAAAACATAATGCCAAAGTACAAAAAAAGCAAATTCGATGATAATAAAATCCAAAATTGACACCGTGAAAACTGTGGATTAGAATACTTTTAAGGCTCATCTTGGGATGTACTATGTTCCGTAGAAAAGATATCATATGAATAAAGTTTGATCAGAAAAAATAAGGAAGTTTAAAGGTTGCTTTCAAATGATGAAGCAACTTTTAAGGAAGTTATAGAAAAACTTATTAAATTGACTTTTCAGCAAATTGTGATATCTTTTGGGAGAAATAACTAGCAGGAGGTTCTGTATGAGTGAAAAGCAGATTGAATATTCGGTTTTTTGCATTGAAAATGTTGCAGAACGTCTTGGTAAGACCGGCTCTGAACTTTTTCAGATTCTCAATTCTTCAGGGCTGCTGCACTCATATATCATTCCGTCTTACGAAGCACTGCACACACAGAGAAAGGCATCAGCGATTTTCACTGTTTGAGTGACGCTTATCTTGCAAAAGAAATTCAGCTGGAACAGAAAAGAAATTAAACCTTGAATTGGTCTATCTGATTTCCTATCTTGTTGATTGCGGCGCGTACCGAAGCGGTAATTGTGCTGAGAGACGCACCTGTCTCATTGATTTTCTTTGCGCCGACAGCCATTTCTTCCATACCGCTTTTCATTGTGTGAGTGTATTCCTGAAGTGATGTTACCTCGCTAAGAATCATCTTGTTGCCTTCGCTCATTTCGTTGGCGGCATTATGAACTTCGGAAGTACTGTTGTTCATGCTGTAAAGAGTATCGGTTATTTGTTTTGAACCAGCCTGCTGCTCTTCCATTGCACCTTTGATTTGAGTTATAAGTTCATCTGTAGCTTCAATCTGCTTGGAAACAGAAGAGAATTCTTGGTTTGATTCTGCCGAGGCTTGTACAACTCCCAAAATTGAATTTTGAATATTGTTGAGCTGCTCACCGATTGTTTTTGACTGTGTACTTGAAGTTTCGGAAAGCTTTCGGATTTCGTCCGCTACTACGGCAAAACCTTTTCCGGCTTCACCTGCATGAGCCGCTTCAATCGCGGCGTTCATCGCCAAAAGGTTAGTTTGTTCTGCTATTGAAGAAATAACGGAGTTTGCTTCCTGAAGCATTGCCGACTGTCGCTCGATGGTTTTAATCTGTTCATCTACAGCCTGCTGCTTTGCAATACCGTTTTGTGCATTGTTTTCAAGCGTTTTAAATGAATCAGCCATCTTATCGACAGTGCTGTTTACAGAATTAATGTTTCCAATCATTTCTTCTACAGCGGCGGAGGCCTGTGATACACCCGAGGCCTGACTCTTTATCATACGGTCTAGAGATTCTATATTTGAAGCAATCTGGTTTACCGCTGCGGCTGTCTGATCAACACTCGATGCCTGATTTACGATTTGTCCGTGCATACTTTCGATGTTGGCAATAATCTGTGTAATTGCAGATGCCGTATCCTGCGCTGCAACCGACATGTCTTCTCCGGCAACACCCAGCTCGTTCTTGGAAGATTTAACATCCGAAATGATGGATTGCAGTTTTTCAGTAAAGTTATTAAATCCCTGAACCACCTGTCCTATTTCGTTATTTGATTTTATTTCAATACGTTGGGTAAGGTCCGCATTTCCATGTGCAATACCGGTGATGGCATCTTCTACAACCTTAAGAGGCTTGAGCGAAATTGAAAGAACAAAAGCACCAAGAATAAGAACTATAATGGTTATAATGAGACCAAAAATTATTGCAGTTTCTGCTATCTTATTACCCAACGAGTCAACGATTTTTCCCGGAACTAGAAAGCCCATTCCCCATAGGGTACCTTTTATGCCTGAATAAACAAGAAGATCCTTTTTGCTTCCGGTATACGAAGCAATCCATTCATAACCGTTTTCACCGTCAACCATTCTACGCGAAATTTCTGCAAGGTCTTCGTGCCCTTCGCCTGGATTCGTGATAAAGTTTCCGTCGTCCGTAGCGGCAGGATGATAGATTACGTTTCCGTTATGATCGATTATAAACACCCAGATTCCGTCAGGAACTTTGATAGATTTTATAGGTTCAATCAAAACATCAACGTTGATAACCCCCGCGACTATGGCAAAGCGGTCTCCTCTTGCATTATTTACAGGTCTTGCAATATGAATAACCTTGTTTCCGGTTGTCTTGGAGATTACAGGATTATCAATATATTGTTCTGCTCCATTGAATAGTATTTCTTGTAAATAATCGCGTTCTGCAATATCAGTACGGGTTCCGTTATCATTATAAGAATATCCCTGGGCATCGGCAATCATGACATAATCGTATTCTTTTGCGCGGATTTGCGGATTGGCCTGAAGCCATCTTCCCACCAAATCAAAATTACCGGATTTCATTATATCGCTATTTACATAGGGATTCAGTTGTTTTGTGTATCCTTCCATCGTACGTTCAAGCGATTCTTTGATGGTATTTGTAAGCATGACATAGTTGTCTATATGATCTGTTCGAGAAACATTCTTGGCAAGCTCAGACAAAACTGTAACTTGAAGAACTGTAAGTGCTGTAATACCCAAACCAATCAGAACTATCAAATTGGCTATTAAACTACCACGCCGTTTTTTTGTTGCTTCAGCCATTCTGTACCTCGCTCATAACCTGAGATGTTTATTTTCTCCAATAAGTCTAAACCATACCAAAAAATAAATCAAGAATGAGAATCAAAAATGCCGGCATAAAGGTTTTATTATGAAAAAGCTTACATTTTTGCGATTTGATATATTTTTTTTGATTTTTGTTCTATTTATTTTGGGTGTTATCATCTATAATTACAAATTATAAAGGAGTAAGCCGATGGAAAAATCAAAAGTTTATTTTACGGATTTCAGAACAAACTATAACGGCATGAGTATGCCGGAAAAATTAAAGAAGCTTTGCCGCATGGCCGGTATTACGTCAATAGATATGCAGAACAAGTTCGTTGCCATCAAGATTCACTTCGGCGAGCTCGGTAACGTGGCGTATCTGCGCCCGAACTATGCAAAGGCTGTTGCCGACGTCGTAAAGGAATGCGGCGGCAAGCCTTTCCTCACGGACTGCAACACGCTTTATCCCGGTTCAAGAAAGAACGCGCTTGAACATTTGAGCTGCGCACAGGAAAACGGCTTTAATGAGATTACGACCGGCTGCCACGTTATTATTGCGGACGGCTTGCGCGGAACGGACGACATTATTGTGCCGGTTGAAGGCGGCGAATACTGTAAAGAAGCTTACATCGGACGCGCTCTAATGGACGCGGACATTGTTATATCTCTCAATCACTTTAAGGGACACGAAGCAACCGGCTTTGGCGGCGCGCTTAAGAACCTGGGTATGGGAGGCGGAAGCCGCGCCGGAAAGATGCACCAGCACAATCACGGAAAGCCCGTTGTTGCTCAGGAACAATGCCGCAACTGCAAGCGCTGTGCAAAAGAATGCGGTTCGGATGCCATTTCGTACGATACAGGAAAAGCTGTTATAAATCAGGATATCTGCAAAGGCTGCGGTCGCTGTATTGGTGCGTGCTCGTTTGACGCAATTTATAACCCGAACGGCAACGCGAATGAAGTTCTCGGCTGCAAGATTGCCGAATACACAAAAGCCATTGTTCACGGCAGACCATGTTTTCATATCAGCTTAGTCTGCGACATTTCGCCTAACTGCGACTGCCACGGTGAAAACGACGCGCCGATTCTCCCGGATGTGGGTATGTTCGCGTCGTTTGACCCTGTTGCGCTTGATCAGGCCTGTGTAGATGCGTGCCTCAAATCCGAGCCTATGCCTAATTCGCAGCTTTCGGATAACCTTGCAAAACCTGACTGGCATCATCATCACGACCACTTTTTGGATTCAAACCCGAACATCCGATGGAAAGAAACGCTTGAACACGGTGAAAAAATCGGCATCGGCACACGACAGTACGAACTTGTTACAATGAAGTAGAGCCAAAAACAACGGCATCTGTGGTAGAATGAATTAAGTACACAAAAACATCAGTTACTCAGAAGAGGATGAATAATGGCTGAAATACTTCAGATAAAATGCGGAACAGATAACTGTTATATCGTTGCAGAAAGGGGAAATGCAATTCTTGTTGATACAGGCTCTGCGGAAGGGCTTGAACAAGTTATCACGGAATGCAGTAAATATAAACTTAAACTCATCGTACTCACGCATCCGCATTTTGACCATGCGGAAAACGCAGCGGCAATTTCGGAGCGGTTTGATGTTCCTGTAGCCGTAAACAAAGCTGATGTTGAGATTTTTGGGAACTATGACGCACAACCGCTCAAGTCTTACGGCGTTGTCGGAAAAGTTGTACTTGGACTTTCACTGAAAGTGCTGCGTAACACAAAAGTACGCCGTCCTGAAAAGCTGATTTTTGTCAAAGAAGGTGACAGCCTTGCAGAATACGGAATTGACGCAAGAATTCTCGAACTTCCCGGTCACACAATTGGTTCTATCGGTGTAGATGTAGAGCAGAAAAACCTGCTGGTCGGAGATGCTCTTGATAACTGGATAAAACCGGCGGTCGGACATCTTTTCTGTGATTATGACACAATAAAAAAGACTGCACAAAAGATTAAATTACTTGGTCAGCGGACACTTTATTACGGTCACGGCAAACCGACGGACAATTTTCTTTTGTAATTGCAGAATAACATAACACATTGCAAGAAAACGATTGAAAAATTCATTAACTATATGCAATAATAATAGAATGAGTGATTATACAAAGGAATCCGTTTCCAACTTGTTCTATGAAAAGGTTGATGCAATAATTATTGTTGATGCACAAAAGGACAGCTACCACACTGTTAAAAAAAGAGGCTTGTTTGAGAGTTTTCTTGAGCCGGATGGTAACTACGAATCTCTTGTAGAAAAATTGTGGTTTCACTTTAATGACAATTCCAACAAAATAGCTGATGATTATCATGTTTTTATCCCGATGATAGGACAATTCAACGGAAAATATGTGGACAGAATCAAACTGCGTATTAATGGTAAAATACGTCTGATTCAAATATCTATATATCCAATCGATGATAAAAGCAACAAATATATGTTCTTTCTTGATGAGCTTGATAACAGTGAATATCTTCGTGAGTTTTTGACTGACAAAAAAATTGATACAATTCAAAGTTCGTATCTTTTTTCAATGTACGTGGATTTGATCAAAGACATAGCGTACAGCATCAATGTTACCGAAATCTCAAGTAACCCGCAGAATTATGATGTAAAATATTCAACCTGGCGTATGATGATAGTTAACATGATATGGCCTGAGGACCAGAATCTCTTTTTGGAGCGTACAGACCCGGAATATCTCAAAAAAAATCTGCTGCCAGGACGCACCGCTTCTTTTGATTGTCAGATGAAGAATCTTGAAGGTGTGTTTATCTGGGTAAAGCTTATTTTCAGCCGTACTAACACGACCAACGAAGATGATTTTAGATTTGTTTTTATGGTACAGGATATCCATGAAAATTCCATGCAGTTGTTTGAAACTTTAAAAAAATACGAAGAGCTGGCTTCTAAAGATGCGCTTACTTCAGTCTATAACCATGGAAGAATTGAAACAGAAATATCAAATGGGATAGAAGACTTTAAGTCAAAAGGTACCCAGATTTCGCTTATGATGCTGGATATTGATTTCTTTAAGGAAGTAAACGACAAATTCGGTCATTCTGTAGGTGATGCGGTACTTAAGCAGTTTGTAAACTTTGTCGTTGATTTTCTTAAGCCCTATAATATCAAAACAGGAAGATGGGGTGGAGAGGAATTTGTCTGTGTCTGCTATGAAATGGAATTTGAAATGGTAAAACAGCTTGCAGACCAGCTTAGACAAAAGATTTCAGAAGCCGAATTTGAAAACATTGGAAGTCTTACCTGTAGTATAGGTCTTACGGAAGTCAAATCCGGAGACAATGCCAAGGGTGTTTTTGACAGAGTAGACAAGGCTATGTATGATGCCAAAACAAACGGCAGAAACTGTGTGACATACAATTAGTGTCCTTTTTTTTATCTATGTACTTCTGATACAGAAAGGAAAAGGACTTTTGGAAACCTCTAGCCGCAAATTTAAATATCAACTTTAAAAAGTCCGTGATGATTGCAATATGCCAGCAAAAACTTTGCCCGGCTTATTTTAAACCTTGCCTCTGCCGAACTTTCGGGATAAAGCTTTGTTAGTTCCACCCCGTTGTCATAAACTGCCGCAATAAAAGAGATATAATGTTCCTTTGTCATTGGATGGTCAATTGAAACATAGTACTCGTCTTCAACTTTTTCAAGCTGAATCTTATGTTCTTCATCAAGTTCTTCAATTTCCAAAGGTGGCAGTGTTATACCGCAACAGCTTATAACTGCTTCGCCGGTAGACTGAATTACGTTACCGCAAACCGGACATGTGTAAAACTGAATCTTTTTCATATTGGACGATCTGTTCTGATTGCGGACTTCATTCCCTGAAAAAAGCTCAATCACTGAAATATCCAGTGCTTTTGCAAGCGGTTCCATCAGAGAAATATCAGGCAGCCCGTGTCCGTTTTCCCATTTGCTTATAGTCTTGTCGCTCACAAAAATCTTTTGTGCAAGCTCGTCCTGTGTCATCTTTTTGTTTTCACGCAGACGTTTTATAGCTGCGCCTGTAATATAATTGTCCATAATTATTTCTCCTATAGTAAAACTCCGCGTCGTTTTATTTGACATCAGACTATCATTGAGAGGCGCACATTACAACCTACGCGTCGTAGACATATTTTTTTTGACAGATTCCTGTATTTTTCAGTATAATTGTCGAGTTATGAACGAAAAAGAACGTGAAAAAGTAATAGTTCAGACCAGTGTTATTGGAATACTTACAAATATACTGCTGGTTGCTTTTAAAATGACGGTGGGCTTTGTGTCCAATTCTATTGCTGTTATCCTTGATGCAGTAAACAATCTTTCGGACGCGCTATCGTCCGTAATAACCATAGTGGGAGCCAAGCTTGCCGGAAAAGCACCCGACAAAAAGCATCCCCTTGGCTACGGCAGAATCGAGTACCTTACTTCAATGATTGTGGCAGCAATCGTTTTGTATGCGGGTATTACGTCTCTTGTAGAATCTGTGAAGAAAATAATTCACCCCGAAAAAGCAGAATATTCAGTAGTGTTGGTTGTAATTATCGCGGTTGCGGTAATCGTAAAACTGCTTCTCGGCTCGTTCGTTAAAAACCGGGGAAAAAAGGTTAATTCCGGTGCGCTCGTTGCTTCCGGTTCCGATGCGCTTTTTGATGCGATTCTCTCGGCATCGGTTCTTGCTTCAGCATTGATTTACATGTTTTTTCACGTGTCGCTTGAGGCTTTTGTAGGTGTGGTGATCGCAGTGTTCATCATAAAAGCCGGTATGGAAATGCTGGTTGAAACATTGGACGACATACTCGGCAAACGTGCGGACAAGGACCTTGTGCTTAAGGTTAAAAAACTGATAAACGAAGAGGAAGAAGTCCGCGGTGCTTACGACCTGATAATCAACAATTACGGACCGAATAAAAATATTGCTTCTGTGCATGTGGAACTGCCCGATACAATGACGGTGGAAGAAGTTGATAACCTTACC
>JAEEQG010000017.1 GCA_016285185.1 Spirochaetota bacterium
AATCAGTCTTTCCAACGATAAGGTTAAAGCCGTAAAACCGTACCAAAAAGAGCACAGGCAGGAGAATCTCCCCAATGTAAAAGCAAGATATGAATCCGTAAGACCAGTTACCGGCGGAAAACAGCCAACACTTAAAGATGTTGCAGACGGCAGAATTACACTAAAGCAGTTTCTCTCATACCTTACGGATGATGATTTGGCGTGCATAATCCGCGGTGAAGGTATGGGAAGCCCCAAAGTAACACCCGGAACAGCTGCGGCTTTCGGCGGTGTTTCACCGCACTTAAAGGAACTTGGAGTTCCGTGCGTCTGTTGTGACGACGGACCTTCAGGAATGCGGCTCGACAGCGGTGTTCACGCTTTCAGTCTGCCTAACGGAACAATGATTGCAAGCACATTCAATCCTGAACTGATAAGTGAACTTTATTACTGTACCGGTCTTGAAATGACCTATCAGAAAGTTGACGTGCTTCTTGGTCCGGGAATGAACATCCACCGTTATCCGCTCAACGGACGCAACTTTGAGTATTTTTCGGAAGACCCGTATTTGACAGGAATCTGCGGCGGTGCAGTTATTACCGGACTTCACAGGGCTGGCACATTCGGTTCTATGAAGCACTTTTGCGCAAATAACCAGGAATTTGCCCGGCACGAGGCGAATGCCGTAATAAGTGAACGTGCCCTGCGCGAAATCTATCTCAAAGGTTACGAAATGTGCATAAAGAACAACGATGCACAGGTTATAATGACAACTTACGCCCCTGTAAACGGTATCTGGACATCGGGCAACTATGATTTGGATACGCTCATTACAAGGGAAGAATGGGGATTCAAAGGATTCCTTATGACGGACTGGTGGGCCAAAATCAATGCAGAAGGCGAAGAAGCCGGACACGATGATTTTGCGACAATGGCAAAAGCTCAGAATGATGTTTATATGGTATGCCCTGACGGCGCAAAAAACGAACACAAGGACAACACTGAGGAATCGTTGAAGAACGGAACAATAGACCGTGCAGAATTGCTCCGCAATGCGGAAAACATAATAGGCTTTGCTATGAAAACTCATGCTTTCAGACGTCTTACAGGAACAGCAAGTAATGTTTCCATAATAAACAGAAATGATTCGGAAGGCGGCGAGTCACTGGATAACGTTCAATACTATAGAGTTACAAAAGATTCTGTTATTTCTTTTGACTCTGTTCTGTCAAAAAAGGGTACGACACATGTGTTCGGTATTACTGTTGACAATCCAGGAATATACAACGTAGAAATAACTGCAAAAGCCGATCAGGGAGAACTTGCCCAAATACCTGTTTCGATATTCTTTAACGGTATCTTGTGTGCCTCAGTCACATGGAACGGAACCAACGGCAAATGGGACAGCAAAAATATGAAAGCATTGCTCTTTTCAAAGCATTCCGTAATAAAACTCTATTTTGCTCAAAGCGGACTTGTAATAAAAGATATACATTTTACTTTCAAAGAGCCTCCCAGACCGCTTACGGATTTTTAAAAGAACAAAGGCTTTTATTTTGTTTATATTTTTTTTATTAGAGATTTTTTTGCACCCTTGCCCGAAGAAATAATTGAAGAAAGAATACGGATAATACAAGGAAAAGAAAATTATGTTCAGACAAATGCGAAGATTTAAACAACAGGTGAGTACAGAAAAATGTATTGAGATTTTAAAAAAGGAATGGAGGGGTGTGCTGGCACTGCTTGGCGATGACGGTTATCCTTACACAGTTCCGCTTGATTTTTTGTATGATGAAGATGACGACAAAATCTATTTTCACTGTGCAAAGGAAGGCCACAAAATTGATGCAATTGAAAAGTGCGATAAGGCATCCTTCTGCGTAATGGATCAGGGCTTTAAAAAAGATGATGACTGGGCTTTGAATATTACAAGCGTTGTTTGTTTTGGTCGAATCAAAAAGGTTGAAGATTTTGAAAAAACAAAAGAAAAAGTCTGCAAGCTGGGCGCAAAATATTATCCATCAGCCCCGGAAGTGAATATTGAATGGGAACATGCAAAGAACCGTGTGCTCTGCCTTGAGCTGACTATTGAACACATGACCGGAAAGCTGGTGAATGAAAAATAGAAAAGGAATCGCTATTATTAGTTTTTTATAAATCTCTTGTCGCTTTCAGGGATGCCGTCTTCATCAGAAATGTAGCGTTCCACAGTCATATGCAAATCATATTTTTTACGCAGTCGGGTAATTTCGGCCATCATTGGAGAAGCGTGATGCAAGTCGATTGCTTCCTGATTTTTCCACTGGTCAATTAAAAGCAGAGTTTTATCCGGACTTTCATCAAAGAGGGGTTGATAATATTCATAGCGAAGATTACCCTTTTCCGCACGGATTTTTTCAACGGTTCCTTCCTCTGTCATTTCTTTTGCAAAATCCAAAGCGGCATTTCCTTTTCCTTTGTAACGAAGATTTACTGTAATTGCCATTTTAGTTCTCCTGATTTTTGCTGCAATATTTTCACTTTATTTCTTTTTTATAAACAAGAGTCTGCTCTCCGTGGCTGTCTTTGGCGGTCTGCAAAAAAGAAAATCCAAAGTTTTCATAAAGGCCTTTCTGGTCTGTGGAAATATAGAGATTCGGGCATCCCTGATTTTTTGCAAGACCACATATATGATCCATAAGCTTGCCTATATGACGCTTACCTCTAAAAGCAGGAAAGGTAAAAACAAAACCAATCCAGGGTGTAAGCTCTGTATCTGGAATGTCGTCTCGTTCTGCAACGGTACAGAAAGAAAGCAGGTCCTTGTTTTGTGTCAGTAAAAATACTGTTGATTTTTGGCCGCAGACTTTTTGAAACTCACCGTCGGAAAGAAGTTGAAAAAGATATTTACCAGCCCGCCAGTCAGACTCGCCGATTTTTGCCAGCCAGAATTTTTGCTCTTGCGTATCAAGTTGAAAATACTCTTTTATCTGAAGATTTGGTGAATCTGCCATAATTTAATTAAATCATTTTTTTAATAACTTTGCTAGAAAGCGAGAAATTGTTGCAAACAAAATGATAATAGAAATGTAGTCCAGCGCAAAGAGGATGTAGCCTCTTTCAAAATCAAAGAAGAAAAACTGCTGCTGCAAAATAAGATATTTCCACACTCCGCGGGCGATGAAAGCATAAATGCCGTAAGCACAGACCAGGGCGAGAATAATACGCGGAATGATTTTTGCCGTAGCATTCTGAAAGAGTCGC
>JAEEQG010000018.1 GCA_016285185.1 Spirochaetota bacterium
CAGGAAAAGCGAATGAAAGCCTTTTTTCTTCGTATTTGAGTTCGAGAAACAAAAGCTGTATTTTTTCAATTTCGGTATGGGGCTGACTGAAAGGATCAAAGCCTGTGCTCTTTGCGCAGTTGTTGCAGCGCAACCATTCGGCAAAGTCCGAAAAGAACTGCGAAGGCTTTATCTTTAGCGGATGAATTACGGACAGGAACCACGGAACTGCTCTGCCGGCGGTATAAAAAACGGTACAGGCAAAGGCAAGGTTTTCTGCCTTTAAAAGATCAAGCTCCGAGAATGTGGGCGAAACCTGAATATGGAACGGCGGTTCGTTTTCCGCCCTAATACCGGTCTTTTCGGCACCGGTGGAGAGCTTTGTGCCCGGAATTAGTGAAAACCTGTGTATTTCAAGATGGTTGGGATAAAGCGAAAGAGCGTAATCCAAAGTTTCACGGAAAGAAGGGTAGGTGTCACCCGGAAGACCGTAAATCAGATTAAAGCCGAATATAAGCTCATTGTCGTTAAGCATACGGATTTTGTGGGCGAATTGTTTTTTGTCAAAACTAATTCCGCAGTTTTTAAGCACGTTGGGATTTGTGCTTATGAGATTTATTTGTAGAGAACAGGACAATGCACAAAAAGCGCGTACAAGCTGCTTGTCTATCAAATCCAAATATATTTTGAACTGAAAATGCGCATCAGGCAGTTTTTTCTGCATTAGCGAAAGCAGTTTGAGTGCGCGTTCCTTGTCGGCGTTAAAAACTTTGTCTTTAACAAATACTTCAGGCACTTTCTTTTTGGCGAACAGCTCCAGTTCTTTTTCGAGCCTTGAAAGCGGGAGAGGTATTCTCTCCTTATGATTTGCGCAGAAAGGGCACTTTTGTCCGCAGCCTCTCGAAAGCTCCCAAACGGCACCGTTGTAATCAACGGGGTCAAGCGTTCCGTCAAGCCATGGTGAGGGCAGGTCTTCCGCTTTTGCCGTTTTGCCTGTTATAAAAACTGTTTTTTGTGCTCCGCGCAGGTTTTGCAGCAGTTCCGCCGACGAAACTTCCGGTTCGCCTGTGATTACGTAATCAAAAACCTCATAGTCCTTACAATGCTGAATTTGTTCCTGATTCTCAGCGCCAAAACATATCAGAACCAGTGAAGAATTCTGTTTGTTTTTTACAAGTTCCGCCGCTTTTATGACAAATTTTATTGTTTTCGTGGTATAGGTAATGAATACTGCTGTTTGTTTACTGCCGTTGATGTGTTTTTGTATTTTCTGCGCAAGTAATTCGGCTGTATCTGCATTTTGTGCCGCGTCCTCATGAAAAACGGAAACAAGTTCCACATTCTTAAAGCCTTTTTTCTTTAAAAACGAAGCATTTGACGCCGCTTTGAGCGGCACGCCGAGAGGAGTTGTTTCCGTAAGGACTGACGCGAGAATAATCTGCATATTACAGCAGCGGTACTCCGGCCTTTTTGCATGCGGCAATCATGTCTTCGGGCCAGGTGCTTACCTGAATCTCGCCTATATGCGCCTTGCGTAAAAAGTACATGCACAGGCGTGACTGACCTATACCGCCTCCGCATGAGAGGGCAAGTTCGCCGTTAAGCAGACGTTTGTGAAAGTACAGTTTTGCGCGTTCAGGGCAGCCGCGTTCTTCAAGCTGCTTTTTGAGGGATTCGGGTGAAACGCGGATACCCATTGAAGAAAGCTCAAATGAGTTTTCAAGAACAGGATTCCATACCAAAAGGTCACCGTTCAAGCCCTGATAACCGTCTTCGTTTTTGCTGATCCAGTCATCATAGTCGGGTGCACGACCGTCATGCGGCTTGCCGTCCGAAAGGTTCGCGCCGATTCCCATGAGAAAAACAGCTCCGTATTTTTTTACGGCTTCGTTTTCGCGCTCTTTTGGTGTTTTGTTCGGAAACTGTTTTGCAAGGTCTTCCGCATACAAAAAGGTGATTTCTTCCGGCAATACCGGCACAATCTGCGGAAAACGGTCGTAAATATAGAACTCTGTTCTCTTAAGGCAGCGGTAAATCTTGCGCACAGTGTCCTTGAGGAATGCAATTGTGCGGTCTTTGTCAGATATGACCATCTCCCAGTCCCACTGGTCAACATACAGAGAGTGGATATTGTCCAGTTCCTCATCTGCGCGGATAGCGTTCATATCGGTATAAATACCAAAGCCGCGCTGCAAGCCGAGTTCAGTTATTTTAACGCGCTTCCACTTTGCAAGTGAATGAACTATTTCGAGTGTAAGCTCGTTCATATCCTTTACAGGAAAAGCAACAGGACGTTCAACGCCGTTCAAATCGTCGTTAAGACCGGTTCCGCGCGGTACAAAAAGCGGTGCGGTAACGCGGGTAAGATTTAATTCAGTTGACAATGCAAGCTGAAAAAAGTCCTTTATCATGACGATTGCGTGTTCCGTTTCCTTTACGGAGAGCAACGGTTTGTATTTCTTTGGGATTGCAAGCTGCGACATAACGTATTCCTTTTATTTTGTGGATTCAAGCACGGATTTGTAAATTGCAAGTCCGGCGTCCGCTTCTTTTTTTGTGAGAATAAGCGGCGGCAAAAAGCGGCTTGTGTTAGGACCTGCTGTTGAAATGCAAAGTCCGTTTTCAAGGCATTTTTTCTGCACTTCGCCGGCGCTTTGTGTAATGTCAATTCCAATCATAAGCCCTTTTCCGCGGACTTCTTTTACACACGGCAAATTCCATGAGCGGATTGTGTTCCGGATGTACTCGCCTGTTTCTTGAACGTTTTTAAGAAAACCGTCGGAAGTGAGTTCTGAGAGAACTGCAAGTCCGCCGGCGCATGCAAGTGGATTTCCGCCGAATGTGGACTGATGATCTCCCGCAACAAATACCTCGGAAGCTTTTCCTCTGTAAAGACATGCTCCCATTGGAACGCCGCCTGCAATGCCTTTGGCAAGCGTTACGACTTCCGGCTCAATGCCGAGCTGCTCGCTCGCAAGGAATGTGCCTGTTCTGCCGATTCCGGTCTGAACTTCATCCGCAATAACAATTGCACCGCACGCACGCGCCGCTTCAGCGGCTTTTTTTGCCCAGTCAGCGTCTATTATGTTTACGCCGCCTTCGCCCTGAACGCATTCCATCATGAGTGCGCATACGGAATCATCGAATGCGGTTTTAAGCGCTTCATAATCATTTGCTTTTATGTACTTAAAGCCTTCCGGGAACGGTTCAAAGCATGCGGGATGGAACTTTTCCTGTCCGGTTGCCTTGAGAGTTGCTACTGTCCGTCCGTGAAAGGATTTTTCGAGCGTTACGATTGTCTGCTTTTTGGGGTTCTGCATCCAGCCATATTTGCGTGCAAGCTTGATGGCGGCTTCGTTTGCTTCGGCGCCGCTGTTGCCGAAAAATGCTTTTTCCATTTTTGTTACGGCAAGCAGTTTGTCCGCAAATTCAAGCCCTACGTCAGAAAGATAATAGTTTGAAATGTGGATTTCTTTTTGAACCTGCTTTTTGAGCGCTTTTACAAGCGAAGGTCTGTTGTGTCCGAGGCAGTTAACACCTATACCCGAAACAAAATCTATGTATTTTTTGCCGTTTGTGTCAGTAAGATAAACTCCCTTGCCTTTTACAAACGTAACCTGAAAGCTACCGAAATTATTTGCTACTTTTCCAGCCATATACTTCTCCTTATTCGTTCATTAGCATTGTGCCGATACCGCGGTCACTGAACATTTCAATCAGCAGCGAATGGGGGACGCGGCCGTCGATGATGTGCGTACGCGGAACGCCGCCTTTGAGTGCTTCAAGACAACACTCGATTTTGGGTATCATTCCCGATGAGATGATGCCTGTTGCAATCATAGAAGGAATTGCTTCACGCGCGATACGCTTTATAAGTGTTGTAGGATCATTTACGTCGCGAAGAACACCGGGAACGTTCGTAAGCTGTACAAACTTTTCGGCATGAAGCGCAACTGCGATTTTTGCTGCCGCTGTATCAGCGTTTATGTTGTATCGTGCTGTGTCGCCCTGTTCTCCGAGTGCAACCGTAGAAATAACCGGTATAAAGCCCTGATTGAGAAGGGATGTTACAATTTCGGGGTGAACCTCGGTAACATCGCCTACAAAGCCCAAGTCTGCACCGTTTTTGTCGATTTTTCTTGCTCGTAAAAGACCCGAATCCACACCGCTCAAACCTACGGCTTTTCCTCCCTGCTGGAGCAGGATGCCTACAATATCCTTGTTAAGTTTACCTGTAAGAACCATCTGGACGATTTCCATCGTTTCTTCATCAGTATAACGCAGTCCGTTTACGAATTTTGATTCTTTGCCTACACGTTCAAGCATGGCGTTAATTTCGGGACCTCCGCCGTGTACAAGTACAACGTGCACGCCGATTGTGTTAAGAAGAACAATGTCTTCCATAACAGCCTGCTTGAGTTCTTCGTTAAGCATGGCGTTTCCGCCGTATTTGACTACAACGATTTTTCCTACCCACTGCTTAAAATAAGGCAGTGCTTCTACCAGTATCTTTGACCAGTCATTATTTGAAAGTTCCATAGTATTCCCACCTTACGCTATGTTCTGTAATCGCCGTTGATTTTTACGTATTCGTAAGTCAAATCACAGCCCCATGCTGTTCCTGTGCAGCTGCCGTCCGCGCACTGTATTGCGATTGTTACGGCATCTTCGGAAAGCACTTTTGTTGCAAAATCTTCGTCAAAATCAACGTCCATGCCGTTTTTGCAAACATCAACTTTTCCGGCTTTGCTTACGAACGAAACACAGACTTTGCCCGTATCAAACTTTTCGCCTGAGTAGCCCATTGCGCACAGGATGCGGCCCCAGTTTGCATCCTTGCCGAAAAATGCCGCTTTTACAAGATTTGATGAAATTACTGAGCGTGCAAGCTTTCGCGCGGATTCTACGGAAGCAGCGCCTGTTACAACGCATTCAATAAGCCGTTCCGCGCCTTCGCCGTCACCCGCAATTTTTTTTGCCATTTCAACGTTTACTTCGTTCAATGCTGAAAGGAATGCGGCATAATCCTCGTTCTGAGTGGTAATTTCGGCATTACCTGCCATACCGGATGCGAGAATGCAGAGTGTATCGTTTGTACTTGTGTCGCCGTCAACGGTAACACAGTTGTATGAACCTTTTATGCTTTCTTCAAGTGCGGCTTTGAGCATTGCGGAAGAAATGGCGCAGTCTGTTGTAATAACACCGAGCATTGTTCCCATGTTGATGTGAATCATGCCTGAACCTTTTGCCATAGTACCGATTCTGACCTTTTTACCGCCTATTTGTGTTTCAACGGCAACTTCTTTGTACACGGTGTCGGTTGTCATTATAGCCTGACGTGCAAGCTCATTTCCGGTTTTTGAAAGTCCTTTTACAAGCTCTGCTGCTTTTGCTTCTATTCTTTCTACAAGAAGCTGCTGACCGATAACACCGGTTGAACAGACGATAACGTCTTCTGTTTTTACAGGGAGATTTGCTGAAACAGCCTTTGCCATTCTGAGCGCGTTCTGTGAGCCGGTTTCGCCGGTACATGCGTTCGCGTTGCCCGAATTAAGGATGATTGCCTGCGCCTTTCCGTCCGCGATATGCTTGCGGGAGAGTTTTACAGGTTCCGCTTTTACCAGGTTTGTAGTAAAAACAGCCGCTGCGTTGCAGGGCTTTTCTGCGTAAACAAGCGCAACATCGTTCCGTTTTCTGCCGGGTTTTACTTCAGCTATAACTGCGTTTGCCGTAAATCCCTGTGGCGCGCAGATACCGCCTTCTATATGTGTTGTCATATTGTACCTTCTGTTAAAAAGCTGCAGGAACCATATCGATTCCCATTGTTTCTTTAAAACCGAACATAATGTTCATGTTCTGTACTGCCTGTCCGGCCGCGCCTTTGACCATGTTGTCAAGCGCGGAACAAATCTGGAGCATTTTGCCGCCGTGGACAATGTGCAGCGAAATGTCGCAGTAGTTTGAAAAGCGAACGTTCTTTGTGCATGGCACGGAACCTGCCGGCAGAACTCTTACAAAGGGTTCTGCAGCATAAAAATCGCTGTAAATTCTGTGTATGATTTTGAGGTTCATTTCTGGGTCTGCCGAAGAAACTATCGCGTCGTTGAGCTGTGCGTATACGGTGCTGAGAATACCGCGGCTCATCGGAATAAGGTGCGGTGTAAAAATAACTCCGCACTGTGTTCCTGCGGCCTTTGAAAGATTGCGCTCAATTTCAGGCTGGTGGCGGTGTGCGCCTACCGCATACGGGCTGAAAGATTCGCCGCATTCGCTGAAGTTGTTTTTTGCGGAAGGATTGCGGCCTGTTCCTGTGACGCCGCTCTTGCTGTCGATTATAATCGGGTCTGTTGCAATGAGTCCGTTTTCAAGTGCTGGAAGAAGGGCAAGGGTTGCTGATGTAACATAGCAGCCCGGATTGCCGATGATTCTTGCCTTTGCAATCTTTTTTCTGTTCATTTCAGGAAGTCCGTAAACTGATTCCGCGTGTGTCTGCGGAAATTTCCAGCTTTCTTTGTACCACTTGGTAAATGTGGCTTCATCGTCATCAAAGCGGAAGTCAGCAGAGAGGTCAATGAGCTTCTTATTCTTTTTTATGCAGATATCCGCATACTGTTCTGCAGTGCCGTGCGGAAGGGCGGTAAAAATAATATCAGCCTTTTCAATAGCCTTATCAGCGTTGACAAGTTTTATTTCTGCACATTCTCTGAGATTTGGATAAACATCTTCAATCTGCTGTCCTTCAAAACTTACGGAACTGAGGTATAAGCGTTTTACTTTTGCATGACGAAGCAAGAGTCGGACAAGTTCAACTCCAACGTAGCCTGTAGCACCGATAATTCCGACGTTAATCATAAAAACCTCCGCTTTTTGTATAAATATACAAAAAAGTGTATAATTTTTTAACATTTAATGCAAGCAAATTAAGCATTTAGTTTAAACATATGTATTAATTCAGATTGTTTTATGCACAAAAACCAACCTGCGCAGATACTTTGTAATATATTCAAAATTAAAAACTATATGTATTAATTCAAATTAATTTATGCCGATAATGATTAAGATGAAGCGTATACTTTTATTGGTCATTATGACTGCTGTGTTTATGTTTTGCGCATACTCGCAGTCCATGACTCTGATAATGATTCAGAATGATTCTTCTACCGGCGAAGTTAGGGAAATTACCCGCTTAATGGAAAATGCCATACTTGACGGCTTTTTTGAGGCAGGATATATAATTTCAAACGAGCCTGTCCTTACAGGCGGCAAGACCGACGCCTATACGGAAAGGCTTACTTCTGCAGGTCTCGGAAATGTTACATATATAATTCCTGTAACTATTAATTATAATGAAGAATTATATAAAAACGAGGGGAATCTGTTTAAAAGTGTAAATTCTGTTGACTGGGAAATTATTTCAGTGGACACATTCGATATTGCGGCAAAAGGTTCTGAATTTCCGAATGAGTCGATGAATAAAAGTACCAGAGATATTGAAAAAGGAATTGCAAAGTTTTCGGGCAATATAGTTTCTTCAATCGAAGAATCCGTCAGAAAGCTGAATTAGAGGGGAAGTTATATGAAACGTTTTTGTTTGCTGCTTGCAGCAGGTATTTTAGCTGTGTCTTTTGTTTTCGGCTCGTCAGTAGCTTGGGAAGGAAGAGCTGCTGTTGGTTCTGCCGATATTTTCCCGGCAGGCGGAAATTATGCACAGAGCAGGGTTTTTTCAAAGGGTGAAATTGTAGAAGTTTACAATACATTAAATGGTAAAAAAATAAATGTAGTAATCACCGATACAACTGAACTTACAGGTGTTCTGATTTTGCTTTCTCCTGCAGCTGCGGAAGAACTTGAAGTAAGTGCTGCTTATGATACAGTTGTTCGTATCAGCAAAAAAAATGATTACGTTGCCGAAAGTTCTCCTGAGGGAGGCTCATTGACATCGGTTCCTGATCCGGATACAAATGTCGCCGAAGCTTTGAAGGAAGATTACACTCTTACAGAAAATACAGTTGAAGAAGAAGTTCCTGTTTCTGAAATAGTAGCTGAACCTGTTAAGGAAAATGAACAGGAAACAACAAATACAGTAAGTGCATACGAATATGCTTCACTTCCGGAAATCACTCAGCCGCAAGTTACGGTCACTACAGTTCAGACACAACCGGTACAGGAAACCGCTCCTGTAGTATCACAGACTGCACCTGTTACACAGACAACACCTGTTACACAAACAGCACCTGTTCAGACAGCTCCGGTAACAACAACTGTTGTTCCGGCACAGACCGCCGCGGTCACAAATACCCAGCCGCAGGTACAGTCAAATGCAGTAATTGTTCCGCAGGATCAGTACAAGCAGAATGTGCCGTACCCCGAACTGCAGATTGCCGAGTACGAAAAGAACAAATACTATGTTCAGCTTTCAGTAAACCGTGATGTAGCAAATATCCGTAATATTGTAAGTAAATATCGCGGTAAGTATCCGGTTTCGCTGAAGCAGTCAAACCGTTATACAGACGCATACGAGGTTCTGATAGGACCTTTAACAGCTGATGAATATAACGCAATTCTGAATAAGGTTAAAAAAGACGGTTACAAAGACGCGTTCGTAAAACGCGGATATTAAGTAACTGCACAGATTGGATTCAAAACACGCCGGAAAACACGGCGTGTTTTTTTATGGGTATAATAGTTTAGAGATCAAAATTCTCTAATTACACAAATATGATAAGGAACAGTTTTAGAAGCTTCATCAAACAGACTGTAAAATTTATCTCCTTCTTCGTCATAAAAACGATGTACCCATGCGATTTGTCCTGCCCAATCATCTTTGTGATTTCCCTGTGATGATGTCCAGAAAATACCGTCAAATTCAGGTAAGTTACAAAGTTTACATACCGCATTTATTGTAGAATATTGTTCATAGGCAATACGTATTTCTTCTTTACTAGGAATATACCAACCATTGTTGAATATTCCAATGTTCTTTGTTTGTTCACCAAATTTTTTTGCATAATGAAAAGCAGGATATTTTTTTTCATCTCCTGTATCATCTTTTTTACCGTGTTCTTTAAGCCATTTACCGATTTTTTCGAAATTTTGACTACCATTTTTTGTAGTTTCATAAATTGTGTCAATCCATTCAAAGTTTGCGGAAGCTTTTTTATCACACCATTTAAAAAACTTTTGACCACTCTTTAAACCAATTCCGAGTGTGCGGTTTTCGCCGTCATCGCTACAATCTGTTCCAACATAAAAAATAAAAGCAACAGCGGCATTTTTTTGTTCTGAAGGAAGATTCAGATTTTCACTGTAAGGAGTTGAACTACCATCATTAAAAACAATATCTCCTATATTTTTCGGGTCTTCAGGTGCTTTTGTTCCTAAATATGATTCACTACATAAAAATGAATAAGAGAGTAATAATATGCATATTGTAAATGTAAATTTCTTGATAAAATGTTTCATTTAGACTTCCTTTATTAAAATTCTTTTATTGAACAAGCATATGCTACGTTATTCTTATCAGTACCTTGGTCTAAACAATATCCATCTTTAAAAGAAATTATAAATGCGTTTGCAGATAAATCAAAATTAAAATTTTTTAAGTGACTTTGTGTTGCTGTCCAATAGAATGCATTCTTAAATAAAGGTACTTCACAAAGTTTACATACAGCATCTATTATCTTTTTTTTCTTAAAGATTTTTTCAAATTCTGCTTTACTTGGTAAATACCAGTCTGAACTGAATAAATTAAGATTTGTTGTATATTCATTATAATTTATTGCATAATAAAAAGCGGGGTATTTTGAAGAATTATCAGTATCATCGATTTTGTTATGTTCTTTTAGCCACTCACCAATTTTATTCAAATTTTTACTACCGTTTTTTGTTGTATCATAAATAGTATCAATAGATTCAAAACGTGAAGATGCTTGAAGTTCACAATATTGCAATCTGTTCTGGCTGTACTGTAAACCTAATCCAAGTGTTCTGTTCTTACCATCATCGCTGCAATCAGTTCCAGTGTAAAAAATAACTGCAATTGCAGCAGCTTTTTGTTCATCAGAAAGTTTTAGTTTTGTTTTATAGGGTGTTGCGCTTCCGTCATTAAAAACAATATCACCGATATTTTTGGGCTCTTCAGGAGATTTTGTCCCTAAATAAGGTTCACTCCATAAAATAGAAGAAATACCTAATGTTGAAAAAAGAATTAATAAAATTGTTTTTATAAATCTTTTCATTTTCTCAACCTAATAATCCTTTTTATTATATCCTGTTTTTTATTAATGTCTATAGCAGTTTGTTGGTAGTATCATATAAAAACGTATCCAAAAAGTTGAGTTGTTTCATAACTCAGTATTGACTGTGACATTGCAGTGGCGGTCGGTAAATCAGTTGTGTCAGTTTTGGTGCAGACACTGAATAATATGTGTCGGTATTGACGCAGATACTAAATATAGTGTGTCTGTTTCTATTCTGTTCTGTAAAAATCTGTGTCATTTTTCAGGTGCATATCACTTTACTTACTTAAAATATTTTATTACAAGTCTTAAAATATGAAGTAGCATGATACGGGCGCAGAAAGAGCGTACGCCCGTATTAGCGGTATGGTGACAGTAAGCCGGAAGTTACCCAAACAGGCTGTTGGAAAGATAAAAATCGTCGGGTAGAAAGAGGAAATCCGATTGTACTTTCTCTTAAATGGGAAATTGGTATTTACACAGTTTTTATGACAAGCTCGATTATTTCGCAGCCGGTTGGAGCTTTTCAGCAAGTTCCCGTACTTTGCTTTCTGGCAGTTTTGAGGCAGCGGCAATTTTAGAAATTGAAAGAGTACCTTCTTCCAATAGATTCATTGCAATTTCTATTCTTTCTTCAGCTCTTTCTTCGGCAGCAAATTCTTCCATTATTTTACACATACGCTTAGCTCCTTTCTCAGTTTTTTTGAATTTTCCTGCCTTTTCAGCAAGCAACTTATATTTCATCTCATCGGGATTTCGGGCATCGGACAAGGCCGATGCCCAACGAGTTTGCTTCGCAAACTCGCGACAGGTTTATGCATTTTAAGTTACCTTTCATATATATTATATGTGACATGTTTCAAAATGCAAGTTACTTCTGTCGGCTGGTTTTATCCAATGTCATATAAAGCAAAATTTCTAGAGTAATAATTTTTAAACACGTAGCTAAAAATTTTTATGCACGTACGTACTTAAAAATTTTTACGTAGCTGCTCAAAGTTCCGCCATAGCCAAATTATTTTTAAACACGCTCGTAATTATAACTGAATTTCTAGAGGAAAAATTTTTAAACACGTAGC
>JAEEQG010000019.1 GCA_016285185.1 Spirochaetota bacterium
AATTTTTATGCACGTACGTACTTAAAAATTTTTACGTAGCTGCTCAAAGTTCCGCCATAGCCAAATTATTTTTAAACACGCTCGTAATTATAACTGAATTTCTAGAGGAAAAATTTTTAAACACGTAGCTAAAAATTTTTGTGCACGTACATACTTAAAAATATTCACGTAGCTACTCAAAGAACTGCCATAGTCTGATTATTTTTGCGCACTCTAGTACTCATACTTGAAGAACTGGAGGAGAAATTTTGAAGCACTGGAGTATGTATAACTGAATTCATAGAGGAAGAATTTTGAAGGCCGCAATAAATTTTTTTTGAGAAAGGGGAGTGTTTAAGTTTGCACAGTTATTTTAATCACAGAGAAACAATCAGCGCACTGGAAAAGGGAAAATATAATCCGTCCTTAAAACTTGCAATAGATATTGCTAAGGTTTTTGGCAAGCAAGTTGAAGGAGTTTTTCATTTTTACGAGGATGATATAGATGATTTGGATGATGACCTTTAAATGTTTTCAGTCTCTTTTTATTAAACGAAATGTAATTATATACAAAAGAACCGTTCAAAGAAGCCAATTGTGAAACCTAAGAAAAGAGCAGTATAAAAGCTGTTTTGCGGCACAGGATTAGCCGTGAGCAGGTTGTATATTCAAAGTTCGCTGGGACCCGCTCTCTGAAATATTAAAGTTGTTTTGAAGACAAAATCAGCCGATCGCAGGTACGTCATTCTATTGATTTTAAGAAAGTTTGATAATATAATGATTGTTAATTTAATGGATATTAAATTAATCACAATTATAAGGAGCTGCAAAATGGAAAAGTTTTACGACAGAACTAGCGAACTCGAAGCTTTGATACAAATTGAAGAGCAGTCAAGAAAGACAGCCTGTTTTACAGTTCTCACAGGCCGCCGCCGAATTGGTAAAACGCAGCTTCTTAAGCATTTTATAAACGGAAAAAAAAGTGCATATCTATTTACATCTCGTAGCGCAGAAAAATCCCTTTGCGAACAATGGCAAAAAACTCTGGAAGAAAACCTTGGACTAAAAATTTTTGGTAAAGTGGACAAGCTTTCAGACTTATTTGAACAGATAATGACATATTCACGGACAAATCATTTCACACTTGTAATAGACGAATTCCAGGATATTGAGTATATAAACAAAGCTTTTTTCAGCCAGATGCAGAACATCTGGGACAGTCAGAAATCAACATCAAAAATAAATCTGATTGTCTGCGGTTCAATCTATTCACTAATGACAAGAATCTTCAAGGACGAAAAAGAGCCTTTATTTGGACGTTCAACACATAACATTCACCTAAAGCCTTTTACACCATCAGCTGTAAAAACAATTCTGCAGGACTTCAATCCAAAATACAAAGCAGAAGATCTTCTTTGCCTTTACATGCTTAGTGGAGGTGTAGCGAAATACATCTTTCTGCTGATGAACGCAGGTGCAACGACAAAAGCAAAAATGATTGCTTCAGTCTGCAATATGTCATCCCCATTCCTCGTAGATGGCCGTGACATCTTAATTGGTGAAATAGGCAAAGACTATGGAATCTATTTTTCGATTCTTCAGGCAATTTCGAGAGGACTCACAACTCAAAGTGAAATAGATTCTGTTATTCAGAAAAACACCGGAGCTTATCTGCAAAACCTTCAAAAAGTATTCGGAATCACAGATCAAATTCGCCCATTACTTTCAAAGTCAGAAAGCCGCAATACAAGATGGCAGATTATAGACGAATACATGCTCTTTTATTTTCGTTTCATTTATTCCCATCAGGACTTAATCGAGCTTGGAAATTACGACATACTAAAAGAGCTCATTCTCCGCGATTATGAAACTTTCACAGGAAAAACTCTGGAACGGTATTTTACAGCAAAAATAAAGGAAGAAGGCAAGATTACAAAAATCGGCGGCTGGTGGGATAAAAAATCCAAAAACGAAATTGACATCATCGCCATAAACGATTTGGAAAAATCCTGCACCATCTACGAAGTAAAACGCCAGGCTAAGAATATTAACCTTTCAAAAGTTCAGTCCAAAGCAGATGCCTTCATGCAAAACTTAAACGGTTACACCCAAAAAGTTTCCGGTCTATCCATAGATGATATGTAAAATAACAAATTGACGAGCATGAAAATGAAAGTCGAAAACTGAGAAAGGAGCGAGGCTCAAGTTAATATTATAATGAAACAGCTTTGTTTGTCCGCGCCTTTTTGCTTTTGAGATTTCCCCAAAAGGGGAAATCTCACAGGGGTCGCTCAAGTTAATATTATAATGAAACAGCTTTGTTTGTCCGCGCCTTTTTGCTCTGCAAAAAGGCGTTGGGATTGCTTGCAATCCCCTTATTCCCAGCCGAATGTTGCCGGCGGTTTATTTGTGATGTCGTAGAACAACGAATCCACAAAGCCGAGTGCGAGTATTTTATCCGTTATTCTTTTGAGCAAATCTACCGGCAGATGTGCAAAGCGTGCTGTCATAACGTCTTCCGAAACAACAGGTCGCAGAACTATAGAACAGTGATCTTTTTCCGCACTATACGGCAGATTTATCGTGAGATGCTGGAATATTTTTGAATACCAGCCGGATGCTTTAAGTTCATCAAGAACAATCTTGTCAACTTCCCTTGTCTGATCAAGTCTGTGCTTGTCGCAGTAACCCTCACAAAGCTCGCAGGAAGGTTTTTCGTAGAGTGAAATAACGGTGCGGTTCACCTCGTTGGTTCCGTTTGTTATGAAGGAAGAAGCTTCTTCAAGGCTTTTCCATGACGGAAAACTTTCAAATATATTGTTGAACCGCAGAACAGCTGGAAAACGATATGTACGGAAGTCTCCTTGAACCCCGACGGATTTTACAGGCAGAATACCGGCCTGCACAAATTCCGGTTTTTTAGAGCTGTTTTCGCTTTCAAAAAACCTTGCAGCAAAATCATCGGACTTACGAATAAAGTCTTTTACTTCTTTCTGTGATTTTTCAAATTCAGCCGTTATATCAGTTTTGCCGTCGTTGCAGAGAACGTTTATTGAAAGACCCGGTCCAGGGAATGGATGGCGGTTTACGAGAATGTCTTCAAGACCAAGTTGTTTTCCGATAAGACGTACTTCGTCTTTGTACAGGTCTTTAAGCGGCTCGATGATGAGCCCTTTTGCTATAAGTGCCTGAATTCCCTCAACCCGGTTGTGGTGTGTTTTTATTACATGCGAATTTGCAGTTCCGCCCGATTCTATGATGTCGGGATAAAGTGTTCCCTGTCCAAGAAGCCATTTGTTTTCGTCAAGTTTGAGCTTTTTAACTACCTCATCGCGTACTTTTATAAAAGTTTCACCGGTTGCCTTGCGTTTTTTCTGCGGGTCTGTTTCTTTTCCCATAGAGGCAAGGAATGTGGCTGACGCATCTTCGCATATAAAGTTACTGAAACCCGCTTTTTTGTAGCGTTCGGCAATAATCGCGGATTCGTTTTTGCGCATATAGCCGTTGTCTATGTGCAGACCGAGAACTCGTTCCTGTCCAAGCGCTTTGTTAAGAAGTGCAAATGCTACGGTAGAATCTACGCCGCCCGAAAGAAACAGCAGAACATTGCGGTCTTTGGCATCAGTTTTTATTTGTTCAAGAATGATGTCCAGAACCTTGTTCTGATCCCAGTTTCTGCTCATTCCGCAGAATTTGGCAAAGTTATCAAAGATCTGATTTCCGCAGGGAGTGTCTTTTACTTCAACATGGAATTGCAGGCCGAAGCGTTTTTCCTTTAAGTTTTGCAATGCCGCGAACGGGCAGTCTTTAGTAAAGCCTGTAACTTCAAAATCTTTCGGTTTTTCAAGAACGCCGTCCTGATGGCTCATCCATACCTGCTGCGGCAATTCGATTCCGACAAAAAGCGGACAGTCTTTTGTTTTTTCAGTTGATTCTATGTGCGCATAGCCGAACTCGCCGACCGGTGCTTTGCCAATTTTGCCGCCGTAATGCTTGGCAACAACATAGTGTCCGTAACACAATCCGAGTATAGGTATTGGCAGTGAAAATATTTGTTCGTTGAACTCGGGAATCTTTTCATCATAAATTGATGCAGGACCGCCTGAAAAAACAATTCCCTTTGCGTCCTTAAAAATTTCAAGGGAGCTTGAGGGCAGGGCAATCTCGGAATAGTAGCCCAGAATGCGGAAACGCTTTGCTATAAGGTGGGCGTATTGACTTCCAAAGTCCAGTACAACGATTTTTTCACGTGCCATAAATATATCCTTTTATGAAGTTTGTTGCGGTTAAAACATAGCATAAAAGCGTCTTTTTGGGAATAATAAGCTTTTATATCTGTTTCTTTTGTTGATCGATCTGAGCAATTCTTGAAAGGATTGTCTTGTTTACTTCAGGACTGAATGCTATCAGTTTTTGAAATTCCTGCTCAGGAAACTGAATAAGTTGAACATCAGATACGCAAGAAGCTCTTGATGTATGCTTTTTGTGGAGCAAACATTCTGCTTCACCGAAAAAGGAACCTGCTTCAAGGTATTCATAGTGATTGTTTGAAAAAACGGAAATTGTTCCACTAACTATGTAATATACGGAATCAGAATCCATTCCTATATCAAACAGTGTTGAATCCATTGTATATTTGATGAGATGTGAATTAAAGAAAACTTCCGGCTGCAGATAGATTATGCGTTTTATTTCTTCCTGAAGTTTGTTTCCTTTGGAACAAGATAAAAGATACATCTGTTCAAAAAGTAACGGCTGAAAAAACTGGCATACAAATATGACCTGGGCAAAGAAAAGCATAAGCGTAAAAAAAGTATAGACACTTAGCAGTATAATGATGATGTTGCTTAGTACTCCGTATATAACATTGTAATTGGATGTTTTTACAAAAAGATGGAAAAATACCAGGAATACCCAATATACGAGCGAAGAAGCTGCACTTGACAGTATGCAAAGTTTTAGCGGAGGTTTTGTCCCGGATGCAAAACGGTATGTTAACGTAAGAAGGATA
The DNA here is from genome assembly GCA_016285185.1 of Spirochaetota bacterium. Lineage (GTDB taxonomy): Bacteria > Spirochaetota > Spirochaetia > Treponematales > Treponemataceae > UBA1240. Next base: position 4,991 of record JAEEQG010000019.1, read on the forward strand.
AATATTAGGATAACGGGTGAAAAATTAGAAATAAATTTGCCGAAATGCTGCAAAAAAACGGGAATTTGGAAAGGAATAGTCTTTAATCTAAGAATTGAAAGTACGAATAAAACAAAAGAAATGATTATGGAAATACAGATTATGAGTATGGCTTCTCCTGCAAATCCAATAAGTGAAAAGAAAAAATTTTTCCGTTCTGCCTGCGTTCGGAATATTTGTCGGAAGCCGTTCATGGCATAAATAAAAAAGCGTCTGGCAAGCCAAAAAATGGAAATGCCGAGGATTATTTCAAAAAAGCCGATTTTCTTTACCGAAAGGACAGATTCCAGTATTTCGGGAAGATCAATAGTTTCAAACAACATATTCTGGTTCTGAAACCAATCAAGAAGCAAATCGGGTGAACTGTGAAAAAAGCGTATAATTATAACGAAAATCATCGTTATTACAGGAACAATTGAACATAAAAAACCGAATGAACCTGCCGCTGCGTATGAGAGCAGATCATTCTGAGCAAAAAGAGAAAACGAAAGCCCTATATACTGTATAAATGTTGGTGAGAGTTTCTTTTTAAGAGTCATATTTATTTTTTGTTTGGGTTTTCAATGTCTTTTTCGATGAAAGATATTATTTTTTGCATATCTAAAATCAGGACAAAGCGTTTTTCGATTTTTCCGAGTCCTTTTATAAAACGGTTGTTCATAACGTTAAGCACTGATACAGGTGTGTCTTCAGTGTTTTCTTCGGAGTTGGTATCTATCTGGTTTATTTGGATAACATTTTCAACATAATCAGCAACTACGCCGAACATTATGTCGGTTCCGTCATCACAATGAAGTTCTGAGACAATTATAGAAGTATCTTCTTCGTCAGCTGAAGGTTCAACGTTAAAAAGCATACGGAGATCTATTACGGGAATGACAGTACCCCTGATGTTTAGAACTCCTTTCATATATGAAACGGTACGCGGAACTTTTGTAACATGTTCGTAATCAAGGACTTCCCTTACGGAGCGGACATCAACTGCATAAAGTACATCACCGAGTATAAATGTCAGATAATCATCAGATTCTGTTTCCATAACATCCCCTTTATATTAATAATAAAGCATAAAGGATGATAATGAAAGTATTTTTTTTGAATCGTAATCAGACTGAGGCTGCTTTATTTTCAAATCTTGTATATGAAGGGAGGAAGATAATTTCCACATCACCTATAGGACCGTTTCTTTGTTTTGCAACTATAAGCTTTGTGTCAATTCCTGCCGGCTGTTCTTCGGTTGCGGTTTTTCTGTCACGATGTATGAACATAACAACATCCGCATCCTGTTCTATAGAACCGGATTCACGTAAATCTGCAAGGGTAGGTTCTTTTAACTCTGCATCACGTCTTACCTGTGAAAGTGCAACAACCGGGATGTTAAGTTCGCGGGAAAGGCTTTTTAGTGAGCGTGAAATCTCGGAAACCTGCTCATATCGGGGAATTTGAGTGTTTTCGGTTGTAATGAGACCAATATAGTCAATGAAAATGATTTTTATGTCTTTTTCCATTTTAAGGCGGCGTGCTATTGCTCTTAACTCCAAAAGCTTCATATTGGGTGTATCAACTATGTACAAAGGTGCTTCATAAAGATTGCCTGCAGCTGTCTGCATCTTTTGCAATTCCTGTAAAGATAAAAGTCCTGATCTTAGTTTTTGAGACGGGATTCTTCCTTCTGAGGCAATAAGACGCTGCATAATTTGCATATCAGACATTTCCAAAGAAAACAAAGCTGCCGGAATTTTATCGTGTACTGTAATATTCTGCAACATTGAGAGTGCCATAGCTGTTTTACCCATTGAAGGACGTGCGCCTATAATAATCAGTTCCGAGTTTTGAAAACCACTGGTCATTGTGTCGAGGTCTGTAAGGCCTGAAGCAATGCCGGTGAAGGCTTTTTTGTTTTTATAGAGTCTGTGTATTACATCAATTGTCGGTCCGATTATTTCTTTAACTGCTTTATAGTATGTTGTCTGATTTGAATCTGATAGATCAAATATTTCTTTTTGTGCATTTTCGAGTACAGCTCGGCTTTCAATACTTTCATCATGAGATTCTGCAATAATCTTGTTTGAAATTTTTATAAGAGTTCTTTTTACTGATAGTTCAAGAACAATTTGAGCGTAATATTCTACGTTTGCTGATGTCGGAACAGTATCGGTAAGTGATGATATATATCCGGGACCACCTGCCGAATCCAATTCGTTGTTAGTCCGTAATTCTTCTGTGAGTGTTATTATATCACCAGTTTTACCATTGTTAAAAAGGCTTAGGATTGCAGAAAAGATTTTTTGATTTTGCAGTGAATAGAAATTTTCCGGCCGTAAATACCTTATAACGGTACCTACGGCCTCCCAGTCAAGGAGTAAAGCACCAAGAGTTGCCTGTTCGGCTTCTAGATTATGTGGAGGTACTTTATCCTTGAGCTGCACTTATTCTGCCTTTACAGGTGTTTCTGAATCAGATTTTGCTTCGGCAGGTTTTTCTTCAGCTTCTTTGGCTGCCTGTTCCTGACTCTTTACTACTACAGTGAGTTCAGCTGTAGCTGCTTCGTAAAGACGAACTGTTACAGTATATTTACCTACGCTCTTGATTGCAGCACCGGGGATTTCTATGCGTTTGCGCTCAATATCATATCCCTGTTTCTGCAGCAGTTCCATAACTGTCTGTGAAGTAACTGCACCGTAGAGTTTGCCGTTTGTTCCAGCCGGCATAACGATTGTAAGGCTTTCAGCCTGTAATTTGTCTTTGAGACTTGCAGAGTCACGGCGCTTTGCTTCTTTTTTAGCTTCAATTTCTGCTTTGCGGCTTTCAAAGAGAGCAACGGTTGCTTCGTTGTAAGGAACTGCAAGATTGCGAGGATAGAGATAGTTGCGGGCATAGCCGTTTGCAACTACTTTAACGTCGCCTTCTTCTCCAAGGTATTTAACGTCCTGATTTAAAATTACTTTCATGTTTCAAGCTCCTAAGTTATAAAAGCCAATTCGGAGTACAGAACTGACTTTGTTTTTTTATTAGTCTGCGACAAATGGAAGCAGACAGATAGCACGTGCTCTTTTGATTTCGAGAGCAACACGTCTCTGGTGTTTTGCACAGGTTCCTGTAATTCTGCGCGGAAGAATCTTTCCGCGTTCTGTTGTAAAACGTCTGAGACCATCTACGTCCTTATAGTCAATTTTTGCTTTGTTTGCACAGAAACGGCATACCTTTTTGCGGAAAAATGTTTTTCCTTTAGGTGCCGGACGACCTGTTCTTTCGTCTGCATCGCGCATAACATCCTGCATCTGTACATCAGGTGTTGTATCGATATCTTTTGTATCTGACATATTTAACTCCTATTCTGTTAAAATGGAATTTCTTCCGGAAAATCAGATTCTCCGCCGTACGACTGACCTGCATCGAACTGATTGTATGATTGGGAAGAAGACTGTTGTTTGGGCTGATAAGAATTAGGCTGTTTGTTCTGGTTGTAACCCCCGCCGTTAAACTGCTGTCCTGCGGCATTTGATCCAGAATTTCCTCCGAGCAGCTGAACATTTTCTGCAACAATAACAATTTTGCTGCGAGGCTGCCCGTCCTGTTCCCATCTGTCCTGACGCAACTCACCTTGAATTGCGACCTGTTTACCTTTAACAAGGTATTGGTGTAAAGTTTCAGCGGATTTTCCAAAAAGATTGATGTCAAAAAAGTTTACTTCATCAACCCATTGTTCACCGTTTTTTCTTCTCCTGTTTACAGCAACAGAAAAACTGCCGATTGCAAAACCACCGGTAGTGTATTTTAGTTCTGCGTCTCTGGTAAGTCTTCCGATAAGCATAACCTGATTAATATCTGTCATCTGTAAACTCCTTCCTTAGTTTATTCGTCAACGCGAACAAACATAAATTTCATTAAAATAGGATCCAATTTAAATTTGCGGTCAATTTCAACAATTTTTGCAGGATTTACTTTAATGTTGAAGAGGTAGAACTTTCCGCGGTTTCTTTTCTTTACTTCATAAGTAAGATCTCTTTCACCGAAAAGTTCTTCTTTTTCGATTTCTGCTCCAAACTCGTTCAGTATTGAGTGAACGTTTGCGAGCCCTGTCTGGAACTGATCATCTTCAATGGGAAAGATGGTCATTAATTCGTATTTTCTCATAATTACTCCTTATGGACGGTCGGCCCTTTCGGGCAAGGGGTTTACATTTAAGAATATATCAACAATAGCGATTTAGGTCAATTAGTAAAAAAAAAGCATATACATGCTTTTACATGTATATGCTGTGAATTAGATTGAATGGAAATTACCATCTGTCCCAAGTCCAAACTTGAGAAGGAGCTGCAACATTTGATATTGAAAATTGTGTTTTTCCCTCATTCATTGCATATGTATAATGGATTTCTTGATTTAACGCATATCTGTTATTTCTTTCCGTTGTACGGGTGTTAATGACATCGGCCGTATCATACTGAATTGTCCCGTCTTCGCTGGCTGTAGGGCTGATAAAAATATTGTTATATTTGGTCGGTTTTATATATATGTGACAGCCGTCATTCAAGAAATACCAGGTACCTTCTGCTGAGAGTTCAACTGTATGCTGTGTGGTTAAACCGTAATCAACAACATCTATATAAGAAAGTGTTACCTTTTCCGTCGTGAATACTAATTTATCATATCTATAAACGTGAGCACCTGGATTATCTTGTTTTGTAGTAGCACAAATCCATGTTCCTACAAAAGGATTTGAATCGTTAATAAAGGATATATGACCGCCTAAAATACTGTTTCCACCACCACCACAACCGGAAAAAAGCAGAAGAGTTGCTAAAAGACAGAGGCAGATGGCAAAATAACGATTTTTCATAATAACTCCTAAATAATAAAATTAGACTAACATTTTTATATCAGTTTGTCAACTTTTGGTCCCTTGATGGTGTATATTGACACTGTTTTTCTTAATATGGTAAACTTTGTCATTATTTGGTAATCAATATATTAAGGAGACATAATGTCAGGACATAGTAAATGGGCGACCATTAAACATGCAAAAGGTGCTGCTGATGCAAAACGCGGTCAGCTTTTCACCAAATTTATCAAGGAAATTTCAATTGCAGCAAGAATGGGCGGTGGTGATCCCAACTCCAATCCTCGTCTTAGAACAGCTATTCTTAAGGCTCGTGCTGCAAACATGCCTAAAGACAACATTGACCGTGCAATTAAAAAAGGTACAGGAGAACTCGGTGCTACCTCATTTGAAGAACTTGTTTATGAAGGATTCGGACCGGGTGGAGTTGCTATTCTCGTTGAAGTCTTGACTGATAACAAGAACCGTGCGGCTGCAAACGTACGCAATATTTTCAATAAGACAGGCGGAAACCTTGGTACAACAGGTTCTGTTTCACGTATGTTTGAACGCAAAGGTGTTATTGAATTTGACGCTGAAAAAGTTTCAGAAGAAGAAGTAATGGACGTTGCTCTTGAAGCAGGTGCAGAAGATATCGTAACGGAAGATGGTATTATAACAGTTACAACAACACCGAATGACTTTACAGCCGTAATGGAAGCTTTTGAAGCAAAGCAGAAGCCTGCATCCGATGACAAAAAGAAAGAGGAAGAAGAAGACGATCCTTGGAAGCCTCTTTCTGCAGAAGTTGCCATGGTTCCATCTACTTATCAGGCTCTTGACGCAGAGACAGCTGCAAAGTGCGACAAGCTTACAGACAAACTTGAAGAAGACGATGACGTTCAGAATGTTTATACTAATATAGAATATCCTGAAGGTTATGAGGGTGGAGAATAGTAAGAATATTAATATTCCGAATATTTGTATTCAATAATATCCACATCTTTACGGATAAAAAAAAGCCGGTTAGTTATCTGACCGGCTTTTTTATTTCTTACATTGTTTGTAAGATTTAATTAATTAAGAACATCAACGCCTGTTCCTGAAATTGCTTTATTTATTGCATCTTCAATTCCAGCTGTTCCTTCGTCAAAAACAACAAGAACCTGTGCTTTTGCAGAATTGGCGGTACATGAAGAAACCCCTGCCACAGCCGAAACAGCAGCATTGACTTGGTTTTCCTTGTTGCTGTCGTCTAAACCGACAACATAAATTTTCTTTTCCATAGCATAATCCCCGAAATACTTTTTTTATTCGACTATATTTTTAGTATAACAACTTTAGTCAATTTTGCAAGGGTTAGTTAAAAAAAATATATTTTTATTTTATAAAAATAGAGAATTATTATATGAATATCCAATTATGACGGGGTAATTGAAAAATACCATGTAAATATGGTATATTCTTTGCATGTCCAAGAAATATATACTTACAGTGACTTGTCCTGATAAAAGCGGAATAATTGCAGATATTACATCCTGTATTGCAGGAAACGGCGGTAATATTCTTAATCTGGCACAGCATACGGCTGTTGATATTGATATGTTTTTCTGCCGTATTCAATTCAGTGCATCTGATTCTTTTGAAATTGAATCTTTTTCACAGTCATTCAAAAAGCTTGAGAAAAACTATGATTTGATTTGGCACGTATTTGATACTGGAAAAAAGAAAAGAGTTGCAGTGCTTGTGTCAAAAACAAGTCATTGTCTTTATGAATTATTGCTTAAACACGCAGATGGTGAGCTTGATTGTGAAATACCCGTAATAATTTCCAATCATCCTGACCTTGCTCATGTTGCAACAGCTTTTCATATTCCTTTTTTTCAGGTTGATACAAAAAAAGGCAAGGCAGAATACGAGTCTGACTTGAATCAGATACTCGAAAACTATTCAATAGATTTGGTAGTTTTAGCGCGTTATATGCAGGTTATGAGCGCGGATTTCTGCGACAAGTGGAAGAACCGTTGTATCAATATTCATCATGGGTTTCTTCCTGCGTTCAAAGGTGCAAAGCCATACCACCAGGCTTGGGAAAAAGGCGTTAAAATCATTGGTGCTACAGGTCACATCGCTACACAGGATCTTGACCAGGGACCGATTATTTTCCAGGATGTTATAAGAGTAAACGATACACGTTCCATAGATGAATTTATCCGCATGGGAAAAGACGTTGAGCGCCATGTTCTTTATGAAACCGTAAGACGTTATCTTGCTCATGCTGTGTTCTTCTACAAGGGAAGAACTTTTGTAATTGAATAGACTGTAAAAGTTTTATTTTTCAATCGAAACAGATAATCTCACTGAGTAAATAACCGCTGCAAGTAAGGTTGTAAAAGGGATTGTACACAAAATTCCTATTGAACCTGCCAGTCCCTGAAGAATCTCAACTGTAATCATCTGATGGTTCAAAAGTCCCAGATACGAAGTATTGTATGCCACAAGAACAAGAACGAACGAAAGGGAACCGCCTATGTAAGCAAGAATCAGTGTGTTCGCCATTGTTCCCATCATGTCCTTGCCTATTTCAAATCCGCTTTTTAAAAGTTGTTTGAACGAAATATCGGGTACGGCGGTAGCAAGTTCGTTCAGTGCAGAAGCAAGAGACATTGAAACGTCCATTATTGCCCCGATTGAACCGATTGTTATTGATGCAAATATGACTGACACTAGGTTTGAACTGCCTTCGGGAAGAATTGAAAGCAGATAGACGGATTCGTTGTTTAAAAAGCCGTTGAGCTTAAGACACTTGGTCATAATAACGGTCAGAAGGGCAGCGCATAAAAGTCCGCCGGAGCAGCCTGCTATGGCTATAAAGCTTTTTTTTGTATAGCCGCTTATGATGAGAATGGTTGTAATGACCGAATACAAGCATACAAAAAGACTGCTCTTATACAGACTCACACCCGAAAACACAGATGGAATAAAGTAAAAAAAGATTACTATACATGTTAAAAGCAGCGAAATAAGCGTTTTTATTCCTTTGCTACCGCCAAAAAGAATTATTAAAAAGGCAAACAAAAAGAACAAAACAGCAAGATAGGGAATCCTGTTGTATTCTTCAAAAAAGTAGGCTGGATTGCGGATTATTTGTTCAAAGTCAGTTACATCTTCGGGTGCACCTGTATACAAAATAATAACCCTGTCGCCGGTTTCAACTTGTTTTGCTTTTATGGCTACAAAATCGTCCAACGTTTGGAGCGCAAGAACTTCTTTGTTCTTGTTTTTGCCGCCTGTCAGCAGAACTTTGAACAGTATAAGCGTTTGTTTAAGGTTGGTGTTGTCTTCATAATATACGACTTTTGTATCTTCTATCGAAATAATTTTGCCGGTACAAGAAACCCAACCGTTCTGCTGAGCAAGGAGAGTTTTTTTTAGCGATATGCAGTTGCGTGATGCAAAAAAGAATACGAGAACTGCCGCAGCCAGAGTAAGCATCTGGCATACAAGTTGCGGCAGCCTTGATGAGTTTTTGTTCAATTCTGTGATACCGCTATTATTCCATAATCAGAATCAAGTGTAAATGTTCCGATGAACGAATAATTCACGGCGTTATAGAGTGAGAAAGTTCCGTTGTTGTTAAGCAGATACAAAACATTGTTAAATACGGAAGCTTTTTTGATATTTGACGCATCTGTAATTTTTGTACGGAATGTGTTTGTTGTATTGACTGCGCTAATCTGCTGCTGTCCGAAATTCGTTATAACTGTATTCCCGTTAAGTATTGTGAAACCGGTTGCTTCGCCGGTTGTTCCGCTCATAAGTGAACGATATTTTTTTGCCGAAGGCTGATATGAAAACAGAGAACTGTTTCTTGAAGAAGTGCTGTCAGAATACATCTGACCGTATATTGTCGTGCCATCGGTAGTTAAATTATAGATTGCATCTGCTTTAAGCCCCAAAGAAACTATTTCACCGGTTTTTGTGTCTATCATGATGAGAGGATACTTGGGATTTGTCGCGGCTGTCTTACCGATGTACAACTCAGAGCCGTTTACAAGAACAGCGTCAAAATAACCTGTTCCGGTATAACGGTTTTTCTGCCGGTTTGTGTCTGTATCAATAAGCGTAACAGCACTGTTTCCTTCAACAACAATCATTGTATTACCATAGATTTTAATATCCTGAATCGAAGCAGACGGTGTATAAATCTTTGAGAATGATTTTTGCTGAACAGCCTGTATATTATTGTATTGTAACTGTGAAATATCCAATATCTGAATACTGTCTTTGGAGTCTTTTGACCATAGATAAAGGTTTGTGTTTGTTACAGAAATATTTGTTGCACCTGGATTATTAGCGATAAATGCAGTGTTTTCCATATCGGAAGAAATGAAGATAATTTTTTCATCTGCCAAAGCAAATGCACTTCCGTTTGGGCTTGTACAAAAATCTGAAATCAATTTGTAAGCTGAAACGGAAATCGGTCCACCGTCAGAAAGATAATAGTTATCGGTCTGATCAAGACGATATATGTTTCCATCTTTTGTTCCCAGATAAAAGCAGTCATATGCCTTAACAGCAAAAGTGGCCTCTTCCGTAGTTTTTAATGCTTGTTGTACGACTTTCTGGTTGTCAATAAGCTTTTCAACATTGTATTTGTTATCAACTTTTTCAATAAAGATTAACTCTGAATCTTTGGGAGATGTTACTATAAAAGGACTTACAGCGGTTGCAGATGAAAGCTTTTTACCTGTTGTAGCAGAAATTTTGTAAACCGTATTGTCTCTTATTCCAGCAAAAAAGACATTATTGTTGTATAAGGTCGGGTTTGAAAGATTTGCTTCTACCGAAAAACGTGTTTTTTCAACACCCTTTTTTAAGTCATAATAAATCAATAAACCGGAAGGAGAATATACTACAAGGCTTGCTTCTGAATTACTGGTATGAGCCATTGTAACAGCACCCGTTGAAGCTGAAAGTATATTTTTGGAATATCCTGTATCAGATGAAAAAAAGCTTAAACCTTGCATCGTTGCTGTTCCTACAAGAAGGTAAGTTCCTTTTGCAGAATAATTAAGGCATGTTATCGCAGAATTGAATGTTTTTGTGTATTTTTTTGTTTTACGACTCCAATCCCATACTGATACGCGATAAGTTGAAAATTCATCGGTTTCATATATTGCAATTTCTTCTTTTAGAGGATGAACAGCAATCATGTGAATAGGCAGATCTGAACACTGAAAATGTTCACCGGTGTTGTTTGTATTCCATTTTATTACCATTCCGTCATTGCCGGCGGAAAAAACTTCGTTTCGGTCATTTTTACATGCGAGAGAAAGAACTGAACCTGAATGCGGCTGTGTTGAAAAAGACTGGGCAATGAGGCAGCCTGCTGAAAGAAAAAAGATGAAAGTGATAATAAGTGTTTTAAAAACAGAATTATTTTTGCAAAGAGTATTCATACTACTGAAATGCAATATTTTTGCATAAGTTACAGTTTTTTTTGAACAAGTTTTCATAGCGTTTTACCTGCCGTTAAACAATAAATATCTTAAATCTCCGCTGAAAGCAAAGATGAACAATAATGCTATAAGAACAAAACCAATCTTTTGAAAGTTATATATAAGCTTTGGCTTGAGACCTTTACCACAGACAAATTCTATCAGTGCAAATAAAATCAGTCCGCCGTCCAGAATAGGCAGAGGCAGAAGATTCATGATAAAAAGCGAAATGCTTATTATTGCTAAAAAACTCAATACGCTGACTGTGCCTGTCGCAAAACCTTCTGCAAATCCCGCTTTTGCGGTATCTCCAAGCATTACGGTTATTCTTACAGGTCCTGAAACTGCATTTGTAAGGTCTATGCCACTGAACAGCAATTTTAATGTTTTTAACGTAAGTGCAATGTTTTCACCAGTTTGTTTGAAACCAGAAATCAATGCAGAAAAAATAGAAGTTGCCTTGACTTCTACAGTTTTGTATGGAAAACTCAAACCTGTAAGGAAAGAACCATTATCTTTATTATAATTTATTGGTAGATTTAATTCAATTAATTTCCCGTTCCTTTCAATCGTGAGCTTTACATTTTGTTTATTTTCGATGGCTTTTATAAAACCTGCAGTATTTTTGATTTCAGAATTATCAACTAATTTTATTATATCATTTACTTTTAGACCGGCATTTTCTGCTTCTGAACCAGGTTTAATTTCTGTAATGATTGGATCCGTCCAGCTTAATACACCAATTTTTCCTGCGCCGGTTGATTTTTCAAGTTGAGGTGTAAGTGAAAAACGATAAACCTGATTGTCTCTTAACACGGTAAAATCCATTTTTTTGTTTGGATTTGTAGCTATAATGGTATACATTTCCTGAAAATTATCTATGTTTTTACCGTTTATGGCTGTAATCTCGTCACCTGAGCGCAACCCGGCCTGTTCCGCAGCCGATGGAATTTCAGGATAAATTTCATTTGCAAGTATTATTTTTGTACCTGTTGTCTGATATGAATAACCGACAAGGGCGATAATAAAATAGGCTATAACAGAAAAAACAACGTTCGCAAACGGACCTGAAAAAGCGATAAGCATTCGTTTTAACGGATTTTCGTAAAATGTGCCCTTTGTCTTAGGAATTTCTGATAAATCTGCATCAATTGCATTTTGAAAAGCATTTTCGCCTTTTAATGTACAGTATCCTCCAAGCGGCACAAGAGAAATACGAAAATCTGTTCCGTGGATTGTTTTGTGAAGAAGAATCGGTCCCATTCCAACAGAAAAGGCTTCAACCTCGATTTTACAGAGTTTGGCGGCAATAAAATGTCCTAATTCATGGAAGATTATAATTACACTAAGTGCCAGAATCCCAAGAACAATCGTCATCGATCAAATTCCTTGTGAATAAAATCAGAGGCTTCTTTTCTTGCAAGTTTGTCGGCGGCAAAAACTTCATCAAAGTCTGTCGGTTCGTTTGACCAATCAGCTTGCAGAATTTGTTCGGTAACTGTCGGAATGTCGATAAATTTTAAACGCCCGTTTATGAAAGCGGCAACGGCTTCTTCATTGGCTGCATTATACGCAATTGTGTAACGACCGGATTGTTTTGCTGCCATTTGTGCAAGAGGAAGCATCCTAAAATCATCATAACGAGGTTTTTTGAATGTCATTTCGCCACATTCCGTTATATCAAAAACTTCAAGATTATTAGGCACGTATTCCGGCCATGTGAATGCCGATAAGATGGGGTGGCGCATGTCAGGCTTTGAAATCTGTGCATAAAGAACACCGTCTTTTGTGCGTATGAGAGAGTGTATGAGACTTTGCGGATGAATCACTACGTCAACGTGATCTGCGTCAACGTCAAACAGACGAACTGCTTCAATAACTTCAAGTCCTTTGTTTGCGAGAGATGCTGAATCTATAGTAATTTTAGGCCCCATGTTCCATGTAGGGTGCTTAAGAGCGTCTTTCACGGTTACATTCGAAAGCTGCTCTTTTGGAAGATTGCGGAAAGCGCCGCCTGATGCTGTGAGTATTATTGAATCGACGTATTCTTTGCCGTATTTTTCTATGAGGTTAAAAACTGCCGAATGTTCCGAATCAACAGGTAGAATGCGGCAGTTATTCTTTTTGGCAAGTGCTTTTACAAGGTAACCGGCCATTACTATAGTTTCCTTGTTGGCAAGCGCAAGGTCTTTACCGCATTTCAAAGCCGTGATTGAAGGCATCAGTCCCGCTGCACCCGCTATTCCGTTTAGAACAATGTCGCAGTCGCTTGTTTCTATAAGCGTTTTAAGTCCTTCTTCGCCATGAAGAAAATCACCCGAATCAAGACCTGAAAGACAGTAATTGTTACAGTTGAATTTTGCGGCGGTATGTTTTAACTTATCAAGATTCCTGTGAGCGGACAAACCGACCAGCTTAAAACGTGCCGGATTGTTTTCTATAACATCCAGTCCGCTTGTTCCGATTGAACCTGTTGCGCCTAATACAAGTATTCGTTTCATATTGTTTTCTATTTAAAATTATACAGAATATTCGAAATAATAAAGTAGATCGGAGCTGCCATTACTATTGAATCAATTGAATCCATAAGACCACCGCGACCCGGAATTAGTCTGCCGGAGTCCTTTATGGCTGCGGAACGCTTTACCACAGATTCCGTCAAATCTCCGACGATGGAAGCAAATGCCGTAATCACTGATAAAAGGATGATTTTCAGAACTGAACCTGTAAAAATCTGCGGCAAAAAATACCAGAAAAGAATTCCTGAAAGCAGTGCCCCGATAAAACCACCTATAAAGCCTGCAATACTTTTATTAGGGCTTGCCTTTACAATTCCCCTATTATTCTTTCCCATTGTGATGCCAAACAGCCATGCAATCGAATCACACATAAAAACCATAACCAAAAACAGTGTTATGTTTTCTCTTGAGTGTTCAAACACGCACATTCTCTGTATGAACGAAAGTAAAAACGGCACATAGAGCAGTGCAAAAAGTGATGTAATAATTCGGCTGAGCGAACCCGAAAAAGGATCATCACCTTTTGAGTGTGTTACAAAAACTTCGGAAATAAGAATGAGTAAAAAGCACAGAATAAAGCTGTACGTAATAAACTCAAAGCCTTTGCTGCACAAACAGCAGAAAATACCAGTTGCAGAAATTATTAGAGAAAGAACGAGAATAAGTGAAAGTGGTTGAACTTCAAACTTGTTTTTTAAAAGAGTGTGGATTTCATATGTCCCGAAAAGAGAGGCGAGTAAAATAAAAATATTAAGTATTAAATGATTATTAAAGGTAAAATACCAGGTAACTGCTACAAAAAAAGGAACTCCTATAAAAAAAGTTAATAACCGTTGAATTGTCTTACTCATTTTACACCGCCGAATCTTCTTGTTCTGGTTTGATATTCTTCTATAATTTTTAAAAACTCTTCTTTTGTAAAGTCCGGCCAGAGTGTATCAGAAAAAAACAATTCAGCATATGCCGCATGCCAGAGTAAAAAGTTACTGATTCGTTTTTCTCCGCCCGTTCTTATAAGCAAATCTACAGGTGGCAGTTCGGGGACGTCAAAATAGTTTTCAATCGTTTTTTCTTGTATCTGTTCCGGTTTTATGTTGTTCTTAACGAGCTTTTTAACGGCGCGTACTATTTCATCCTTGCCGCCGTAGTTGATTGCCAGCACGACAGTTGTCTTTTTTTTGTCCTTTGTACGCTCCATTGCATCATAAAGCTCGTTCTGGACTTCCGGTGGTAATCCTTCCATATCTCCGAGATGCAGCAATCTTATACCTTCTTTAAGATATCTGGTTACTTCGTTGTGCAGATTGCTTGTCAAAAGATTCATCAAAAAACCGACTTCTTCTTTTGTGCGTTTCCAGTTTTCCGTTGAGAAAGTATACAAGGTAACGTATTTTATACCTATCTCGGTAGCGGCTATAAGAATATTACGGGCCGCTTCCAAACCTTGTTTATGCCCTGCAGTACGTGGTAAGTTTATTTTTTGAGCCCAACGCCCGTTCCCGTCCATTATTATTCCTACATGAACGGGTAGGGTTTCTTTGTTTATTTCTGGCATTAGCCTTCCATTATTTCTTTTTCTTTTTCATCAAAAATTTTGTTGATGGAATCGATGTATTTATCTGTAAGCTTTTGGAGCTTGTCTGTTTCGGTTTTTAATTCATCTTCCGTAATTTCACCAGCTTTCTGCTGCTTTTTAAGCTCATCGTTGCCGTCTCGGCGGATGTTACGGATTGTGGTGCGGTAGTTCTCGGCGGTTGCTTTTGCCTGTTTTACCAGTTCTTTTCTGCGGTCTGCTGTAAGCGGCGGAATTGCAATACGAATTACTTTTCCGTCGTTTGAAGGATTAAGACCAAGTTCTGCCTTTAAAATTGCTTTTTCTATGGCTGCAATGAGTGATTTATCAAACGGGGATATTACGACCATTCTTGCTTCCGGAATGGAAATAGTTCCAACCTGATTGAGAGGAGTTGGTGTTCCATAATAATCAACTCGTACCCTGTCAAAGATAGATGCGTTTGCGCGTCCTGTTCTAATTGTGCTGTATTCTTCCTTTAGGGAGTTTACTGTTTTTTCCATTCGGCTTTCATTGTTTTCGCTTGACATAATAAATCCTCGTAAAAATATAAGTGGTTGCCCGAATAATTGGGCAACCACTGTTTCATGTTATTTTCCTAAAAGGAAAGTTTTAACTGTATTGAATTCCAACTTTGCGTTTACTGCTTTTGCAATTTCAGCAAGTTTTGCGCTTACAGTTTTTTTGTCATCCTTTACGAACATCTGATCTGTAAAGCAGATTTCTGCAAGATGTTTCTTGATTTTTCCCTGAAGGATACCGTCTTTAACATTCTGCGGTTTTCCTGCCATCTTTTCGTCTTGATCCATTTGTGACTTAAAGATTTCAGTCTGTTCTTTAATGTAGGAATCCGGCACATCTTTCTGTGTTGTGTATGCTGGAGTAAATGCTACAAGGTGCATACAGCAGTCACGTGCAAATTCTTTTACTGTATCATCGGTTGAACCAGTGATGATAACAATTGCACCTGATTTTTTGTCGGAGTGGATGTATTGTCCTACAGCTGCATTGTCAGGAACATTAATAATGTTAACCTTATTTAATGACATGTTTTCTCTTGTACGTGTAGCAAAGTCGAGAAGAACGTCGTTCAGTTCCTTGTTTGGTTCTGTATAACCTTTTGCAAAAACTTCATCAAGAATCTTTTCACCGCATGCGATAAATTCTTCATTTTTTGCAACAAAGTCTGTCTCACAGACCAATTCAACAACTGCAATTTTATTGCCATTCTGGCGGATAAAAAGGCGGCCTTCTTTTGTTGCTCTTTCTGCACGTTTTTCTACAGCAGCAAGACCTTTTTCTTTTAAAAGCTTTGCTGCTGCATCAAAATCGCCGTTTGTATCTACCAAAGCCTTTTTGCAGTCCATCATTCCTGCACCGGTCTGCTCTCTAAGGGCTTTTACATCAGCTGCGCTAATAGCCATTTATTTCTCCTAATTATTTGTAGAGTTTGTCTTCGTCTACAAGTGAATCATCAGAATCGTCTATATCTTCTTCTTTGATTTCAGTCGGCTGATAATTTGAATAATCAACAATTTCTTCATCATCTGCTTTTGAAGAAACGTCACCTTCGTAGAGTTCTTCTTCGTCCTGAAGATTTTCAATAATCTTAAGACCCGCTTCGTTGTCGGCTTCAACTACCGCGTTAGCGATTATTGAAGTGAAAAGTGTAATTGCGCGGATTGCGTCATCATTACCGGGAATTGGGTAGTCAATTCCTTCAGGGTTACAATTTGTATCAACAACTGCAACAATCGGAATTCCCATTCGGCGTGCTTCTGCAACAGCAATAGCTTCTTTATGTGTATCGATAATGAAAATAATTCCCGGCAGGTCTTTCATTTCTTTGATACCACCGAGGTTCTTTTCAAGTTTTGCTTTTTCTTTCTGAATGGAAGCAATTTCTTTTTTTGTAAGGCTTTCGTATGTGCCGTCAACTTCCATTTTTTCAAGTTTCTTTAAGCGGAGTAATGATTTTTTGATTGTTGAAAAGTTTGTAAGCATACCGCCAAGCCAACGGTTGTTTACATAATGCATACCGCAACGTTCCGCTTCTTTTGCGATAACCTGCTGTGCCTGTTTCTTTGTACCTACAAAAAGAACGGATTTTCCTTCTGCTGATACTTTGCGGACTGCTTCGTAAGCATCCTTGATAGATACGATTGTCTTTTGCAAATCGATAATATGAATCCCGTTGCGTTCTGCGAAGATGTATTTCTTCATACGGGGATCCCAGCGCTTTACCTGATGTCCGAAGTGTACGCCGGATTCAAGCAAGCTCTTCATGGTTACAACTGCCATGAATTTCTCCTTCATCGGAAAAACTAATGTTTTTCCCCAAACTCTGTTTCTCGTACGCGTAAAATACGGAATAAACCGTTTTCTTGCGCCGGAAGATCAGAAATGAATTGCCGCACACAGCAAGCACACATTTCTGGCAAAAATTTTAAGATTTCTCAAAGAATTTCTGCTCTTTTAATATGTCATATAATTCAAAAATAGGCAAGCCCGCAACACAGCTGTACGATCCTTCAATTTTTGTTATAAAGATTTCGGCTCTGCCCTGAATGCGGTATGCACCGGCAGCACCCACCCATTCTCCTGTTGCGACGTAAGAATCTATTTCCGATTCTGATAGTTCCGCAAATGATACAGCTGTTTTGCATGTTCGTGCATCAATTTTTGAACTGTGCGGATTGTAAAGACATACGGCGGAAATAACGTGATGTGTGGAACCCGACAGAGATTTTAGATATTGTTTTGCTTCGTCCTGATTTTTCGGTTTGCCCAGTGCTTTACCGTTATGGACAATAAGCGTATCCGCACCAAGTATATAATTGTTGGTGAATGTATTCTGTAAAAGTATTTGTTCCACTTTTTTTTGCGCAAGTTTGAGCGGACGTTCTTCTGGTGCAAGAGTATCAAATACCGATTCATCAATGTCTGCGGCAACAGCCTGAAACTGTATTTGCAATGATTTGAGTATATTCTGCCGGTATGCGGATTTTGATGCGCAGATAAGCTTGTTCATAAAAATTATTTTATACTAAAAGCTGCATTTTGTGGAAGCTTGCAAAATTATATACAATTTTGTAATATTATTGCTGTTGAGAGATTAGCTCATTTGGATAGAGCGCTTCCCTCCGGAGGAAGAGGCGGCTGGTTCGAATCCAGTATCTCTCGAAAAAAAAGACAGTCTGAAAACTCAGACTGTCTTTTTTTTGGCATGTTAGTTTTTGGCAGCCAACATTTTTAAGAGTTCCAGTGCCCGGTTTCTGACTGGTGTAACGTAGTTATGGTTTGCTGCTATGCTGGAAATTGAACGTATAAGAGAACTTGTGTCCTTTGTGTAAGGAAGAAGTTTTTCATATGCATTCAAAACTTCAAGAGCAAGGCTGCTAGTTGGATTCAGTGTTGAAAAACGTTTTTCCGTCCATACAATCGTTTCTACAACATCATTATTTGTATTGATTCCGATTTCACCGAGAGAACGGATAGCTGCTGTAACAACCATAGGCTCTGTGTCACCGAGTGTAAGTTTTACAAGTGTATCCTTTGATTCTTCAGTAGGAATCTGTGCCATAAGTTCTGCGGCTCTTGCTCTTATGTCCGGAAAGTTGTTTGCAAGTCTGCCGTCTTCTCTCATAGGATTGAATATGCCTTCTCCTGCAAGCGTATTAAGTGCATACTGAATTTC
This sequence comes from Spirochaetota bacterium, assembly GCA_016285185.1. Taxonomy (GTDB): domain Bacteria; phylum Spirochaetota; class Spirochaetia; order Treponematales; family Treponemataceae; genus UBA1240. The sequence continues at coordinate 23,142 of JAEEQG010000019.1, forward strand.
AGGACTAATGCGCTTCTCTTTAAGGGCATCGGCGATGTACTGCAGTGCGACAAGTTTGTTGTCTCTTGAATCAGAATTTGTCAATTCTTTGATGATAACGCCTTCGATTGTAGACAAATACTGTTCTTCAACTGTAACTTCTGATTTTTCCTGGGCAAATACAAAAGAGCCCGCTAATACCAAAATTAGTGCCAGTGATAATAATTTTTTGAAGTTCATAGTTTATTCAGTCTCCTAGATAATAAACAGATATACTTAAAATAAGATACAATAAATATCGGATATAATCTGTATAAATAATAATAAAACCTAATTGGAAATTTATCCAGCAAAAAATGATTCAGGGCAAAAAAAAAGACTGTTTTTATAAACAGTCTTTGGGCGATGAGGGGATCGAACCCCCGACATTTTGGGTGTAAACCAAACGCTCTCCCAGCTGAGCTAATCGCCCATAACGTGAATTAATCTATCATTAAGATACAAAAGTGTCAAGTGGGTGAAAAATAATTTCTAATGCTTTTGAAAATAATAGTTACTGCTTTGACATTTTATTTTATATTTGTTATATTATTTTCATCGGGATTGTAGCTCATCTGGATAGAGCAACTGCCTTCTAAGCAGTAGGTAGACGGTTCGAGTCCGCCCAGTCCCGCAG
>JAEEQG010000020.1 GCA_016285185.1 Spirochaetota bacterium
AAAAGTGGTTCATCGAAGATTTTTGTGAGTCAACCGGCAATGTGTATTATGTACACGCAAACGGTGATGTTGCGGTTTGCTGCGGTTATGCGAATGAGTGTGCCGGTTTGATTATGGGAAACATAAATACGATGAGCTATGTCGTGATACAGGAAAAAGCGTTTGAATCCTGTAAAACAGGCTTTTTGAAGACCGTTTACTGCGATGGTTTGTTGAATACTGCGCAAAAACTGGAATCAGCTGATTCCCCACTGCCCGGAAAGACAAACAACAACTGCCTTTTCTGCAGATATCTGCTCAATCACTAATACTTATCGGAGAAGGCAGATACTTGTTAATAAAATTAATCACATGTTCCAGGTATTCGGTAGGATAGTCAATAACGATTCTGTCATGGTATGAATCCTCAATAAGCCATTCGTCTTTTTCGCCCTGTTTCTGTTCAAAAAGAGTTCTCTGCTGATTAATCGGAACTACAGGATCTGCGGCTGAATATATGAATAAAACAGGAATATTTACTTTTTCAATGTGATCATAAAGATTTACAGCTGAAAAATCATAGCTGCCTTCTATTTCGTAAAAAGAAGCCTGGATACTCTGAGCAAATTGTTCACATTTTTCTGCTTTTTTACCCTGATAAGGAGCAACATGATATAAAATCAAATCTGTAAAAGATGGAACTACGGCATCGGATATTGCACATACCACGTTGGAAGGAAGTTTTTGTGCTGTTGTAAAAAGTGCTGCGGTTGCACCTGCCGAAAGCCCATGCAATACTATTTTACAATCAGAACCATATATTTCAATAACCCGATTAATCCATAACAGCATATCTTCATAATCAAGATATCCCCAGCCAAATACGGTGCCTTCGCTTTTTCCGCAGTTTCGCATTTCCGGTAGAAATATATTGACACTTGAGTTTTTATAAAACAGTTTCCCGTATTTGAACAGCTGTGTGTATGCACCTTTGCTCCAACCATGTATTGATAGAATTATGATGTCGCTTTTTTTAGGATTTGTTATGTTAAGAGCATGAAGTTTAAGCCCTTCAGGGGTTGTAATGTATTCGTGGGTTAAAATGCCGTCATGCTGCAAATCGGAGGCAAAACGATAGTTTTCACCACCTGATGCATATAATCCTGTATTAGCGGGTTGATGGTTCTGGACAAGAAGAATATCTCTTGCAAGGGTAGAACATGAAAAGGATATAAATGATAGATATAATATATATATAGTAAAAAATATATGTAAAAAAAATTTTATAGATGATATAGATAGTGTTTTTTTTCTCATCAAACCGGCAACCTTAAAATTTATTGTGAGCCATTTTTAAGATTTGCAATGGCTCACAAACAAATCTTAAAAATGTGCCAATTCTTTCATGAATGAGTATATTTTTTTATCATAGTTTGGGTCAACTGCCCATGTACCGGTTAATCCTGCCAAAGTTGGTGATTTTCCGCGTGGAGTAACGTATTTGTAGCGCGGATCTATGAGAGTTTGCTTTAGTTTGTCTTTAGAACCGTATGCCTGCAGGTGCTGGACATGAGCACGGACACCCTGTCTTTCTGTTTCAAATCTAACACCGGGATTTGATTTTGAAAGCGAACCCAAGCCGCAAAAATTGTTCATATCGGGAGTTACAAGGTTGCCAAAGCGGAGAAAGCCTGTTTCGTGACACATCTGAACAAATGCAAGGTCGGAGTTTACACCTTCAATTTTACATTCTTCAACATAAAGTTCCGCAAGTCTTTTTGCTCTTGCAAGGTCTCCGTTGGGATTTTTTGACGCAAAAAAGTTATAAAGCTGTTTTGCGGATTTTCTTCCTTCGGCAATGATTTTGTCTGATGGGAACGAAGCAGGACCGAATTTTGCAACACATTCGTTGTATTCTTCATCGCCATAGTTATAGCCGCTGTAGTCCTTGTATTTTTCATCACTGTAGTCAATCATGAAAGACTGGGCAGAAACAGGTTTGTTGTTGTCTTCGGTTTTTGGTGTGTTCTGAGCAACTTCTGTTTTGTTTTGTGTTTCTGAAGCTGTTTCGGTTGACTCTGTATTTTCTGTATATTCTGACAAGTAATCATCATTATACTGAAAATCATCTTCGTATACATAATTATCATCAAAAACACTAACTTCGCTTTCTTCTGCTTTCTCTTCCGATGATTCGGGAATAATTTTTACACTAGAAACAATGGCAACTTCTGCATTTTCTTCTGTAATGTCAGATTCCGCAGTTTCTGGATTTACAAAAACCGAATATTCTTCGACACTGCTTTCGGTACTGTCATCAATTTTTATTTCTTCCGCGACATATTCGTCAGAATTAGTTGCAACTGTTTCCACGGAAACATCGTATTCGTCGCTTTCTTCCATATTATCATCCGAATCATATGTTCCTGCTTTTTCAACACTGACAACAGTATATTCACCGGATTCCTCTGATAGTTCAATGGTTTCAATATCTTCTTCAATTACATCGACTACATCTGCATCAGTAGTTTCTTTTTCTACCGGGAATGTTTCTTTTTCGGGTATTTTGCTGCTTTTGGGACTTGATTTGCATCCAAACAGACACAGAACAAGAATTGAACAAAGTAACATGTATTTGTGTTTCATACTAAAAAATCCTTATGTTTTTTTATAAATCAAACAAAAAAGTGAAATTTGACACAATATATATTACAGGAGTATATACGATGAATATAAACGGACAAACTTCTGATATATCTTATATCGGTAAACAGAGTGAATATTGTGAGGATAAAAAACCAAATATTCGGGAAAGAGTACGGGAATATGGCATAAAATATGTTTCAAACAAAGAGCTGCTTATGCTTTTGATAGGAACAGGTATAAAAGGTTTCCCTGTAGAAAAACTCGCCGGTGCGGTTCTTAAGATTTTGGAAAAAACTGATTCTGATTCCGTAATCGAAAAAATGCTTGGAATCAGAGGTCTTGGAAACAGCAAGGCTACTCTTTTGGCAGCAGCCCTGGAATTGGGCAGAAGATTTTATGGTTCCAAAGGTGTTTGTATAAAATCGCCGGTTGATGTGATTCCTCTTGTACAACATTATGCGTTGGAAAAGCAGGAACATTTTTTGTGCATCACTTTAACAGGAGCAAATGAAATTATTAAAATCAGGGTTATCACAGTCGGAATCCTGAATTCCACTTTGATTCATCCACGGGAGATTTTTGCAGAAGCAATCAAAGACAGGAGTGCCGCAATTATTCTATGCCACAATCATCCGTCGGGTAATTCGGATCCCTCCGTTGAAGATTTTCAGCTTACAAGACGTCTTGTTAAGGTTGCGGATATAATAGGAATAAAAATTCTTGATCACATCATAATAAGCCGGAACGGTTATTACAGTTTCAGGTCCGATTCAGATGTTATCAGTTAGTAGCCTGTTTGTTCCGTTTGATGAGGCTTATCCTGTTGAGCGGCCAAAAGCGGAAGCTTGTTCCGCCTAGCATCCGCTTTGCATCCACATACCGGGGTTCTAGCCGGCTGTTGTATCTTAAGGAATATTCGTCCTGGTTTGTAATGCGGATCGGTTTTAAGTCGTAGGAATGACGCATATCAAGAGAATTAAAGCGGTTGTCACCCATCATAAAATAACAGTTTTCGGGAATGTAACGCGGACTGCCGTTTTCATTGCTTGGGAATACACACATGTTTCTGCTGTCGTTGAGCATAGTATACAGGTACAAATCCTGAGCAAGCTGCATAAGTTCTGCCTGTTCGCTGTATGAGACAGAAACCGGTTTGCCGTAATACATTACTTCTGAATCATACAGAATCAACTTGCCGAATGTAAGCTTTAAAAGTAGATTCAACCGGAACATACTGTCTTCATACGGATCTTCTGCCAGAGTATTCCGGGAATATGTACTTATCCAGCTGGTCATAAATTCGGAAAACCATTTGCTGCCGCCGTCTACTGTCAACAGTTTTCTTGCTATGTCTTCGTGTCGGGAGAACATTTGGTATGCAAACATGTCTTTGGGCAGGATAGTATTTTTGTAATCCGTAGTATTAGAATCAGCCTGTGAGATTTTGCTGCGGATTTTTAAAAAAGCTTGTTCAATACTTTCTGCTTGTTTTTGTGCTTGGTCTATATCCAGGTTTTTCCGAAGTTTTTCTGTTTTCAACATGGAATCAAAGAATTCTTTGGAAACAGGGAACTCTCTGATATTCTTTTTAAGTTTCTCGGGTAGTTCGTTCAAATTCCATTCCGCCCAATCCGCATCGGCTGTTACAGGCTTAAAAGTGTTGTTATCCTTTGTGCGTGAATACAATACACCGTCCACCATTACAAGCTGTTCGCCGGGAACGCCTGTAACTCTTTTTACAAGCGGATCGGCGATGACTTCGCCTTTTTCGTCCACATTAAGGTTTACCGTTGTCAGTGTAAGCATAAAAACCAACTGGTTTGTAAAGTTTTTAAACTCTGATTTTTTTGTTTGCTCTGTGTGAGGGTTTCTGAAAACTACTATGTCACCGCGTTTGTAAGAACGGAGTCTTGGAAGTGAAATATCAGTAAGCGGAAATGTGGGGCCGGCAAATGTTTTGAATACGACGACCCTGTCGTTTACCAAAAATTGTGGGACCATTGATTCTGATGGTATTTTGTAAAGCTGGATAATAAAAATGTTAACGAGAGTGATAATGAAAACAGCCTGTAAAGCCGCATCTATCCAGTCCAGAGTTTCAAAAAGAATCCATTTTATACCTGTGCGTTTTTTTTGTTCAGGAACTTCAAAAGGCAGTCTTTTGGGTTTGAGAAAAAACAGCGTAACCAGTGAAACGATGAATGTTACGACCCACAGAATAACCGTGAACAAATCCCTACCAAAAGATGTTTCTCTGCCGTCAGCCCTGAAAAGAAAGAACACTATGAGCATTACAAACGGAAGATATTCCAGAAATTTTACGGCAGTAAAGACAAATTTAGTTTCATTTTTTATTACAAATCTGTAAATCGCAAAATATCCGAATGCGGCGGAAAAAATCAGCCATACAGGAAGTGAAAGCAGCGGAATCCCCGCTGAAAAACTCGTATTAAAGATAAAGAAAACGATTGAAAGTATAAAATTAGCATACAAAAAAACAGCGATTCTTTTCATATTATAAAGTATAGCAAATATGGCAAAAATAAACTAGAATAAACGTATGAAAAAGGAATTTATATTTGTTCCGCACAAACCTGATGTGTTCCAGACAGGGAACAGACAGGTTTTTGTTCTTACGGAACAAATTCTTGAGTCTTTAACAAAACAAGCTTTTTCCAAACTTTCTTTCACGTTCCCGCAGGAACATCTGGAAAATCTGCTCAAGATTGCCAACGATAAAACCGCTTCCGCAAACGACCGCTATACCGCCGCTTTTCTGCTTAAAAACGCACAGACAGCCTCGGAAGGAACTTATCCGCTTTGTCAGGATACCGGAATTGCGAACGTTTTTTCGTGGCGTGCAAATTCCTTTATAGCTGACTGTAACGAAGAAGCCGTTATTTCCGGTGCGGTTGAGAATACCTACAAAGAAAGATACCTGCGTTTTTCCACATTCTGCTCAAAGTCTTTTTTTGATGAGTACAATCCTCATAACAATATGCCGGCGCAAATCATGCTCTTTACACATTCCGCCGAAAGCCTTTCTTTGAGCGACGAGCAGTTCCGCAATGAGCCGCACTGCCGTTTTTTGTTCTGCGCAAAAGGCGGAGGCTCGTCAAATAAAACAACTTTTCTTCAAAAAACAAAGGCGTGCCTGAATGAAACCGCTTTTGAAAAGATTCTTGCGGAACAGATTCCCGCACTCGGAACATCCGCCTGTCCGCCGTATAAAATCTGTGTGGTTGCGGGCGGACTAAGTCCCGAACACAACCTTTTAACGTTAAAACTTGCAACGTGCGGTTATTACGACGGCCTGTCAGATAAAGCAGAAGGATACGGAGCTTACCGTGACAAAAACTGGGAAAACAAGGTACGCGAGATTGCCGAACAAACCGGATTAGGTGCGCAGTTCGGCGGAAAAGCGCTCTGCTGCGATTCCAAGGTAATAAGACTGCCACGGCACGGAGCAAGCTGCCCTGTTTCAATCGGCGTTTCGTGTTCGGCACACCGCAATCTGGATGCGTACATTACAAAAGACGGCATATATATAGAAAAAACTGTTACAAATCCGGCGGATTTGCCGGGCTTTGAAGCAGCTGTAGGCCTTTTGAACAGTGAAGAAAAGGCCGTAACGCTCAACACCGCTGACGGAATAAGCGCTAACTGCAAAAAACTGCACGGCTTAAAACCCGGAACACGTGTGAGTGTAAGCGGTTCTATACTTGTTGCGCGGGATGCGGCACATGCAAGGTGGCACGAACTTATTCAGCAGGGAAAAACGCTGCCCGAATACACAAAGCAGTACCCGATTTGCTATGCGGGACCGGCTGAAACACCGCCCGGAAAACCGCTCGGCAGCTTTGGTCCAACAACCGCAGGGCGCATGGACACTTATGCAGAAGAACTGCATTCACGCGGTGCCGCATTAGTTACAATCGCAAAAGGCAACCGGAGCAGACAGTGGAAAGATTCCTGTCAAAAATACGGTGGTTTTTACCTTGCGACAATCGGTGGTGCGGCGGCGTTAATTTCGTCAGAATATATTGTAAATTCCAAGATTGTCGATTATTCTGAATTGGGAATGGAAGCGGTAAGACTTGTTGAGGTAAAAAAACTGCCCGCTTTTGTTATAATAAATGATGAAGGGGAAGATTTTTATGAGTAAGCCTGTATTGAATACTGAATCTGCACTTGAAATGCTAGACGGCGAAGTGGAATTGTACTGTGATTTGCTTACCGCCTATCATGATGAAGAAAAATTTTCAGCCGCTGAAATATACAAACTGATAGAAGCTGGAAAACAAATGGAAGCCGGTTCCCAAATTCACCGCTTAAAGGGTGCTTCCGCAACAATAGGCGCAGAATCATTGCAGGAAGTCTGCCAGCAGGCTGAACGAATCCTGCGCGGCAAGGAAGAAGGCGACGCTATGCCCCTTATTCCGATAATCGAAGAACGTTTTCAGCTTCTTATTCCTGAAATAGAAAAAGCGCTGCAAAAATTCCAGTAAACCGAATCAGCCAGTTCTTCCTCATCCGTGTGCCGCAGCTCCGCAATCTTTTTACAAACTTTCATAATATCCGCCGCCGTTGTTTGCGTTTCGTTTTTTAACGTCTGATACGGGGCGTCAGTTTCTGTTAAAAGCCTTTCTACAGGCAGCATAGCGGCGGCTTCAATTACTTTTTTGTTGCCGTTCAAAACCTGCTTTCCTATTGAAAAATATGCCCTAATCCCTTTTTTAAGCATGGAGTCCGCTTCGGTAAGGCTTCCGTTCCATGAATGAAAAACAACGGCCGGGAGCTTTTTCATTTTATCCGTATAAGTGAACAACTTTGGAAGAGCCTTACGGCAGTGAATAATGACAGGCTTTTTGTAGTTAACGGCGAGTGCCAGCTGCTCATTCCAAAAGTATTCCTGGGTTTTAGCGTTTGCTTCATCTTCTTTTTTATAAAAGTCAAAACCTATTTCTCCCACAGCGTCCAAGCGGTTTTCTTTTAAAAGTCCGTTCAAAAAATCCAGCAGATTATCTTCAGTTATTTGCGGATGAATCCCGAATGAGAGACACACTTTTTTTTGTTCCGTATTATAACGCGAGGCAATTTGTTCCGTTTTTTCATAATCCTGTATCGTATATGCGGATGCACATACCGGAAAAATTGTACCGGCAAGCAGTTCCCAGCCGGCTGTCTGCGCAAGGTGAATGTGGCAGTCTGTATAACGCATATTCATATTATAAGGCAGAGAACCTTGTTTTGTAAATTTTTCTAATATCGAATCAAAATCCGTCCGAAGATAATTGTATAACTTGGAATATGTAAACAACAGGAGGCCGTTATGGAATGTTACTCTTTGCGTACCATATACGAATCAAATGATTTTATTACTATTTTGAATGAAACGGATGAAGGATATGTTATTAGAATTGTTCGTGACAAAGATGGTTATGATGAAGTAACAAACGAATTTATGACCAAGGAACTTTTTGAAACATGTCTGAGAACAGGTTATCTTACAAAGATTGAATCAAGTTCAAGAAAACTTGTTGCTACGGCATAGTTTTCTCAAGGATATGAAAAAGACGAATGATTTTAAGTCCGTCAAACCAACAGTGAAAGGCTGTTTTGAGTAAAGCCGCGTCCTTGTGGTTTTGCTTGAACAGCCTTTTCCATATTTCAATAAAGTTTTCCTGTTCCAAAAACGCGAACAGATACGGAGAAACCGCCTTTATTCTTTCGGCTGTTTCGACCGCCATGTCTTTTTGAACCAACACAGCCTTTTTTGCAAACTCATCAACACATTCAAACAATGCCGCAAGCATATCAAAGTATTCGGGCGGAAAGTCTTTTATAACATGATTCTGTTCCAGACACGCCGTAACGGTTGCCCCTGTTCCGAACGGAACACGCATGGATTTTCGGGCGGAAGGATGAACGCTTGTTCCAATCATACTGCAGAACTTTTTAGGCGGGCAGGTTTTTAAGAGCATCTGCAAAAAATAAAAGTCTTCCGCCGCAACCTTGCGGTTCATTCCTCCGCATGCGGCATACATATCTGCTGAACACACAAGAGTTGGACCTAGCGCAACCGGATACCAGGGCGTGCCCGCCTTTTGCAGCATTCGGGAATGATGTTTGAGGTACTCCTCATATCTTGTGATTATGCGGTTTTCTTCTTCCGTGCCGTCATGTCTGTGTTCAAAATCCGTTACACCTGCCTCAAAACCGTTTTTAAAACACTCCTGAATCGCGGTAAAGTAGTTTTGTTCCACAATTGTGTCCGCATCCATGCAGCAGATAATTTTGGGTTCAGGACTGTCTGAACTTTCGCAGCACAAATACGCGTAATCCAAGCCGATTTTCCGGGCAAAACCGGCGCCGTCGCCTTCGGGCAGTTCTCTGCCTTTTGAGCAGGAATCTATTGCAATGCAAAATTCATCTTTACGGGACCGGAGCTGTTGCAGCAGTTCCTGGCTGTTATCCTTTACGGATTGTGGATGCGATGCCCTGTTATTGACGTTTATGATGATTTTTGTTTTTTGCCGTTTGTGTTCCGGCAAAAAAGATGCTGCAGCTTCCAGCGATTTTATTGTGTCCAGGATACGGGGGTATTCGTTTACGGCGGGAATGACAACAGCTGTTTCAACAGGTGTGAGCGGAAGGTCCTTTATGTACGGTTCAACAGCCACCATCCTCTTTTTGCGGTAAGTTTCTGCGGAAGGCTTCAAACGCTGATCCCCGCTTTGCAAAGCATATCAAGAGCACTGGCAAAAACTTGATCCGCCGTGGATTGTGTCGTTGTAGGAATCCAGTTTATGTGAACGCCTTTTCTTTCCATTCCTCTGAACCATGTTTCCTGCCTTTTGGCAAACTGTCCGATTGCAATATAGAGCTGGCTGAACAATTCTTCCGATTTTATTTTGCCCTGCAGCATCCTCGAAATGTATCCGTATTCCAAACCCAGCCGTTCGAGCCGTTCCCACGGAACACCGTTTTTGTGCAGTGCGTCAACTTCTTCAATCATTCCGAGCTTAAACCGGAGACGCAGGCGGTCTTTTATGCGCTTGCGCAGAACGTCACGCGGGAATGTGAGCCCCAGAATATACGGAACAATATTCGGGCGGGTAGGAGCTTGTGCCTTTTGTTTTTGCGCTTCGGGTGTTTTTTCGTATTCGGCTATTTCAATCGCCCTTAAGAGTCTGTGCCGTTCGGTAAGGTCGGTGCTGTTGTGCAGGTCGGGCTTGAGTGAGCGCAGTTTTTCGGCAAGTTCTTCCATTGAAAGCCCGTTCAGCGAAAGGCGCAGTTCGGTGTTTGTAGGAACTTCCTGCAGCTCGTAGCCGCGGATGATGGAATCAAGGTACATGCCCGTTCCGCCGCATATTACGGGCAGAATATTTTTTTCAGCTATGGAAGCAAAAACCCTGTAAAAATCTTTTTGGTAGTTAAAAACGCTGTATTCTTGGGATAAGTCCGCAATGTCGATTAGGTGGTACGGAATCTGTTTTTTGCCGCCGTTGCCGTCTGTTACAACATATTCTTCCAAATCTTTGCCGGAACCCAGATTGAGTCCTTTGTAAACCTGTCTGGAATCCGCGGAAATAATTTGGCCGTTGTAATGGTCTGCAAGTTTTACCGCAAGAGAAGTTTTTCCTGTAGCGGTGGGTCCGAGCAAAATTATGCAGTTTGCCGCCGCTCCACCTTTAGCTGCGCTTTCCATAAAAACAGCATACTTGCAAGACAAATAAAAAGCAAGTTAGATATAATCTATCCTTTAGTGAAATATGATGATATTTCACTAAACAAACATAAGTTTATCATCAAAATTTACTGTTGACAAAATTATTCGGTTGAAAATCCTCCGCTATCTCACTAAATGATATTCTGCCCATGTACACTGTAATCAATCTAAAGCATGGGGGATTGCAGAATGTCAAACAAACGGAAACAAGATAACAGACTGGCAAAGCGTTTTATTTACGAGCTTAAGAAACTGACTGCCGGCGTTATAAACGGCATGGATGCAAACGCTTATTTTACAGATGCCCAATCATTAAAAGAGTTGTTCGATTCTTTTGCAATCATTGAAGAGTTTGTTGATCCGCTGGAGTGTTACTGGGAAATAAAGATAGCCCTCAAAAGATATGACAGATTTGTGAACAAAGACTTTTCCTGCGCGGCGGATTTCAAGAAACTTCTGGATTATTTTTTTGACATTATTGAGCAAATCTATTTCTACGAGATTTTTGGATTCCTTTCAACAAAAGTCCATCCACAGGAAATATACGGGGTGCCGGTAATATGTTATTGCGGTTGTGCGCCATCTTGGCCGCTGGAACCCGTTTTGGACGAACACGGAAAAGTCGTTTACAAAAAAGTAATACGCTTTCAGAACAATGACAAAAAAAGACCACTTTGCATGACAATTAGCAGCAACCCGCTAATCCTTGAAGGGCGCGAAAACTGCAAATTGACCGACGAACAGATTGGGCAGATAAAGAACTTTGTCCGCAAAAATCAGGATATCATCAAACAACATTACAAAGAAAAAACAGACAGCATCGAGTTTATAGAAGCCCTGAAAAAGCGTAACAACACATGGCGCAATGCGCAGAATTGTTTTAAGTATCCTGCTGAAAAGCCGCCTGTACGCTTGTTAAAAGCAGAAACCGGATTGCCTGTAAACATTGTGAATGTTGTACATTCATTTTCTTTTGAACTGGGCTTGTTGGAATACATTGAGATTCAAACCAACACGAATGATGAAATTGATGACAAGAATTCTGAAATGATTCTCTTCACTAAGAACGCAGAAACATTGTTTGCAGACAGCGATGTCCCCTCTGAAATATTGAATCCGGTTCAAGAATATGTAAAACAATCCTATTCCGATAAAAATTCTCTGCTTTATAAAACAATGCAAAAACGCAAAGCCGAATGGGATGAATCCGTAAAAAAAGAACATAAAAAACGCAATATCACTAAATGATATATTGCCGTGATATTTTGGTAACAGCACAAGGAGAAATATATGTCAGTAAGAATTGATGGTAATCTGCTTCTGGAAATTCTGGAAGAAACACCCAGCACACAGAATATAATGCTCATGGGAAAGCACGGAATCGGCAAGTCGCAGATTCTGGAAAAGTTCTATTCAGAAAAAGGCTGCAAGGTTGTGCCACTCTTTTTGGGGCAGATGAGCGACCCGGGCGACTTAATAGGAATCCCGCACAAGAACGAAAAGACCGGGCACACGGAGTTCATGTCGCCGTACTGGTTCCCCACTGATGATACGCCGGTTGTTCTGTTCCTGGACGAGCTGAACCGTGCCCGCCCGGAAGTATTACAGACAATCATGGATCTTGCGCTCAACCGCAAGCTTGCGGGGCGTTCACTGCCTGAAGGAAGCCGCATCATATCGGCGGTGAACAACGGCGAGGAATACCAGCTTACGGACCTGGACCCCGCATTGGTAAGCCGCTTTAACATTTATGAGTTTGTACCGAGTGTAAAAGACTGGCTTTTGTGGGCGGGCAAAAACGAAATTGACGAGCGCATAACCTCATACATAGCCGCCAATCCAACAGCACTGGACAACCAGAAAGCGGTTGAAGATCTGGATAACCTTGAAAAGACACCTGACCGCCGCGGCTGGGTTCGCGTTTCCGAAATAATCAGCGGCAAAGAAGAACTCACACAGAGCCACAAAAGCATGATTGCAGGAATAATAGGCGGAATAGCAGCCAACCGCTTTTTTGAGTTTCTGGATCAGAATCACCTTTTAACGGCAAAGGAACTTCTGCTCGGCGATTACGAAATAAGCCTTTTAAAACTCAAAACTTATGAAACACCGCAGCTTGCAACAATTAACGATGCGCTGTTTGTATATCTTGAAAGCGCCAAATACAGCAGCAGCGATAAACCGCTGATGGCAAACAACCTTTCTTCCTACTACGGTTTTCTTGAAAAGAACAGACTGCGCGAGGCAATGGCTCACTTTGCCAATATGTTCAGCGGAACAATGTATCCCAATGCGCTTGTGTTCATCATAAGCGAATGCCCTGAACTCTATTCCAAAATGACAAGGTTTGTTTCGGAGATTAGATGATGTCCGTTATAGAAAAAATCAGTCGTGTTGTGGACAGGTGGTTTTTGTACGAACCGCTTCTCTTTAACACGTACTGTACGCACAAGCTTGAAGAAAACACTCAAATCCTGTGCCCGTTCAGAACAGGGAAAAGACGCATTGAATATAATCCGGTGCTTCTCAAGAATTATTCAGAAGATGAGCTTGAGCTTGCCTTAGAAACGGAAGTAACCAGAATTCTCCTGAAGCATCCATACCAGAGAGTGCCGCTAAACCCGAACAGGGCAGCTCTTAAAAACGCAAGCGATGTTACGATAAGTGAGCACTGTTTTAGAAGTGAAAAACTACATGATGCGCGGTATTACAACCTTGATACCAAATTGAGCTACGAAGAATACTACAAAGAGCTTTATTACATCTGCCCCGACCTAAAGATAAATTCTGACGGAAGTATGAAAGATTATGAAGGACTTATGCCTGCTTTGGGAGATGGAGAAACATGGGAATATCAGGCGGCGGCAAATGCTTCCGAGTTCTGGGATGAGGACGAGGAAATGGCGGACAAAATAAACCGGCAGATAGAAAAGGCGCAGAAAACGAACCAGTGGGGCAGTCTAAGCGGTGATTTTCGGGAAACAATCAGTGCATCTCTTAAAATACCCATGGATTACAGGCGGATTTTATCGCAGTTCCGTGCAAGCATAATAAGCCAGCGCCGCAAGCTTACCCGAATGAAGCCCAACCGCCGTTACGGTTTTACTTATATGGGCAGCCAGTTTGAACCAAAGACGCACCTTCTTGTTGCAGTGGACGTAAGCGGTTCAATCGAATCTGATGATTTGCAGAATTTCTTTTCAATCATAAACCGCTTTTTCAGCTACGGTGTGGAAGCAATTCAGGTTATAGCCTTTGATACGGAAATAAAGCAGGAGTTTGAACTTAAGAAGGCTGCAAAATCAATAGAAGTAGTCGGACGGGGCGGAACAGATTTTCAGTGTGCTATTGATTATTACGAAGCACACTCTGAGTATCAGGGACTGATAATCTTTACCGACGGTTATGCAGAAATACCAAGAATCAGGCTGTGTAAACAGATACTTTGGATACTTACCGGAAAAGAAGAATATGATAGTGCTGTTTCATGGATAAAAGACTTTAGACTCAACAGGGCAACCTGGATTCCTAAGGTGAACAGGGGATGAGAAAAACCAGACAAGGAGTTTATGATGAGATATAAAATAGAATCCGAAGCGTTTTTTGAACAGATGAAATTTTGTGCCAGATTCTGGAAGGATGAATTAGAGCCGATTGTAAAAAAACATTCTGTTCAAAATGCTTTTTCTCCTGCGGATCATGATTTTACCTATGAAGAATTGACCGCATATTTGCGGAACTCTTTTTCTTCAATCTGCGGCAGGTTCGGCTTATCATTCCAAGAGAATATCTCGCCTTACAAAACTGAGTTTGTACTGATGTTTTGCAACACCCACATACCGTTTGAACTAGGCAACAGAGTTTCAATAATAGTATGTGTTAATGATATTGTTCTTAGAATAATGCCCTCACAGTTTTTTTATAAAACATTCAGAATAGAGGAATATCCTCAGATAGAAAACATAGTAGCCGAATTCTGTGAAGATTTAGTTACGAATAAAAAATTTGACCAGTTTGTAATTGATTATTCAAAATTCAAGGAAAGCTTTAGAATTATTAATCAAAAAACGTTGGAAATCGCCATAAATTCAATAAAAGCCTTGTACGAAGCAAGCAATCAGCCGAATCCTGTTTTACAACAATATGTTATGTACTCTACGCTGCTTATAAACAATGAAAAAGTAAACATTTTTCACAAGGACTATCTTGAAAACCCTGATATTCTGCTAAAGCTGCTGGCTGCAAACAACGGAACAAAACAGCTTCCTGAACAGAACAAGGAGATGAACAAATGACAAAAGGAAAACCATTAAACAAACTTCTCAAAGGAATAAGACAAAGCAATGCAATTTTAACAAATGGTTCAGATTTTATTGCAGGATTTTTTTATGAGAGAGAAACCATGGAAGCTCCGGTCTTATCTTTTAAGAATTCAAAAGGTCTTAACGATTATGTGCTAAAAGTTGCAGGTTTTCATTCTGTAAAATACATGAAATCTGAAAAATGTACGGAAAAACTGTTATCCAAAACAAAAAGAGGAGATTATGTTCCTGAAGATATTTTCAGAGCATTGGCAAAAGTTCTGGCAAGAGAATTCGTATCTGCTGAAAGTGCAGATTTTAAGAAAAGATTAGAAAAAGATATATTTACTCAGTTATATAAAACTGAAGAAAGAACTTATAAATGTGCAGAAAAAAGATATTTCCGGCAGACAAAAGAAGAGGGCAAAAACCGGGCAGATGTTTGCAGCTTTATAAAAAACAAAATTAAAAAACTGGCCGCAGAGTATGATTATGACTATAAACATATTCATAAAAAATCATCTGTGGATGAATTTTATCTTGAGCCAAAATCAGAAGAGGCTGATTTTGATTTTTGGCAAATGGTTCATGTTTCCATCCCGGAACAGAAAATCTATGTAGGCAATAGAAGTGTTCTAAGATGTTTTGACATTAAAGATGCTGATTATGCCGTAGGTTATTTAACAGCCCTTATGGGGTGTAAAGAAGATTTGATAAAGGATATAAAAACATATCGTGATGAATTTGAAATAACCCCAAAACTTTACGAAATAGCAAAAAGCTCCATAAAAACAATACTTGAAGTTAATTGCACTAAAAACGGAATCCTATATAGTCTGGATTATGATAAAACAGCTTCGACTATTTATCTGCAAAACCGGGAGAATTCTGATTTTGCATATGTGATTGTGATTACCCATAAAGAATTTATGAGAAACCCGGAAGCTTTCAAAAAAATAATTGCAGAACCCAAAGTCTTTGTAAAATGGAATTTCTGGTGCAAAGAAGAGAAATACGATAAAGGATTATTTTATGCCGGTTAACACAATTAAAACAATAGATGAACTGGAAGATGAATTGGAAAATGCGTTTTTTTACAAAAAAATGAACTTTTGCACTAAATTTTGGCAGGATTTGTTGGATTCTATTGTTAAAAAGCACAGTTTTCAAAATGATTTTGTTCTTGGTTCCGGCAATTTTGCTTATGAAGAGATTGTTTCATATTTGTGGAATAAGTTTAGGTTAATCTGCAAAAACTATGGATTATCATTCCGTGAAACAACAAGTCCTCACATGATAGAGTTTATAATTGTATTGCCTTTTGGAGACCCCGCGCTTGAACTTGGCAATGAATTATCAATAATTGTGAACAAAAAAAATATTATTCTAAAAATAAAGTCAACTCACTATTATTATACGACTCTAAAAGTGTGTGATTATATTCAGGTTGAAAACATTGTAGCAGAGATATGTGAAGAGTTAATTGACAACAAAAAAATGGATCAGTATGTTCTGGACTATACTGCTTTTATGGAAGAATTTTCAAGTCTTACTCCAAAGTCATTGCAAATCGCTATAAATTCAATAAAAGCCTTGTACGAGGCAAGCAATCAGCCCATATCTGTCTTGGAGCAACATACCATGTATTCCACTATGCTGATAAACGAAAAATCCGTTGAAATTTCACACAAGGATTATCTTAAAAACCCTGATATTCTTGTAAGGCTGCTGGCCCCCAAAAAAAGTTGACTTACTATATCCTGCATAAAAAAAGCCCTAAAGGAGAGGGCTCCTTTAGGGCTGATCCGGTTTACACCGGTTTTGCTATGAAGCGTTTACCGTAACTGTTGCGCTATGCACTTCAAGCACCGTTTTGCGGCTCTTATCTTTGCTGAGATATGACGTGCGTAGAATTATGGAGTAATTTCCCGCAGGTATAGTATCCTGAACAAAGAAGTTAAGTTCCGAAGGCTTGTTTCTGAACAGTGCCGAATCATCCAGTTTAATCCAGGTAGTTTCGTCTTCAGCGATTTTTCCTTCTGAATTAACAGGTGCAAACCAGATACCGCATTCATCACCGCCGATTTTGAGGTTACCGCCAGTGAGTCTGCAGGGCTTTCCGCTGGTGAGGTTGCCGTCAATGCTGCCGGTTGAAAGATCTGTGATTGTTGTAATCTCGGGATTTCCTTCAGCATAAACAACCTTGTCCACGCTCAAAGATGCAAGTGCTTTGTTTGCAAGGTCAGTGGGCGCAAATTTTATGTAGAATTTGCCGTTTTCGCTGACTTCGCTCTTGCCTTTTGCGTTGCATTTCATCGCAATGTACAGTGTTCCAAGGTCAAGCACGTTAACGGCTTTTCCCTGCTCAAGCATTTTAAGGATTTTCTTCTGAATCAGAATGGCTGCAAACTGGAGCATGAAGGGATCCATACCCTTGTTGTCTTCAGCGATTTCAGAAAGAATGTTTTTGAATGTGGCTTTATTACGTGTTACGGTTGCGTAATAAGTTCCGTCTTTTGCAAAATAGTTTTCATGCAGCGTCACGCTTATTTTTGATGAGCTGTTTTGAAGTGTCGAAATATTTTCTACTGTTGCCATATGGCATTATCCTTTCTGCCGTTTTTAAGGCCGGCAGTTCCTGTTGTTTTCTAAGAATTTCATACGAAATTCCGGTTTTTTTGTAAAAAGTGAGTCTGCGGCACTTGCAAAAAAACACAATAGGAAGTAGGATAAGTTATGCATTGGAACCTATCCTTACGTGTTCCCATTGTTTGAAGGCTTAAAACTATTGGCGTAGTGTTAAGCCCTTTTTTTTGCTGCCGCCGCTACAATCATACAATGCATTCCGATGCCTCCTTTTTTTCAGATTCTTCAATACATTTAATATCCTTGAAGGTTTCGAGAAGGTGTTTGCCTTCCTGTTGTATAAGACCGGTTATAAACTGCTTAAGAGGATTTGCAAAGTAGCAGTTGTAAATCTCTTTGTCAGTTTTACCTGCTACAAGCCGGTCTGTACTCAGCAGTAAGGTTGTTATTTTGTCGGTCTGTAGTTCATGTCGTTTCATGGCTTCAGAATCAACCTTACAGATTTCCGTCTTGTAGTCCACACATTTTATGACATTCAAAAACGTCAGTATGAGATATTCGATGCAGTGAACAACTTCATGCGTTATGGTAATTATGTCCATTGCATTTCCGGCAAGCGCCCCTTCGTAAACATCACTGCGGATAACAATTTTGTTTGCTTCGGGGTTATAGTATGCATGCTGGAACTCTCCGTGAATCCATTCTTCTTTGTCAACGATTTCATAGTTGAATGAACCGTCAAAGAAGGGAATAATGTTCTCCATTACATAAATGGGATCGAACTTTTCATTAAGATTGTAACCGCACAGGAGCAATGCCCAGAAGGCAGCTATATGCATCCCGTCATCAGAGAGGACAATTGCTTCTGCCCCCTGTACATCTCCTGCGGAACAATCTCCCGCTGTCTCACTTTGTACTATCTCATACTGACACACTTCCATTTTTATACTCTCCCGAACCCTCAAATGTTTTTAAGAGTTCTTTGATTTGACTAACCTGTTCATCACTAAGACGAGAAAAATCCCTTGCAAACATTACTGCGGTTTCCACATAATTTGCGTTTGTTTTTTGTTCTTTGAACTTCACATCAACAACCCCCCTTACTTTTGCCTTTGCTTCTTCAAGCTCTTTTATCTGTGCGGTGTCCAGTTTGTATTCTGCTGCTATTTTTGCAACAAAATCGTCGGGAATCGCACGCCCATCATTTTCTATGGAAGAAAGGTAAGCTGCGCTCACATTGAGCCGCTTTGCCATTTCGCCCAAAACTTCGGAACAGTCAATCCTCATCTTTCTTAAGATTTTACCGAATGCTGTTACCTCTCCCATACACTACCATCCATAACTGTTTTTTACCCACCACGAATCCAACGGATTCTGACATGTGTTCCTGATGGTTTTTAGCATCTGAATATAAAATACAAACGATTTATGAAAATGTCAAGTGAATTTATAAAATATTTTTACAAATTTGTAAATTTTTCATTTCATATCATGAAACGGATCGTTTCCTGTATTAGAAATGAATCGTTTTAAGTATAGAAATGAATCGTTTCATGTATTGAAACGAAACGTTTTAAGTATAGAAATGAATCGTTTCATGTATTAGAAACGAAACGTTTTAAGTATAGAAACGAATCGTTTCATGTATTGAAACGAAACGTTTTAAGTATTGAAACGAAAAATTTCTAATCTGCACCAAAAATGACACAGATTATCCTATGTCTGCACTGAAACTGATACAAAAAAATGCCGACTGCCACTAGAATGTCACAGAGAGAACTTACACTACATTCTATACGTCACAGATACAGACGTCAATAAAGTACCAGGAAGTTTATTCTTTTGAGGCTAATAGGACTGTTGTTTATGAAATTTTATTTTCAACAAAATCGTAAATTTTCTTTGCAAGCTCAGGCAGCATAAAGCAGAATTCCTTCGCTTTGTATTGTTCTTTCAAGCGACATCGGCTGTTTTTTCCGTTCTTCAAAGTCTTTTTCATAGGAAGCAAGGATATCAACAGGAACTGTCATAGGAGATTTTGCGAGTGCACAGTATATTTTTGCATTGCTTCGAGTGGTCTCATAGAGCCGTCTGGAATGACTACAAAAAAATCATAATCGCTATGAGAATTTTGAGTACCTCGTGCATAAGAGCCAAAAAGATATATTTGGGATACATCAACGGTATTGAGAATTTGCTCTTTTATTTCAGCTATTGCAACTGGCAGCATATTTACCTCCACATTACAAACAATATCCGTAATCATTCAGCCATTTTTGAGCCCTATCTACATTAGGGCATAATGAATTTAGTAGAGTTTTAAATTGAACTCCATGATTCATAATTTTTGTATGACATAGTTCATGAGTACAAACATAATCAATTACATAATCAGGGCATTTTATAAGCTTCCAGTTCAAAGAAATATTCTTTTCACTTGTACAATTTCCCCATTTTGTTTTCTGTGTTCTTATAAAAAGCTGATTATATTTAAGATTCAAAGCACTGGAAAGAAAATTTATTCGTTTCGTAAAATAATCTTTTGCATAAGTTTTATACCACCGTTCTTGTACTGTTTTATCTAATAATTGCTTTTTTGTAGTAATTACTTTTGAATCAAAATTGATTTGTACTTTACCACGGCATTTTGAATCATAAATATATGTAAAAGGTTTACCAAATAAAAGAAGTTCATTTCTCGCAAGTTCAATTTTTTTTCGATTTCTGAAAAATGATAATTTTTTTTCAATCCACATCTGTCGTTTTGAGAGAATCATTTCTATATCTTTATCATCAGTAGAAAGAGGAACATATAATAATACATTGCAGTCATCTGTAACTATAAGGCGAGTATGTTTTACATTTCTTCTTTCAACTATATAATTCTCTTGAAGTTTCATTAATTTATCTTATAGTATTTTAAGAGTATTCCTTGAATCTGATTAAAGAGGTTTTCATCTTCAAATAATTGCATTTCTTCATAATCAGGATCAGCAGACAAAAGTTTAAGATCCGTTGTAATCTCTTTAGCTTTATTAGGCATATCTTGCCATCCAGTAAAAATTAAACTATCAATTTTTTCCTTACAAGCTTTAGCATAATCACTAATTTGAGTCTCTTTGAGACCTTCTTTCTGATTCTTTATTAATGTATAAATTTCAAAACTTCCCATATCATCAAATCCCATCTTTTTGGGAAGAGCCATTACCTCATCTACTTCTGTAAAAAGTTGTCCGAGTTGAACAAGAATTGTTTCAATTTCTTCCAATTCGTTTTGTTTCTTCTGGATCAAATCATCTAATCTTTCCTGGAATTCAACATATACATAACTATAACTTGAATTCATTCGAATCATAGTTTGAATATCTCTAATAATCTTTTCCGCTTTATCAGCTGGAGAAAGTTTTGTTTCTTTCAGTTTATTAAGATAATCAGCATCAATTGTAATTTCTGGTAAATGACCTTTAAAATTAAGAAGCCTTACAGATTCTTGTAAAAGCTTTCTAGTTTTAGCTGCATATTCAGAAGCATCAAAACTAGAACGTTTAAACTCTTCAAGATAAAGCTCATAAATATTACATAGCCAAAGATAATTATCTCTATAATCCCATAAGAAAGGATCCGGAGATATGGCTTCCCAAAATTGAACAACATTATGAAACTCTGTTTCCCATTTTGCCTGATCAAGTTCACTTAAGCAGTTTAGCAAAGCCATTGTACATTCATAAGTATCTTCAAGTTTAATATGCTTAAAATGCTCAAAAGCTGTTTCCAAAATTTCTGGAAATTTCTTTACATATGCTTCTGTATCTTCGTATGCTTCAATATCATCTGGATCATAATTTAATGCATCCTGATAATTTTGGAATACACCGACATAATCTACAATACGACCAAAAAGTTTTGTAATTCCAGATGCCTTATCAACATAAGGACGATTAGTTCTTGCAACAGCTTGTAAAAGGTTATGATCTCTAATTGGACTATCCAAATACATTGTCTGTTCAATCGGTGCATCAAATCCAGTAAGAAGCATATTACAAACGATAAAAATCTTAAGATTATTTCCTTTTCGTTTTTCTTCTTCTGTAATTTTATTCTTGAATTGTTTTACAAATTTTTTCTTCTCAGTATCTTCAATATAGAAAGGAGAACACATTTTGTATTTTTCTACATCTTCATAATTACCTTTTGAAAAGATAATTTGAAGTTCAGATTTATCGAAATATTTAAGAAGTTCATTGTAATACAAAACACAGGCTTCTTTATCACAGCCAACAACTTGGGCTTTATATCCCAGAGGTTCAAGTTTTGCTTTGAAATCATCTGCAATATCTTTTGCAAGTATTGCAATTCGCTCAGGAGTTTTCAAGAAAGTCTTCCATGGTTGTACTTGCTGTTCAACTTGTTTTCTTTCATCTTCATCTAAATCAGCAGTTATTTCATCATACCCCTGTTTAAGTTTTTCTTTATCGAGTTGATACTCAATAGGGCCAAGTGTATATTTTATTGGGACAGTTGCTCCATCTTCAATGGCATCTTTTGTACTATATTTATCAATATAGTTTTCAAATTTTCCTTCTTTTACTACACCAAATTCTTTATGAGTTTTTGGAATAGGTGTTCCTGTAAATGCAAATCGTTTCGCATTTGGAAGACAGTGCTGCAGTTCCATTTGATAATCACCGTATTCTGTTCTGTGAGCTTCATCAATAAGTACGACTACATTTTCACGGTCATCAATTCTATCTCCAAGTTCCTGAAACTTTTGAATCGTAGTTACATAAATACCAGCTGGTTTATTATCTATAATACCTTTCAAGTCATTTATTGAAGTAATTTTTCTGGCATTACCAAAATCACAATCTTCAAAGTTATCGCCAAGCTGATCTTTTAATTCTTTACGGTCAATTACAATATAAATAGTAGGATCATTAAGTTCTGATTGCTTACATAGTTTTTGAGCAGTAAAAATTATTGTAAGACTCTTTCCTGAGCCTTGTGTATGCCATACAACACCAGACTCAAGATTTGAATCAACAACACGGCTTGTAATTTTATTTGCAGCTCTAAGTTGTTGATATCGTGCAACCTTCTTAATTATATTTCCAGAAGTCTGGTCTTTTTCATAAACTACAAAATATTTAAGAATATCTAAAACTCTTGCAGGTTGTAATAATCCAATAATAGTCATCTTCATTTTTTCAAGGATATCGCCATTACTCATTGTGGCTACCTTAAAATGAGGAAGCCCATCTTTTTCATCGATATAAGTTTCTACAAGATCATTAGTTGGCTCTAGAATAGGATTATCAAAAGTATTATCAATCGTTGTGTCTTTCCATTCATTAAAATAAGTTGAAGAAGCTCCTGGAACTCCATACTTGGCTATTCGTCCATTACATGCAACACCAAAAAGATTGCAACAATAAAAATTCAAAGCTTTTGGTTCATATAATGCAAATTGTTTTACGCCTTCAAGCCAGTTTGTCCCTTTTCGAGCACATTGTTTTGCTTCGATTGCAATTAGAGGAATACCATTAACTAACAATACAATATCAGGGCGAATTTCATCTCCATCTTTTACTATATATTGTCGAGTTATGATAAATGAATTGTTCCATATGTTATTATAATCAATAAATTGTATTGTTTTATTTTCACCTTTTTCTTGTACTGTTATACCGTGCTGTAGTTTTTCAATAAAATCCCTATTCATCTCTATATGAGAAGTTAATCCACATGAATTAAGGGTATAAATAGCTTGTTCGGCGGTTTCTTTCTCTATTGAATTTATAGATAATACTTTTTCCTCAAGAATTTCTTTTATATATGCAACCGTAATTGGTCTCTGATAGGCTTTCAAATCTTCTGAACTTTTAAAAGTCCACCCCATTTTTTCAAGCCATCCGGCAACAGTTGACTCTACATTGATAGTTTCTGTAAGTTTGCTTGCCATTTTATACCTCTATTTCATTGATTCCAGAAGATGATTTATTTTTTCTACATCAACTCGTATTTTACCTGTGAGAAGATTCTGCATAAGTGATTTTTTTAATATTTTAAGTTTATTTATTTTATTTTGTTTTTCAGTTATTTGTTTTGTAATAAGGTCAATTTTATTAGCTATTTCCTTTTGTTCTTCATAATTAGTTGGTGAATATAGTTTTAATCTTCTTATATCCCTATCAGAAATAGCAGGATAGTTAGTCCCTGAAACCCATCCATAAAATTGACTTGCACCTATATCACTTAATATTTGATAAAAATAGAATCTATAATCTTGCTGTTCTTTAGCTCGTAATACGTAACAACCTGTTGTACAAATCCAATTCTCATCATTAGGTTTTTTATAAATAGCAAACCCCTTTAAATTTGGTCTTACTCCAGAAATTAATAGATCATTATCTTTAATAATTCTTCTAGCTCGGCCGGGTGCGTCTTCAAAATTATATGTTGGACAATTTTCATAATCTATGTTTTCAGTATTTATACTTTCAATTGTAATATATCTAAATTTAAATTTTGGATCTGTTTTTGAAGAAAGAGATTCATCATTAATTGTAAAGATATCTTTTAATATATTGATTTCCCATCCAATAGGAATCTTTCCCATTTTTGGATGGTCATAAAATTCATTATCTTTACGCATTGTTCCATCTGGTTTCATACGACCTGTCAAAAGATTCTGCATTAAAGATTTTTTTAGCTTTTGAGTAGCATCAATTGTTTTCTGTGCATTTTCAATACATTGGTCAACTTTGCTTATAATACCAGCTATAGCATTTTGTTCATTTAAAGAAGCAGGGTATTTAATAATTGTTTTCCAGAAATCTCCTTTATTAATTGATAAAACTTTTATACCATGGGCTTTCCTTACAAGTTGCTTGTGGCATTCAAAAGTATTTAATAAGTAACCCAAATATTTAGGAGCAAATTCGTTTTTGTTTGGTCTATACCATAATGTGTGTAATCCAGAAACAATTTTTCTTTTTCCAACATTTTGAATTTCACAAACTTTACCTACAGTTTCATCTTCTGCTGTATCTGCAACTATAATATCTCCGTCTTCGATGAATGTATCTGATTTAACAGTTTCATTAGAATTAATGTACGGCACTAATGGGCTATTTGCATCAATTACATCAGAGAAAGTAATGAGTACATCACCATAATGGATATTCTGATATTCTCCTGAATCATAATTTAAGCAATCTCTGCTAAATGTATTATTCGTAAAGACAGTACCTAACGATTTTATATTACTTTCTTTCCAATCATTCATTTTCTTACTCCAAAGCAGAAAGCAATAAGTTTAATTCTTCATTTGATTTTTTTTCTGATTCAATAAAATTATTATATTCTTTTATTGCTACGTTCAAATCAATTTCTTCTTCTGGCTCAAATGTATCAACATAGCGAGGTATATTAAGATTGAATTCATTCTCTTCAATCTCTTCCATATCAACTACACTAAAGTATCTTTTTGAAAGCTCAGGATTGCTTAGAACTTCAATCAATTCTTTTTCAACATCTTCAATTGCCATTCTTTTTCTCTGTGCAATTTCTTTCTGAATTTCTATGTTGGTATCTTTTTCTGCTATTCGTTTAGCAATTGCAGCTTCAAGTTTTTCAGCTTTATCTTTATCAGCTTTTTTAGGTGCTTTTCCTTCTTTTATCCTTTCTTCAATTTTTTTCTTAGTTTCTTCTAATTTTTCATATCTTTCTTTATTGTCTACAGTACAATCTTCTTCAAGTTCAAATATTTCAAAGTCCAAATCATCTTGAATATTATTGAATAAACGTACCTTCTGCTCGTTTATCCACTTTTGTGCTACATCCTTATCGCCCCAACTTTCAAGCAGTGTAGAAATGCGCATAAGATCTTGAGGTTCAAGTACATTTAAATTCGGATCTTCTCTATACCATCCTTTTTTTCCTGCATAAACCATTAAAACTTTATTCTCACGTTCTTTTGGTTTATTTTTGTTGATAAATAAAATTGAGCCTGGAATTGTTGTTCCATAAAAAAGATTTCCTGGTAAGAAGATTATTGCCTCAATTATATTTTTTACTTGCTTAAAATTTCCATCTTCTGCAATTCCTTGTAAGAAACTACGTCTAATAAGATACTCATTATCAGCTTTACGACTTTGTCCGTCTTCCTCTTCAGTCTTTTCTGGCTGTCCTCTAAAGAAAACTCCCTGAGGGCAAACAATACCAGCTTTTCCATTTTCATCAAGAGAAGCTACAATATGTTGAATAAATGCAAAGTCACCGTTTGAATATTCAGGCATACCATAAATCATACGATTATATGGATCAGACCAGTCACTCTTATATTCCCATTTTGGAGTTCCATCTTTGTTTAATTCTTCTTTTCCTTTTTTATCTTTTTTTACTTCACCATTACCAGCCCAGTTTGGTTGACTAAAAGGGAAATTAGCCATTACCTTATTGAACTTTTTTACAACAAGATCATTATCATCTTCTGTAAACTGTGGATGTAAGATAGTGTTTTCTCGTTTTATTTGAGCATCTAATCCATGAAGAATCATGTTAATATTTGCTATTGCCCAGGTATTAGGAATAAGTTCCTGACCAAATAAACGAACAGCTTTTTTATTGTTGTATTTTTCTTGCGCATAGTGAGCAGCATTAATCAAAAAGCCACCAGAACCACATGTAGGATCATAAATAGAATCACCTTTCTGAGGATTCAAATATCTTACGATTATATCTACAACTTGCTGAGGAGTGTAAAATTGTCCTGCAACAGTTCCTCCTTTATTTTCATCTGCAAACTTTTTGATAAGATATTCATATGCATCACCAAGGACATCGACAGTTACATTTTTATTACTCAAATCTACAGGATTCAAATAACTAATAAGAGATGATAAAACATCAGGGTCAAGCTTCTTTTTTCCAGAACCGTCCTGAGCCGGTGCATTCCAGCGACATGAATCAATAATACCTTTAAGGTATTGTTTACCGTTTGCATCCTTATTTACTTCTGCAATTTTGTCACAAGCTTTTTCAAGTTTTTCATTCTTCTGGTCAGTAGGAGCACTTCGTATTTCTTCCCAAAAATAACCATCTGGAATAATAAAGTCATGTTTATCTTTTAAAATAATTTTCTTCTCAGCAGCTGTCGGTTCACGTCCATTTTCTTTAACAAACTGTTTTATATTATTTTCATCTTCCCACTGGTAATTATCAGAAAGCCTCTTATAAAAAAGTAAAGGCAAGATATAAGATTTATAATCATCAACCTTGTCGTAGAGGATATTAGCCATTGTCCAAAGTGTTTTACCAAGTGCCTGTTTTGAAATCATATATTTTGTCTCCAGTTTTTTAAGTATATCATTAATAAGTGTCAAATTATGACACTTAACCTTTATCTTTATAACGTTTCCAGAGCTTTGTCTAATTAACTTGCATTATTATTTTTATTATAAAACAGTATAGAGTTTTAGATGATAAAAAATTACGGTTTATCAAGATTTTTAATAATTCAATTCTTTCATGATTGAATCAAATCATCTAAATCCTTATCAAACTCATCTTTCCCATACCCCTATGCTGAATCAATATCCCTGTAAAACTAATCCGTTGCCTCTGGTTTTCTGCAGCGGCTTAAGCCGCTGTCGGAGTTAAAGTTTTCGGTTAATTATTTAAGCTTATTTTTTATAGCTTTGGTAATTAATTCTGTTCGCTTTTCTATAAATTCCTTAAAGTTTTTTATATCCAGTGAACAATCTGGAATATAATTTCTTTCCATGTACACTTTTCTATCATTTTCATCTGGATATGTTTCTATAATCCATTCATCAAACATGCGCTTTGATTTTTCTTGATTAGGAATACCTTCCAATAACTGTAAATTTGCAAGACAATTATAGTTATCCAAATAAAAAGGTATATCTTCTTCTGGAATTCCAATCTTTCTTAATTTTTTTTCTTTAAAAAGAGTTTTGGGGAATATATGGTCTTCATGAAATTTTCCTTTAAAATTAAGAGATGGATAAATTGTAGCTAAAATTGAATAAGTAAAAGCATTTCCATATTGATAATTGAATAAATTATCAATTTCATCATCATCAAATGTAAATGATTTTGAAGTTCCCTTTTGTTTATCAAAAATTGCTTGTCTTGGGAAAATCGAATTTGATGTTCGAATTATTTCGCGTATAGGACGAAGTACATTATCCGGTTGTCCACTAAACACTTTCTTTAACAACGCAGATACTAACCATCGGAATATTTCTTTCCTATCATCTTCATATTTTTGCGATATATCAAAATTATCAGGACAGTTTTGCTTTAATAAATAATAAGCGATAGGAATAACTGCGTTATTTGAAGTTAAGCTGTCGCGATTATATCCAAAACTTACTAATAGATTATATGAAAGTCTTATAGCTTTTGTAATAGCATCCCAGTTTTTCTCGATTTTCAGCATATTATCTTGATTGAAATTATCAACCTTAAAGGCAATATCCTTAAAATCTGATAATACTAAACAAGTTTTTAAAATGAAATCTTTATTAACATTAAATCCATCTCCAAATTTATTTATTTCATCCACAAATTCGGTTATTACTTCACGTGCATCTTTTTCTTCCCATTGGGCAGAGGCTATAGAAAGCAATAAATCCGAATAACTTAATTGTGTACCACCGCTATTTACTCGAATAAATATATTGAGAACTTTGTCTAAAGAATCGCTTTCTTCCAGAAAGAAATTGATAGATGGTTCATTTATAACTGAATAAAGTTTATATAAAGCGTCATTTGCAAAATGCGCTTTTTCTTTTTCCATTGTAAAGATGTCATTTTCAATCAAAAAATTATTTACATCACCAGGTGATTTGAAAGATAAAACAGTTCCAACTTCAAACCAAAAATGTTCATCATCATTTTTAGAACGCTCTTCATTTGTTAGAAATTCAAAATCATACTCAAGATTAGAATCATTTGCTTTAGAAAGAAGATTTAAGCATAAAGTTCTTTTAGGAAATGCTAAATCATTATCCCATCGCATTCTTGGCATTTTATAGGAGTACGAGCCTTTTAAGCCTATGTATAAAGATGTTAATCTTTGTTGTCCATCGAGAATTGCTGTTATACTTTTTTCGCCTGTTAAGTTTGCTTTCTCATTATGAATATTATCTCTTTCGTGATAATTTCTTATAAATTCGTAGAATTGATATTTTGGAATGTTTTCTTCAGTTACTTCCCAAAATAAAAATGAACTGATTGGATAACCTCGCATTATAGAATCAAATAAAGTTTCTATTTGTTCTGTACTCCAAACAAATTCCCGTTGAATTGCAGGAAGCAAATATTTTTTTTCATGAATTTTATCAATTGCGTTTTTAATTGAAATTGGTTGTGCAAATCCCATTGTGTTTTTCCTCCAATATTATCTTTGTGCAGACGGCATATAACATATTTTCTCCGTATCCGTCTTTCTTATATTATTACAAACGGAAGTGTTCATATAAAATCCAGGTGGATCGATTATTCTATCATTGTATAACAGGTTTTCATCTTTTCATAGAATTTTATTCAGATATAAAACCTGAACATTATACCTGTAAAACTAATCCGTTACCTCTGGTTTTCCGCTGCTCAACGCGGCAAGAAACATGGGAATGATACATAAAGCTGTTATCATTTAGTGATATTGGCCGGGGAAAAGGGATAAAACTTTTGGCAGGGAACAATCTCACTAAATGAGATTCTCCTGCGGCATTATAAAGGCTGCAAGGAGATAAATATGCAAACAATGCCTCCAGTAAAATCTGGAATTAGTGAATTGGATGAACTTACCGGCGGATTCTTTCCGGGTGAATTAACAATTGTGAATGGAAAAATCCATGCAGGACAAGGGACATTTATTTTTGCTGTCATTAAAAGTTTAATTAAGAATAATACTGTAAAACCAGTTCTTTATTCTCACGGTGTGAGAAATCAAAAATCAGTTAATTTACTTGCCGAAGTATTATCGAGGAAACACTGTACTGGTTGTGTGAAAGATTTAGATACAAAAAATAAAGCCGGGCAAATCATTTTTTCCGCAGATTTTGTTTGTGATTCTATTTATCTCTTCGATTCCATCGAATATATTAAAATTGATGAGCTTTGTGATAAAGTAAGGCAGTGTGTGTATGAAGATGAGCAAGAGCAAACTATTGTCTTTATTGATAATAGTTTTTGTATTAGGGTAGATGATGATGGTTATAGACGTCATTATGAAAGAATGACGGAAATAATGATGAAATTAAAAGCCCTGGCACAAGAACTCAGTGTGCCCATCGTTTGTTTATCTGAGGTTGATTTATCAGTTCCTAGGTCAGACTTAGAGCTATTAAGAAAATTTAAACGCTTGTTTGTAGAGTATAATGCGGATAGCATTATTTATATTCACAATGAAAATAACAAAAATGAAGAAAGTGGCATGTTCCGTCGTGAACTGATTGTCGCAAAAAAAACAAGCGAAGAAATTGGCAGGTGTACTTTTTCAGTTCCCAATCCTTAGCATTGAAAACGCAAACGGTCAGCAGACCGCTTGCCTGACGGCGCAATGGAAAGAATGTTGCAGATTGTAGTAAGTGCCTCTTAATTACAAAACTTGATACATAAAAATGCACCCTTCATCATATTTTGGCTTTACATGGAATTGCACAAACTGTTCTTGTTCTGGCGGAAGCCGGGAGAATCCCATCTTGCCATAATGATCTATAAGGCGGTCATTCGGGAGCGCATAGATATACAACGCATGAACTCCCAGATATTTGCTAATACATTCTGTTATTGGAATTATGAAATTTTTGAATATATAAAATCCCAGTAGCTTTATGTCAGGATGATTCTTTTTGTAATCAGAATTGACGGCAAAATTGGCTAGTTCAATGGCTGGAATTGAATCAAATTTGTCATCCTGTACTTGCCGAGTAATAAGACCTGTTCTAAGAGAAAAATATCCGGTTAGCTCTTGTGTAGTCTTATCTTTTACAAGATATGTGCGGCTTAAATTGTGAGTTTCGTCATATAAAGCAATATCTTTTAGATAGTATTCAAGTCCACGAGAATTATCGTTTGTTTCAAACTGTTCTATAAGAAATGTATTCTCGGATGAATCGTTTATATGCTCCAGAGAATACATTTCTGTGTCCAGTAGAGAAAATTCAACTATCATTAGTTTTTCACCGCCATTGCGATTTTCTTGCGGTCTTCTTCGTGTGTTTTACGCATGGATTCTTCAAACTGATTTGAAAGTCTGTTCAGTTCTGTAAAATCTGGTTTGGGAGTGTTCAAGATGAAAGAAAGAACATCGTTGGAATTTTCATACTGTTTTATTTGCTCTTTTGTTATCATTCTCATTTTGTACCTCCTATTTGATTATCATAGCATATTTTTGATAATTTTGTAAGATTAAGTAAGAAGAAATAATCTTGACACCTTCATTTGCATTATTCGACCGAATATTGCAAGTTTAATTGCGTTTTTCGGTCGGATAATGCGCTTGTATCTGCAAAATCCGACCGGATGACGCAATTTAGTTTACCCAATCATCGCCCCAGGCTAATTCATGGCAGGAATAGAGCTCTTCCATCACCTGTAGAATCTTTTGCTGACGGTCTACAATATCGCGTTTCAAAACTGGCCCGATATATTCAATATCCTCAAAAAGCTCTTGTTTTGCACGTTTGCTCATGACACTTCCAATTTTTTCTTTCAACTCATCACTGGAATTCTTAAGGGCAACTGCCAAATCAGTGTTATTGATATTACGAATTATCTTTTGGACGCTTCTGTCATCAAAGCGGGCAATATCTTCAAAAGATAAAAATGATTTATGGAAAGCAAGGTTAAAATGAGTGTAGTCCTTTCGTTCTGCAAGCTTCTTTTCGATCTTGTTGCGACCAACATTACCAAGCTTTTGAATTTTAGTCATTACGCCGCGCGGAAAGCATTCTTCCTTATAAAAGTCAAAAATGAAGTCAGAGAACTTACGGGCAAGGTCTCTTTCCAAACACTCCTTATATTCATCCTTGCCATAATTCCAGAACAAAGACTGTTCATCAAAGGTGTCCCCATAAAACTCATCCTGCGATGCCACTTCTTCTACGATAGAACGCAGCGTTTTGCATTCCTGCAAAACAGGCTCTTTTATTGTTTCAAACAACTGTTTGCATGCTGTTTCAAAAACCTTTCCGATGCGCTCATCAAAATCTGTGAATGAATACTGTACTTCCGCATTCTTACCATCATTACGAAACTCTACCATACCGTGACTCCTTTAGAATTGGTTTATGAGTATAAGGTACAGGATGAAAATCTCATTTAGTGATAATGGACGGGGAAAAAAGTAAAAAATATTTGTTTGTGTTTTTCTACTGAATAAGCCCATTGTTATGAAACCACAAACGGTCAGCCGTAGTGTGAGTTACTTCTGCTTTCCGCCCTTGCTTGCAAAGTATTTGTGAACACATTTCACTAATTCTTCTTCGGAAAGGATTTGAAAGCTACGTTGTAAATAGTAGGTTTTGTCAATTTTTTCTGATGATGAGCAAGCTTTGTGTGAAGAATCTTTTTGTTTTGCTGCATTTATTAGTATCTTGTCTAAACGATGAAACAACCACCATACATTTGCCGGATACCCATTCATAACAGCCTTTTTGCGGGCAAGCACTTGTTTTATCAGACTTGCTTCTGTATCAATCGGGCTTATGTAACCGGTGCTTGTTTTTTTTGTGATGATTTCCTTTTCAAGTGGCAGGGTTATTTCCTCATAATCAGTACTCTTTTTCAGGATGCTTTTTATACGCATACGGAAATTTGTCTTTCTGCTTTTGTTTTGGAAATCACTCCTTTTATCACTATGAGCTTTATGGGTGTGTAGTTTGTGTGTTTTACTCATGGTTTTTATTCACCTCAAAAGGTGATGATACATAAAGCTGTTATCATTTAGTGATATTGGATGAGAAAAAAGATAAAAAAATTACAGGTATTTTACCATATCCTGAACTTTGGCTTTCCACTTTTGTACCAGTTTTTCCGGGGCAAGCGGAATAATGTCTCCGCCGTAGGAAAAAAAGTCGCGGAATATGCCCGGCCATTGGTTACTGGTAAATGTAACGAGGATTGCATCGTCTTTGTGAGGGATGGGGCCTGTATATTTTTGAATCTGCTTGTCGGGGGCAAAATCAGCCTGCGCATAATAGAGGGCAGAACCTTGAAAAATAAATTTGCAAAGTTCTTTTTCTCCGTTTGTCTGAACGCCAAAAAAGCCGAGTGTATATTTTTCGTGCATCCATTCTGCTTCTGCCGGCAGGGAAAAATGCTTTTTAATCAGACGCAGGTTCTTCATTCTTGGAACTACAAAAGTACGTTCGGTTTTTTCGTCGGGTTTGTCCCATTTGCTTGCCATGCCTGTCAGGTACCACTGCTCGCGGTCAAAAATCAGCTGCCACGGTTCAATGGTTCTGTTCTCGGATTCCTGATTGTTGTTTACGGATTCGTAGTCAAACTGGAGCGGATAGTTGTCTTTTAATGCACAGAGAATTGTTTTCCAAACTTCTTCGTCTACTGTGTCAGGCACGCGTTTTGCCATTACTATGCGTGTTTCAAACCATTGTTTTTCCTGCAGGTGTGAGTTCTTAAAGTTAATCTGGTTTACGTCAATCATCTCTGATTTTACGGGATATTCAAAGTTTTCGCAGATATTCAAAAGAGGTGAATAAAGCGGTGTGTTCTGAAAAATCTCAAAGAGTTTCATTACTATGCCGTATGCGGGCATTTCTTCTTCGGTAACAAAAACCGCCGGAAACTTGTACAGTCTGCTTGTATAATGGTAACCGCCGTACGTGCGGTTGTACTCCAAAGGAGCGTTATAGTTATCCTTGAGCCTTCTTAAATCGCGGTTCAGCGTTGCCGCCGAAACTTCGAGCCGTTGTGTAAGGTCATCAATGGAATAGTATTTTTCTTCCTGAAACAATGCGTCAAGCTGAAATAAGCGGAAGATTTCCTTGCCGGACTGCCGTGTATCTTCTTTTGATTCTTTTGCCATGAGAAGATTATATCACCAAATGAAAGAAAAAGTCAGTTTTTTTGTAATGTCACTAAATGATAATGATGTAGTTTAATAATTCTCTTATGCTGGATTTATTCCAACTTGCCGGGGCATTATACCGGCTAAAAGGAGAACAACATGTGTGTTGAAAAAACAGATGGATTTATTGTAATTCATGGCGCGGAATTCGGTTTGCCGTGCAATATCAAGTGCGGTCCTGGATTAAGACCGTACGGGGCAATTCATTTTGAAAACAGACGGAATAAAACAGAAGAGTATGATAGTTCCAAAGAGCTTTGTATGAGAATAAAGAATCCTGAGATTATTGAAGGCAAAGACAAATGCGTTTTTACCGCTTCTGAAATAGAAACAATAATGGATTTTCTTATAAAGAACAAAGGTACAATTCAGGAATACCTGAAAGGATTTATCACCGGCAAAGGGTTTATTCACTTTATAAGAAAGAAGTATGCGTATGATTCTGAAAAAGCCCGTCCAGTCGGAAAGCAGCTTGTATTTGTTCAATATGATGTTGCATTGCATATTGAATATAGCACAAAGGATTTTGTCATTGAATACAAATCCAAATTCGGAAGTCTAAAATATCACGGTCCCCACATTCCTTATTTTTCTCCAAAGGTTTATGGGGAAGAAATCATTATTGATAATTGCAGGGCGCTGTGGCCGGATTTTATCAAAGCTGAACGTTATATAGAAGAACATAAAGACTTTCTGCAACAGGCAGTTGAAAAAACAGAAGGGAACGTTAGGGCAATAATAACAAGATACCTGATAGACAAGGGAAATGGATTTTAATATGGAAAAAACACAAAACAGCGGCGAACCTTTTAAACTTATGATAAGCGGTTCAAGAACTATTACGGATAAAGAACTCATTTTTGGTGAGCTGGATAAAGTTTATTCTGAACATCCCAATCTTGTACTGATTTCCGGTGGTGCAAAAGGAGCAGATACCATTGCGGAACAATGGGCGGAATCACATAATCTTGTGATTGAACAGCATAAACCAGACTGGAAGCAATACGGACGCGGAGCCGGAATTGTAAGAAACAAAGAGATGGTTCTTGCCGCGGATTTGGTAGTCATCTTTTGGGATGGTAAATCACGCGGAACAAAGTCTGTAATAGATTTTTGCAAAAAGCAGGAAAAGCCTCACAAGATTTGTGAAAAACAATCTCACTAAATGATAATAAAGCGTGATATAATTAAATTAACTATGCAGATTTTTTATTCTCCCGCTTTCGGGTCTTTTACTTTTGTTAATTTGGAAAAACCACTGTTCAATCAAAAGATTGTAAATACTTTGGGCTTAATTGATACGCTTGAGCTTTATGCAGGTATTTGCTTTGAACGCAAGCCTGATGAGCAGAGACTTACCGAATACTATTCTGCAATGAAAAAGTATTTTACAGAAGTCCATGATTCGGTTCTTATAAAGTCCTTTGATTTGGATGCGTTGAATACGGCGCGTGAATGTCTTTTATGGCGTGATTCCCTTGTTGCTCTCGGCTGGGACAAAGCGGCCTCCGTTCCATCAAGGAGGATAAAAGCACTTGCAGACATTGAAAAGTATTTTGATTCGCCGTCTTTTGGTGAAGAGATTCTTTTTGTTATTCAAAAGATTAAAGATGGATGCTCACTGCCTGATATACTGCCCGATAAATCTAGCAATATTAAAATTACAGTTCCCTTTGACAGAGATTGTTTTGCACCGCTTGAAATAAAGCTGCTGGAGGCTTTGGAAAAACGCGGAGCTACAGTTGATGTTTTTAATAGTTCTGCAAATACAGATAACGATTTGGCAAAGGTATACAAACTGCTTGCATCTGATTCTTCTGAACCTGTAGAACTTGCAAACG
This sequence comes from Spirochaetota bacterium, assembly GCA_016285185.1. GTDB lineage: Bacteria > Spirochaetota > Spirochaetia > Treponematales > Treponemataceae > UBA1240. The sequence goes on from JAEEQG010000020.1 coordinate 35,209, forward strand.
ACGGTTCTTTTGAAATTCTGCATTTTGAAAATCAGGATGAGGCATTCCGTTATCTTTCGCTTTTGCCTGAAGACACGGCTGATGTATGGATTAATTCCAATTCCCGGCTGTTTGATAACTATCTTCGTCTTGAAGGAAAGCCTGTTTCAGGTTCACAAATAGAACCCGGTCTTTTGCAGACAGGTCAGATTTTAATAACAGGACTTGGATCTTTGCTGCGCCCTCTCAAGCTTTCTGCAATAGTTGAATGGCTTTGTGTTCCGATGAGCCCATTGGATTATAGTTTGCGTAAACAACTCGCAGAAAAGATTATCTATCGCGGCGGCTACTACAATGAGGAGTGCCGTCATATTATTGCAAAAGTTGAAGATGAAGAAATAAAAAAGCAGATTAAAGCGTTTCTGCCTGATATTGATGTACAGCCTGGTGGAACAGAAATAGAAATTGATAAAATTGTTTTGTTTGTAAATAATCTTATGGCTTGGTGCAACAAAATTATTTTTGCTTCAAACGATGAAAAAACAGCCAGTGTTCTGTCAAATGTAAAATCACAGTGTCACACACTTCTTGCTGTTCTTGGAGCCTATGAACAGCCTGTGATTGATTCTTCTCAGTTGGAAATTCTTATCGCCGGTTTGAATAAAACTATGAGCGTACAGCAATACGATGCAGAAAAAGGCTGCCGCTGCATGATTACGGATGCCGGCGCAATGTGCGGTTTTGCGCAAAAAACAATCTGGTGTGATTTTTACAATAATGATGAAACACCTTTGAGTACAGGTTTTTTGTTTGCAAACGAAAAGGAAGTTCTTTCAAAATCGCCGCTTTGGTATGAGGAAAACTTGGAAAGAAAATGTATAAAACTTGCACACCTTGTGCCTTTTGCAAATACAAAGGAAAAACTCTCGCTTGTTGTGGTCGATAAAACAGGTTCACAGACGGTTGTAAAAAACTCTCTTTATATAAGGCTTAATAAACAGATAAAGAATCTTGCCGACATTACCAAAAACCCTGAAACAGATAAAAAGTATTTTGACAAACCAAAGCTTACAGATAACGGAATGAGTGAAGGTGAAGAGTTCCTGCGGATAAAGAATGCAGAACATATAAAGTTTCCGCAGTATCAAAGCCCTACCGGTCTTGAAAAACTCATTTACAATCCTTTTGATTATGTATTTGAGCTTTCGGGAATCAGAGGAAAGGGAATTGATTCTGCACCCGCGATTTGGACTTCGGAAGGAACAGTTGCACATGCTGTAATAGAAAAAACATTCATGAGCAGCAAAGAGCAGTCTTTTGATGATATTTTTGATTACTGTGTTGCTTCCAACGGTGCTGTTCTTTTACAGGATGAAAACAAAATGGAATGCGGCCTTTTTAAGTCAAAGCTGCGTGATTGTGTTACAGCCCTTAAGGATGTAATCGAAACAAATAATCTGCATGTTGTTGAATGTGAAAAACAGTTGCAGAGTGAGTGTATGGACTTTGAAGGATCTATCCTTATAAAAGGCTATGCGGATTGTATTCTTGCGGATAAAAGTGGAAATCTTATTGTCTGGGATTTTAAGTGGAGCGGAAATACCAAGAATTATAAAAAGCTCTTGGAAGAAAACCGTTCCATACAGACAACCCTGTATAAAGAACTTATTTTCAGAATGGAAAATAAAAAGGCGGTATCTGCTGCCTACATACTGTTACCGGAAGTACTGATTATCTCTACTGACGCATACAAAGGAAACTTGCTGCAGGTACATGTAGACGACGATGAACGAAAAACCGATTTGCTTGAAGAAATCCGCAATTCCTACAAATACCGCAAAAATCAGATTACAAAAGGTTTGATAGAAGAGGGTGAAGGTTTGACTGCGGAAAGTTTGACTTATGCGAACGATACAAAGAAAGAAAAGCTTGTTCCTTTAAAGTTTACGGATGAGGGTCTGAAGGAAGCCAACGCTTATTCGAATTATGGTCTTTTTAAGGAGAAGCGGCAGTGAAAAATGTTCAGTATATAAGTGCAAGCGCAGGAAGCGGAAAAACTTATCGTCTTACAGAAGAACTTGCAGATGCAATCCAAAACGGTTCTGTTCTGCCTGAGAACGTAATTCTTACAACGTTTACAGTTAAGGCTGCGGATGAGTTTAAAGAAAAGGCAAAAGAAAAACTCTATGAGAGAGGACTTCTTGAGCAGGCAGAACGTTTGAATCAGGCTTTGATAGGTACGGTACACAGCATAGCAAATTCGCTGATAAACAAATACTGGTATTTGCTGGGAATGAGTCCGTGCTTAAAAGTTATGAACGATGAGGATGTGGGCTTTTATAAAAGTCAGTCACTTGCAAATCTTGCTTCAAAGGATGAGCTGGAGTTTCTTAAAAACTTTGCGGAAGATTTTGCCATAACTTATTCATACAAAAGTGGAAAGTATGGAATCAATTATGATTTTTGGAATGAGATTCTGAGCAAAATAGTTGAATATGCCGAAGCATACGAAATGCAGGATTTTTCTGCCAGCCGGGAATATTCGCTTTCTCTTGTTGAAAATATTTATGCAGGTGATTTTAGCATTAATATCAGTGATGGTGAAATTACAGAACTCCTGAATGAGCTGATTTTTATCAATGAGCAGGGAAAACAATCAGGAGAATCAGAAAACAGAAAGATTGCGGGGCAGGAAATGCTTAGAAAACTCCGCAGTAAAAAGCGTGGGCTTTCTTTTTTCAACAGCCTTGCATCTGCGCTTGAAAAATTCAAGACTGAGGCTTGTCAAACGGAACAAAAAACTGCCATGCAGTTGCAACTGGAAAAGATGTGGCAGACTGAATCCGTAAGAAAATCACTGAAACAGTTTATTACCCTTATGTTTAATTTTGCTGAGAAATGGCGGGCGGATTATGCTGAATATAAAAAGAGGCGTCAGGTAATAGACTACACTGATATGGAAACTCTGCTTTTAAGGCTTTTGAAAGAATTCCCTGAAGTACGCGAAGATATTTCCAAAACATACACATGTCTTTTTGTAGATGAGTTTCAGGACAGTTCGCCGATTCAGCTCAAGATTTTTGACAGACTTTCTGAATGTGTTCAAAAAAGCATCTGGGTAGGTGATTTTAAACAGGCAATTTACGGCTTCCGTGGAACGGATACGGAGCTTATAAAAGCCGTAACGGATATAATAGCAAAGGGAAATAATGGGAACAAAGCACTTCCTCCTCTTGATACAAGCTGGCGTTCTGTGCAGCCTGTCGTTGATGTGGTGAACAAAACTTTTGTTCCATTATTCTCTGATATTCTGGATGAAACACAGGTTGCTCTCAAGGCACACCGCGAATGCAGACAGTCAGATAAAAATCTCCTGTTCTGGAATATAGACGGCAAGAATGAGCAGCTTAGAACAGAATCTCTTGCTCAACGAATCGCTGCTAAAATTGCGGATGGGGTTTTGCCGAATACGATTGCAGTTCTTGCAAGGGATAATGACTCTCTTGATTCTCTTGCCGCGGAATTAAAAAAATACGACATACCTATTCTACGCGAAGAGGGTAGTGACGGAGAACAAAAAGAACTTGTTCTCTTGAATGCGCTGCTGTCGCTTATTGCAAATTCTACGGATACTCTGGCTCGTGCACAGATTGCATATCTTTCAGAACCCGGATACGATGCCGCAAGAATTCTTGATGAAAAAATAACGTTAAATTGTGATGAATCAAAAAAGGATACGGATTATCTTTGTGATATTCCGCTGATAAAAAAATTGCTTGAGCGTAAAAAGGCCTATACAAATTTAAGTGTAAAGGCTTTGGTTCAAACTCTTGTGATTGAATTAAACCTTTGTGCTGTTGCAAAAAGCTGGAACGGCAGCACGCATAGTGAGCAGGTTTTTGATTCGATTATAGAAGCTGCACAAAAATACGAAGAACATTGTCTGCAAATGTCGCTGCCTGCAACGATTTACGGTTTTATTGCCTATTCACAGGAAAGAATCAGTACCTTGGGTGATGAAGATGGTGTTCGTCTTTTCACTTTCCACGGTTCAAAAGGATTGGAATGGGAAACAGTTATTCTTCTTTCGCTTGATAATAACCCGATTGAAGAGGATTCATTAATCAGAAAAAGCTTTTACGGTGTTCGTACTGTACGCAGACAAAAACCGACCGAAGAAAATCTATACTCTCAAATTCTTATTTCTGTTTTGCCGTGGACATTCGGAACAAAGAAGAAGGTGCCTGTTCAGGAAATTAAATCACGGATTATTGAAAACGAAGACTATTGCAAAATACAAACAACAACTCTTGCCGAAGAAAAACGTCTTATGTATGTTGCAATGACGCGCCCGCGGGATTATTTGATTTTTGCGTTGAACCAAAAGAATCCTCTTTTGTGTTTTGAAACTTTCGGTGTGCCTGTATGTAATAATTTTGTAGCAAGCGAAAAAGCAGATTTGCTTGGCAGCGGAATTATGTTTTACAAGGATGATTCTAACCTTTCAGATGAAAACTGGAAATTTAAAAAACAGAATGAGATGGTATTTGTTCCTCAAAACAAGGAAAATGCAAAAGATTATGAACCACGCGATATTCAGCCGAGTGGAGCGCAAGGCGGCAAAATAGAGCCTGTTGTTTTTGAGAACTTATGTCCTCGCATAACATTAGGCGGCGTGGCTGATATGCAGGTGGTTGGAACTTGTATTCATAATATTTTCTGTGTTATTGAAAGTTATGCTGATAATGCTTTGGCTCAAATTGCAGAGTATATAAAATCCTGTGGTCTTGAAAACGTACTTTCAAATCCGAATGAAATAATCAGTTCATGGAATGGTCTTGTTTCTCTTTTGAAAAATGAATATGGAGACTGCATAAAAACATATCACGAACTTCCGTTCAAGTTTTTACAGGAAGGGCAGATTGTTACCGGCAGCATAGACTTTCTTTGGGAAACAAAAGACGGTGTTGTCCTTGTTGATTATAAAACCTTTCCGGGTACAAAAACTCAAATTCTGGATGAAGCAAGCTCACATTATGCAGGTAAATACAAAGGGCAGTTTGCCCTGTATGAAAAAATGCTGCAGCTGGCAGAAAAAAACGTTCTTGCCAGAATTGTGTATTATCCTGTAGCCGGTTTGGCAGTACGGTTTTAGAGATTTTAAAAAAAAATAAAAACATATAATCCAATCTCACTAAATGATATTCTCCTGTTGTATATTCATTTGCAGCAGGAATGTGATTCTTAAAAACTCATTTTTACAGCCTGCTTATTCATTTTGATTAGGGAGCTAATTATGAATATTACCGGCGGACAGGCTCAAATTGATAAAAACAATAAAAAAATCCGGCAGCTAAAAATGGAAAATCATTTTATTCGCAATAGACAGGTAATGGCTGCCAATAAATCAATTAATTTGAATAGTGAGAATGTTGCCAAACTATTAGAGATCAACGACATGCTTTACCAAAAGATGTTTGAGCTGATTGCAAAAATACAGGAAACGGAAAAAAAGATGAGCGGCGAACCTGATTATGATATTTCTGCCACTTTGTACTGTACTGTTCCAATTGGCTCCAGCAATGAGGACTATGATGAATTTGATATTTTTAGTTTTGGCTGTGACAAAGACAGACCTTTTACTTTGGAAGACAGGCCTGTAAAAAAGAATTTCTGCTTGTGCGGATATTCCGAACTCGGAGAAGAACTTTCATGGCCTTTTTACTGCCTGGTAGAAGAAAACATTATTCCTTTGGTCCAGATAATAAACCTTACTGAAAGTAATATTTTCACACAGATTAAGATATATCTGTAAATCATCTGAAAACTCACAAAAAGGAGAATTCAACGTATGAAAACAGAATTACTAATTCCATTGGAAAAACTGATTGCTTCAAAAGATATACTTGCTCAATGTAAAAAAACACACAAGGTTTTTACACTGTTTGAACAGGCAGGTTTGATTTACAGAAACCCGATGCTTACAAACGAAGAAAAGCTCAAGTTTTGGAAGCTAATACAAGAGGTTATCAGGGATGATAATGAATACAAAGAATTAAACCGGCAGCTTGAAGATCGAATTAGATTTCAGGAAGAACTGGAAAAGAAATTTTATACCAAGGAAGAAAATCAGTATTTTATGTTTTCTTTCAGATATGCAGGATGCGCGGAATATTTTAATGATGACAGATTGTTTTCTGATTTGCAGAAAGTAATTGATTATGCGGATAATTATTTTAAGCTTTATAAACGTGATACTGGATCAACTCAACCGAGTCATAACGGTGAGTTTATTATTCATAAACGTTATCTGAATAATGAAAATCGAATTGATGTAGTTTTTAACAGTCAGAAAAAAATACAGAAGATTTCTTCTGTTCATCTGGAGCCTGTAAAATTCGGTAAATATGATAATTTTGCCCGGGCATTCATCCCTGTTCCGTATCCATTTAAAAACGGGGATATAGTCTGTTCTATTGAAGATTCACAAATTGGTATTTTTTCCACTTATAAAAATCCGCAAACTGCTTTTATTTGTAAACATATTCAAGATGAAGTTGATAAAACAGGACAAAATATAAGTGTTTCAGATAATCTTTTTTGGGTTGAATTTCTAAAAGAGGAAAATGAAAATCCCGATCTTTTGTATTTTGATAATTTGGACACGAGAGTGCTTCCTTTGGAATATGCAAAAATAAATGAATCAGACAAACATTATAAACTACTCAAAATGGCTCAGGACTTAATGTTGGGAAAAGGTTCCCTAAAAAGCTTTTGTGATTATTTTTTGCATAGTTATAGAAACAGGTTATGTATATGAAAAAAAGAAATGGAGAAAACAATAACCGATTTTGCTTTGAGAATGAGGAGAGTATTTGGTAAAGAACACGGAACATGTTTTTTATGTAAGCAGACTTTCAAAGGTATAGGTAATTCCACTTGGCCAATATATTACAAAGAAGACGGTGAAAAATTTCGTTGTTGCGATGAATGCAATGACAAATACGTTATCAGGGCAAGAACAGACCTAAGATTGGTAATGAACTTCAGGGAACAATTCGGAATAGATTACACAGAATATACAACGTAACATATTTTCTCCGTAACCGTCATAAAAACGTTACTAAAGCTATTATCATTCGATGAGATTCTCTAGCACCCCATTGCGTTTTTCGACCGAATAATGCAATTGTATCTGCAAAAACCGACCTAAAAATAATCCTTGAGTATTATACTCCTTTGGGAGTATAATACTTTTATGAAAAAACTGATTTATCATGGTTCGGACAAAATTATAAAAAAGCCTCTCTTTGGATTTGGAAAAGGTCATAATGATTATGGTTTGGGTTTTTATTGTACCGAAGAACTGAACATGGCAAAAGAGTGGGGTGTTTCAAAAGACGCTGATGGCTATGCAAACATCTACAAAATTGAAACAGACGGGCTTACTGTTTTTAATTTAAATTCAAATCAGTATACAATTCTTAACTGGCTTGCCGTTTTGCTTGAAAACAGGATTTTTGATATAGGTTCGGCTCTTGCACACGAAGCAAAAGAATATATTTTAAAAAACTTTGCTGTTCCGTACAAAGAATATGACATTATTACCGGCTACAGGGCTGATGACAGCTATTTTTCTTTTGCGCAGGATTTTATAAACGGTACTATCTCTGTTCGGCAGCTGGGCAATGCCATGAAACTTGGTGAGCTTGGTACACAGTTTGTGCTTAAAAGTAAAAAAGCGTTTGATGCAATCAGGTTTGAGGGCTGCGAAACTGCAAAAGCTTCTGAATGGTTTGCAAAAAAAGAATTAAGAGACAAAACTGCACGCCGCCAGTATTTGGATGTGGAACGGAACAAACGCCAGCGAGGTGACCTGTATATGGTCCAGATTATGGACGAGGAGATTAAGGGCGATGATCCGCGCTTACGATAAAACTTATCTTTTAAAAGCTCAAACGAATCTTGCGTTAATGCTTGATTTTGCGGTTTATGATTTAAATGAACAGCTGACTGATTTTTATAAAAAGTTTCTTCTTTCAAAAATATCAGAACGCTTTGAAAAGGGCGAATCTTCTATAATTGCAGGAAAATCCGGAGTGGAACTTGCGCTTGAAGTTGTTGGAGATTTTTCCTTGGCAAAAGAATATCGCCCCGCCGCAAACAGAAGTCCTGAGTATTGGACTGGCTGGGCTTTGGCATATTTCCAGTGGTATACAAACCTAAGCTTTAAACAGATAGATTCTCTGATTCCAATAACAGAGATATTAGCGATGTACAATCCGTATCATGAAATGGACATTTCTGAATTCTGCGATAAGATGATTGAAATATATAACAATCGAAAAGTTTCAACAAACCTTAAAAGACTTCGCATGGAAGCAGAGATTTCGCAAAGTGAGCTTTCGGAAATCTCCTGTGTACCGTTGCGAACAATCCAGCAGTATGAGCAGGGGCAAAAAAGCATAAATGCAGCAAAAGCGGAGACTGTACTTGCGCTGTCAAAAGCACTTGAGTGTTCTGTAGAAAGTCTGATGGAAGTAAATTAAGTTTCATATTACTATCTCATAACCTATTGACAAAGTAGGTTATTAAGTGTATATCTCTTTTTAAGATTTGCGTTGCAAAACCGATAATTGTGTTTTTTTGTGTATTTGTGTAATATGACGTACATAAAAATGACGGGGTTACAGAGGTTATAATGAATATAACGCTTGAAAACTTAAAAAAAACATACACAAGTTCCACCGGCAGTATTACTGCCGTAAACGGGGTTTCTTTAAAAATCCCCGAAAACATGATTTTTGGAATAATAGGTAAAAGCGGCGCGGGAAAGTCTTCGTTGGTCCGCTTGGTCAGTCTGCTTGAAACACCTGATGAAGGCAGCGTTTTTTACAATGATGTTCGGGTTGATAACCTTTCCAAGGCAGAGCTGATTCAGCGCAGAAGAAAAATCGGAATGATTTTTCAGAATTTTAACCTGTTCAGCTCAAGAACAGCGGCGCAGAATATTGCGTATCCGCTTGAGATTTGCAAAACCCGCTCCAGTGTAATAAAAGACCGTGTGGCAGAAATGCTCAAGCTCGTAGGGCTTGAAGACAGAGGCTCCGCACCTGTAAGTACGCTCTCCGGCGGACAAAAGCAACGTATTGCAATTGCACGCGCACTTGCCATTCAGCCGGATATTCTGTTTTGCGACGAAGCAACAAGCGCACTTGATCCGCAGACAACGCATTCTATTCTGAATCTTATCAGGGAGATTCAGGCTAAGATGAGTCTTTCTGTTGTTATGATTACGCATCAGATGGAAGTTGTGCGCGACGCGTGCGAGCAGGTTGCCGTGCTTGACAACGGAAAAGTTGTGGAGCAGGGGCTTGTAACAGACATCTTTTCGCATCCTAAGTCTGAAGTAACAAAAGATTTTCTTTCGCACATAAGTGCAGACGCAGGTCGGCAGGAAAAGCCTTCGTTGCTGCGCTGGTCCGAAGACGGCGGCAAATACACGCTGCGCTTTGTCGGCAGTGCGACAGGCGAGCCTGTAATGAGCCGGCTCTCCAAGAAGTTTGACATAGAATACAATATCCGCGCAGGCGGTATTCAGCACCTGCCTTCGGAAGATATAGGAACGCTGATAACGGATATTTCGGGCGAGGAGGGCGAAGTAAAAAAAGCGCTCGCTTACTTGAAAGAATCCGGAATCATTGTAGAGGAGGACGCATAAAATGGAACAGATTGTTACACTTGTTGGCAGCGCCACACTTCAAACTCTTGCAATGGTTTTTTCGTCTACGCTTTTTTCGCTGATACTGGGCTTTCCGCTCGGAATTCTGCTCTGTGTTACAGATCCTGTTTCGGGAATAATGCCAAAACCTGTGCTTAATCAGGTTTTGAGCCGTATTGTAAACATTTTGCGTTCGTTCCCGTTCATTATTCTTATGATTCTGCTTTTTCCGCTTTCAAGAATAATTGTGGGAACAAGTATCGGAACTACGGCAACGATTGTTCCGCTTTCTATAGCGGCGGCACCGTTTGTTGCAAGAATTATTGAAACTTCGCTCAAGGAAGTTGATCCGGGTGTTATTCAGGCAGCCAAGGCTATGGGCTCAACGAATATGCAGATTATCGTCAAGGTGCTTGTGCCGGAAGCAATGCCGTCGCTTGTTTCGGGTATTACGCTCACGATTATCAACTTAATAGGCTATTCGGCAATGGCCGGTGCAATCGGCGGCGGTGGTCTTGGCGACCTGGCAATCCGCTACGGATACCAGCGGTTCCGTACGGATATAATGATTGCGGCAGTAGTCGTAATTCTTGTGCTTGTAGAAGTCATTCAGTTTATAGGAACAAAAATTAGTTCCGGACTGCTTGCAAAAAGATAGGCTAAAAATTCAGGGTAACTATAAGGCTGCCCTGGGGTTTTATTATATGTATTTTTATTCGGAGGTAAAAGAATGAAAAGAGTATTTGCAGTTGTTGTTGCGGTATTGCTTTGCGCAACTGTTTTTGCAAAAGGAAAAAAAGATGCAGGTTCTGTACTGACTGTTGGTGCAACACCGGAACCACACGCAGAAATGCTTAATCTCGTAAAGGATGACCTTGCAAAGCAGGGCATCACATTAAAGGTTGTTGAATTTACAGATTATGTAACACCTAACGAAGCACTTGAATCAGGTCAGATTGACGCTAACTTCTTCCAGCACATTCCATACATGGATTCTTTCAACAAAGAAAAGGGTTATCATTTGGTAAACGCCGGCGGAATCCACGTTGAACCTGTTGCTTTGTATTCAAAGAAGATTTCAAAACTTTCTGCTCTTGCAGACGGTGCTACAATCGCAATTCCTAACGATCCTACAAACGAAGGACGCGCACTGCTTCTTCTTCAGTCAGCAGGATTGATTACATTGAAGGCTTCTGCCGGAATCACAGCAACTCCGCTTGATATTGAATCAAACTCAAAGAAACTCAAGTTCCGCGAGATTGAAGCAGCTTCTCTTCCTCGTATTCTTAACGATGTTGACGCAGCTGTTATCAACGGAAACTATGCAATTCCTGCCGGTTTGAGCGCAACAAAGGACGGACTTATTGTTGAAGGTAAGGATTCTCCTTATGTAAACATCATCTCCGTAAAAGCCGGAAACGAAAACAAATCTGCTGTTAAGGCACTTGTAAAAGCTCTCCAGAGCCAGAAAATCAAAGACTTTGTTTCATCACGCTATCCTGACGGCGAAGTTGTAATCGTTTTCTAATACCAGCAAAACAATAATATGTTTGTTAAAAAGGATTGCCATAACGGCAGTCCTTTTTTTATGATAAATATTGAATATTGACCTGTCTGTTTTTATTCTGCTATATTTTTTATGTTATGGCAGACTTAAAACAAGAAAGCAGGGATTTGATTGCATTTGCCCTGAATGAATTCAAAAAAATAAAAAACATTGAAACAGCGGATATTGATTCTGCTTCTGTTACCGCGGAAACGCCTCCCAAGCCCGAAATGGGGGATGTGGGCTTTCCTATGTTTGCTTTTGCAAAGCAGTTCCGTATGGCTCCGCCTGTTATTGCTTCCGAAGTACTGAAAATATTGGATGCAAATCCTGAAAAGACCGGTTCTGTAGGTGAGTTTTTTACTGTAGGACCGTATGTTAATGTGAAGCTTAAAAAAGAAAACGTAGCCGGTAAGATACTTGAAAATATTTGTTCACAAAAAGAAGAATACGGAACGCTGAACGAAACGGGACAAAAGTATTTGCAGAATCTCCGTGTAATGATTGAATTTTCAAGCCCAAATACAAACAAGCCTCTTCATCTCGGTCATCTGCGCAACGACGCGCTCGGTGAATCCGTTTCGCGCATTCTTAAAGCCGCCGGTGCCGACGTGTTCAAGGTAAACATCATAAACAACCGCGGTGTTCATATCTGCAAGTCTATGCTTGCATACAAATTATTCCATGAAGCTAAAGGTGAAACCCCTGAAAAACTGGGAATGAAAGGTGACCATTTTGTGGGTCAGTGTTATGTGGAATTTGACAAGTATTTGAAAGGCGAAAAAGATAAGCCCGAAACCGCTCATCCCGAAGCTGCCAAACAGGCGGAAGAAATGCTCGTAAAATGGGAAGCCGGTGATCCCGAAGTTCACAAACTTTGGAAAACAATGAACGGCTGGACTTTTGACGGAATCAGAGCTACTTACAACCGTACCGGTGTATCGTTTGACAAGTTTTATTATGAAAGCGACACCTATCTGCTCGGAAAAGAAATTATTGCCAAAGGTCTTGAAAAGGGGCTGTTCTTTAAGGCTGAAGACGGTTCTGTTTGTGTAGATGTTACAGAAGCAGTAGGAAAAAGCAAGGAAGGCGGAAACCAGCTCAAGGTTCTGCTCCGCAAGGACGGAACTTCCGTTTATATAACGCAGGACATAGGAACTGCCGTAAGCAGACACAATGACTGGGATTTTAACCAGATGGTTTATGTTGTTGGCAGTGAGCAGCAGTACCATTTTAAGGTTTTGTTCTATATCCTTAAAAAGCTTGGTTATTCCTGGGCTGAAAAGCTGTTCCACCTGTCATACGGAATGGTTAATCTGCCTGAGGGCAGAATGAAAAGCCGCGAAGGAACGGTTGTTGATGCGGATGATTTGATTGACAAGCTCCGTGATGATGTTCTGGAAGAAATTACCGCAAAAGGCAGGGAATCCGCTGTTGGCGATTCCGCCGCCGTTGCCGAAAAAATTGCGCTTGGTGCTCTGCATTATTTTCTTTTACAGGCAACACCTACAAAAGATATGCTCTTTAATCCCAAAGAATCGCTTTCATTCAATGGAAATACCGGCCCATACCTGCAGTACATGGGAGCGCGTATCTGTTCCATTCTGCGCAAGGCGGAAGAAACCGGTACACAGATTTTGGACAAGGCTGATTTGTCGTTGCTGACAAATCCGTTGGAATGGGAACTGATCAAGCTTTTGGGCGATTATCCTGAGGCTGTTCACCGTGCAGCTGAAAAGCTGGATCCGTCAGAAATAACTGCGGTCTTGTACGGCATTGCAAAGGCTTTCAGCTCCTTTTACCATGACTGTTCAATTCTCGGTATAGAAGATAAAGAACTGCTGCAGGCACGTCTTAAGCTGGTAAGCTGTGTAAAGACAGTTCTTAAAAACGGTATGGAGTTAGTGCTTATTCCGTTT
>JAEEQG010000021.1 GCA_016285185.1 Spirochaetota bacterium
ATCCGTAAGATGAACAACCGTTGCGAGCGGTTTGCGTTCTACAACAATGTGCTTGTTTCCGGGTGCAATAAGAATACGACCTTTTTTTACAATATCGCCTTCTTTTGCCTCGCGGACTTCAAGCGGACAAATTTGGTTCAAGCTGCGCGCAAATTCTTCCGTAAAGCCTGCCGGCATATGTTGAACAACAACAATCGGCTGTTCCAAATTCGGATCTATTTTGGCAAATACCTCGCGCAGTGCGTTCGGACCGCCGGTTGAAATTCCAATTGCAATAATCTCTATTTTTCCGTTTGCTCTTACAGGGGTAACAGGCGCATACTTTTTTTCAACCTTTGAGAGCAGACCTGTTGTTTTACCTTTTTCCGCAAGCGAAGGAAATGGAATTGAAACATGGCGGTTTTTATGAACAAGCGCGTATTTTGTTCCATATCCTATAATCAGCTCAACAAGACGCTGGGCAACATTGCCAATATCCGGAGAGTCAGAACCTGACGGCTTTGTAACAAAGTCAGCAGCACCAAGTTCCAGACATTCCATTGTAACCCTTGAGCCCTCTTTGGCGATACTGGACAGCATTATTACAGGAATATCAATTCCACGCTTCTTTCGTTCCTTAAGGAATTCTATACCGTTCATCACCGGCATTTCTATATCAAGAACAATTACATCGGGATTGCATTTAGGAATTTTTTCAAGGGCAAACATTCCGTTCATCGCCTTGTCGGCTATTTCCAATCCCGGAGTATTCTCGATTATTCGGCCGACAAGATTGCGCATCAATACAGAATCATCAACTATTAAAACTGATATGGAATCCATTTTTTAATTTCCTTTAAACGTTTTTCTGATATAAACATGCCCAGTCCGTTTTTAGGAACTGGAATTTGGTGTTCATTCCGAACAAAGATTCCGAATGTCCTATAAACAAATAGGATTTTTGTGCCATGGAATCCCAAAATTTGTTTATAACTCCAAGCTGTGCCGCTTCATCAAAATAAATCAGAACGTTGCGGCAAAATACAATATCCAGATTTTTTAATCCGGTTTCATGAGTAAGGTTGTGATAGTCAAAGCGGATTGTATCCATTATTTCTTTTTTTACCTGATATCCGCCGTCACTTTGTGTAAAAAAGCGGGTAAGATAATCATCAGGAATACCGGAAATACGGCTTGCAGGATAAAATCCCTTTTGTCCGACCAAAAGTGATGTAAGGGACAAATCAGAAGCTACAATTTTGAAAGTATATGGGGCTGGCAATTTGTCCTTAAGAATCATAGCAAGGGAATAAGGCTCTTCACCGGTTGAACAGCCGGCGCTCCAAACAGTAATACAAGTATTGTTCTGAGCTTTTTTTACTTTTATCAACTCCGGAAGGATATAATTAACCAAAGCGTCAAAATGAGCCTGATTCCTAAAAAAACGGGTTAGATTTGTCGTTATGGAATCAAGCATAACTTTCATTTCTTCTTCATCATTCTGAAGCTTGTCATAATATTCCTTGATTGTAGCAAGACCGGTTTTGCGCAGTCTGTCATGCAGCCTGCTGTCAAGAATCGATCTGTTTGTATCAGAGAATGAAATGCCGCTTTCTTTGTAGATAAGCTTTCGGAATTGTTCAAATTCGCTGTCAGTTAGTAAATCGCCCATATAAAATTCCTATTTTGTCCATTTTACTACACTAAGATAAAAAAGTAAATCAAAAGATTTTCAAGTAAAAGCACGGATTTTTTACAATACGGATTCAGCCCAAAAACTTAAAAAATAAAATTTTTTTTCTAAAAAACAGTTGACAGAACATATAGGTCTAATCTATGTTTTATTTATACAAACAACAAAGGAAGTGTCTAAATGTTCAGTGAAAGCGAATTACTCGAGGAAACGGCTAAAGCAGATTATTTTTTTATGAATGCTTATGACGATGACTATGATGAAAACGACGATGATTACGATGATGACGAATCATTCGACGATTTCGACGACGAATTTGCTGATGATGATTATGATGATGATGAATTTGACGATGATCTTGACGGCTTCAGTGAAGAAGACGAATTCGGCTACGATGATGAAGACGATGACGGCGACTTTTTTGATGACGAAGAGTTTGACGACGAATAAACAAGTTCATCCATTAAATAATTAATAAAAAAGTCCAAAAACAGTCTAAGATTTCTAAATGTACCAAAATCAACTTTGGTACATTTTTTTTGCTTTCTAAAGAACAGTACCACCGTACCAGAGTTTTTCAAGGTCGTAAAAAGCTCTTGCTTCCGCCGACATTAAATGCACCACAATCGGTCCGATGTCTATAAGATTCCAGTCATCCCCGCTGGCAAGCTTCCGGTTGGGAACGTTTATTTCAAGGTCATTTTCCTTTACATAGTCCTTCACATGCTTGTAAATACCTTTCCAGTGCGAAGCACTGTTTACGGTTGCAATCACAAAATAATCAGTCCAGCTGTTTAATTCGGAAACATCTATAACCTTTACATCTTCACCTTTGTAATCTTCTATCAAATGACCTATTTCAAGTGCTTTCTGCTTTGTATCTTTCATATTATCTCCTTAGCGAACATACCGTCCGTCAAAATCCGCACCCAGTATTATGGTAAAGTCAACAAGCGCATTGTCCTCATACAGGGTTGATTCATCACCGGAAATTTCTTCCGTAATTATGTTGGAACAGTTTATGATATCGGCAACTGACTTTGCAACTCTTGGATTGCCTATGTGATCAATAACGATTGTTTCCTGATAATCCTTGCGGTCTGCATCCGTAGGCGCAAGAACATCATAGGCAAAGCTTTTAAAAATGTTGGAAGTGTTTCGTGCCAAACCGTTAATATTTGTTCCGTTTTTAACCTCAAGCACATAAGTGCGTTCACCGGCTACACCGTCGGTAGATACAATCTGGCTTAACGTTGTTCTAAAAACCTCGCGTATAATACCACCGTCTTCATCAGGGAACAACAGCGTTTTGCCGTCAACCATCTGCGATTTTCCCGCTACAGTCAGCGGTACAAGTTTTTCCGAATCAATTCTTGAAATATATGAAAACAAAGTTGCAGCAGTTTCTTTGCTCATATTTGTTGTCATATTTTTATAAAAAAGCGGAAAAACATCCTTGTGTAAAATAAAATCACGCTTTTCCCTAAGCGCATACAAAAAAGCAACCAAAATATTCTGCATTCTGTTTTGAACAGCTTCCTCAGTTTCTTCAGGAATCCGGTACGAAACAAATTCAACAATTTTAGCGCCGTCCAAAAGAACAGTACCCGACGGCAAAAGATAGCGTTCCTTGTTGTTTTCATCCGCAGGCACATCAACCGGAGAAAGAATAAACATCTTCAAGCCACCGAGCAAATCAGTCAGCGCTGAAAACTGTTTTAAATTCATTTCTATTGTGAACGGAATATGGTTATCATCTTTTTTGCTATTGATTCCTACAAGTTTTTCTATTTCTTCCCTGTAGGCGTTCAATCCCTTTTCTTTATAAACAGCATCAATTCTATCCATTCTGTCCAAGTAAGGAGAAATTAAACCGACATTCGAAGGAATATCAAACAAAGCACCGCGCTCATTCGGCGGATAATAAAGAACAATGTCCGTAAAAAGCGGTTGTTTGTCGTCTTCAAGAATAAAAAGAATATTCAACGGCTGGTTGCTCTCCAGAACAGCGGCAACTTCATCAGTCTGCAGCGAAAAAAACAATACAATGGAAAGAGCTATAAGAACTACAAGAATAATGATTAAAAAATAAAATCCTGTTTCAAGTTTAAGTTTCATATTACTTTCTCCTGTTCCAGAGAGTTTAAGAAATCCAACGAAGCCTGCGAAACAAGCTTTCCCCTGGACCTTACATATTCAATATTCTCACGCAATATTGAGCATGTCATTTCGTTCAGGCTCATACCGTCAAATTTTTTCAAATAACCCTCAGTAATATGCTCTCTGCCGGGTTCAATTTTGTCCGCAATAAACAACACTTTTGCAAGACTGCACATCCCCGTCTTTCCAAACGTATGATTTCTGACAGCTTCAAGAATTTCTTCGTCAGTTATTCCAAAATAATTCTTTAATACCGTTGCGGCAGCTCTGCCGTGAAGCAAAGCGGGCTTTTTGCGTTCAACTTCCGAAACAGGAAGATTATCGCTCACAGCCAGGGAAACAATTACAATATCAGATTCCTGCTTGCAAATATCATGCCCGATTCCCGCAAGGTATCCTTTGCCGTCATCAAGTCCGAATCTACGGCACAAAGCCATACAGGTTTCCGCTGTTCTCACGGAATGTTCAAAACGCGGCTGTTTTAAAACCTGTTCAGCATAATTTTTTATTTCTTCAATCTTTTCCCGCATCAGTCTGTCTGTCAAATCCATACAAGTGTCTTTTTGTAATATATCGGTAAACTGAAA
>JAEEQG010000022.1 GCA_016285185.1 Spirochaetota bacterium
AACGGTCAGCCGCTTCCCTCGCTTCGCTCAGTCCAGTGGCCTGCTTCGCAGCTGCTCCATGCCCTAACGCACACCCACATTATAAACGACATCTGCCTGTTTTCAATGTGCAGATTACGCTGATGTGCGGGATAAGCGACAGATTTTGCAAATGTGCCTAGAAATACGAATTTTTTTGAAACTACAGCGGGATAATCCGCGGGCGGTACAATCCCTCGTTATGTGGACGCCCGCACTAGGGCGCTTTTTTAATACAGAATTTTACCCAAATTTAACATTTTTTTCATTATAATCTAACATTCATAAACTACACTCGGATGCAAACGAGGTGTTTATGAATACAAATGTGAAAATTATTTTCGGACTTTTAGGTGGGCTTGCTCTTTTTCTGTTCGGAATGAACATGATGAGCGAGAGCCTGAAAAAAGCTGCGGGTGCGAGAATCAAAGCGATTATGTCCATACTCGGGAAAAACCCTTTGCTGGGGCTTCTTGTTGGTGCTTTTTCAACTGCAATATTACAAAGCTCCAGCGCGACAACCGTAATGATAATCGGATTTGTATCAGCAGATGTAATGAGCTTACCTGTTGCAATCGCAATTATTTTCGGTGCAAACATCGGAACAACCATAACAGCTCAAATAATTGCCTTTAAGCTTTCAAATTATATATACGTTTTTATTTTCATCGGATTTTTACTGTCATTCATAGTAAAAAATCAAAAGTGGAAAAATATAGGAATAAGCATTTTTGCTTTTGGCCTTTTGTTTTTGGGAATCGAAACAATGAGCGGCGTTATGAAGCCTCTGGCAAAAAGCCTATTTTTCATTGAGATGATGAGAAAAGTTTCCGGGATTCCGATTCTTGGAGTTTTGACAGGAACGCTGATGACCGTAATTGTTCAAAGCTCCAGTGCAACAATAGCAGTTCTTCAAAATTTTGCTTCACAAGATAATGGCGATGGAATAACCAGTATTATCGGACTTAGTGGTGCAATTCCTATTCTTCTTGGTGACAACATAGGAACAACCATAACTGCAATTCTTGCCTCTATCGGACAGTCAAAAAACGCTAAACGCAGCGCAATTGCACACAGCTTATTTAACATTTCAGGCGCACTAATTTTTATCTGGATAATTCCTTTTTTTGCACGCTTTGTTCAAGCAGTCAGTCCGAAAGGCATTGAAGTGGAAATAATCTCAAGACAAATTGCGAATGCACACACAATATTTAATGTTGCAATGACAATAATCTGGATTCCACTTCTAAAAGTTATGGAAAAAATTGTCACTAATCTTGTAAAAGACGAGAAAAAAGAAAAGATTCTTCAATTAAATGATATAGAAAATCTACTGAATTACAGGCTATTGAACGAACCGGAAGCTGCACTTTTGTTACTTCAGTCAAAGGTCGAAAATGTTCTTAAGTTTGCAAGCATGTCGAAAGAAAAAGTTTTAGAGGATAAAATTGAAGATGAGCAGGAATTCTTTAATGACGTTATGTTCGTCCAAAGAGAAGGAGAAAAACTGATGAATTATATAACTGCACTGATTGCCACGAACAAACTGAATGATGAGCAGGCTGTCTTGTGTGAAGAGCTGATAATAAAATTGCACAAATCAGAAAAAAAACTGAACAAAGCGGTCAAAAAAGGTATAAGATAAGAGTATGATTTTACTTTTGGAAGATGACGATTCAATCAGAAAACTTGTTGAGTATGCTTTGGATTCCCAGAACATGTCTTGTAGAGGGTTTGCATGTCCTTTAGATTTTTGGAAAGAAATAAGAAGTAATCAGGCAAACTTGATTCTTCTTGATATTATGCTGCCCGATGAAGATGGTATTTCTATTCTAAAAAAGCTTAAAGCAGATGAAAATACTATGCATATTCCTGTAATAATGCTGACAGCAAAAACCACCGAATACGATACCGTTTTGGGACTTGAAACAGGAGCAGACGATTATATTCCAAAGCCATTTAGAATTATGGAACTTGTAGCACGGGTAAAGGCTGTACTAAGAAG
>JAEEQG010000023.1 GCA_016285185.1 Spirochaetota bacterium
AAGAGTCAGGAAGGCGTTGTTATGAACGCAATGACCGAACAGGCTCAGGGTAACCAGCAGGTTCTTGATGCGATGAAGAACATCAACGATATTACCGTTTCCGTTTCCGAAGGTTCAAATGAAATGCTCGCCGGTGGAAAGCAGATTGTAAGTGAGATGGAAATCCTTTCCAAAGTTACTGCCAATATTCATGAACACATGAACGAGATGACCTCCAGCATTGAAGGCGTATTCGGTGCAATGAAGAATGTTACCGATTCATCAACCAAAAACCAGCAGGATATGGATGAATTGGGCGACCAGATAAAAGAGTTCGTTCTGGCGTAATGTGATAAAATCTCAATGGAAGACGTTGTATTAAATTCACCCAAAAAGAACTATTATGCCCCGTCGCATACCACGGAACATATTCTGAACAGAACCATGGACAATATGTTCGGTTGCGGCAGGTCTTTTTCGGCTCACATTGAAGAAAAAAAGTCAAAGTGCGATTACCGCTTTCCTGCTGGAACGAAAGTGCCTGAGCAGGAACAGCTTGCGCTTGTTGAACAAAAGGTAAACGAGATTATTCAGCAGAATCTGCCTGTTACGGCAAAAATCTGCACACGCAAGGAAGCCGCAGAACTTGCGAATTTGTCAAAACTTCCGCCCGACGCGAGCGAGATGCTGCGTCTTGTCTGTATAGGCGAATACGACGTTTGCCCCTGTATAGGGCAGCACGTTGCAAATACCGGCGAAATAGGCAAATTCAAAATCCTTTCTTCTTCTTACGAAAATGAAGTTCTGCGCCTGCGCTGGAAAATCCTTAAGGACTGATAACAACCGTAACAGGTTGCACAGATTGCCGACATATTCTATATTAATCGCATGAAAACTGAAGGAAAAAAGCTCATAGCCCAGAACAAAAAGGCAAGATTCAACTACTCAGTGGAAGATTCCCTTGAATGCGGAATAGAATTGCAGGGAACGGAAGTAAAGTCGTTTAAAGACGGCAGTATTTCGTTTCCCGATGCTTTTGCCGAAATCCAGAAGGGCGAGGTTTGGCTCAAAGGTCTGCATATCTCGGAGTATGTTTATTCGTCAGTTTTCAATCACAATCCCGACCGCCCCAAAAAGCTGCTGTTACATAAGGAAGAAATAAAACGTCTTGAACGCAAGGTGACAGAAAAAGGATTTACGCTAATTCCCCTTGATTTTTACCTTAAGGACGGCAGAGTAAAAGTAAACCTTGGTTTGTGCAAGGGTAAAAAAATGTTCGACAAGCGTGCGGATATAAAAGAAAGGGATTTGCACAGAGAAGTGCAGCGAGAGTTCCGCAGGCGTCTTGACGGATAGCTTTTGTTCCCGTTCCTGCCGATAAATTCAGTATGCCGGCTAAAAAACACACAAAACTAAAATTGTCATTCAGTTTTCCCGTAACGCTTTATATCTGCTTTACGGCTTTAATCATTTATTTGCTTGATTCAACCTTTGTTCCCTCGCTAATAACAAACGTGTTCTCTGTTCCTGCCTCTCTGCGGACAACCGGTGGTTTTGACTGGAAAAACGTTTTGGATTATCTGCGGCTGTTTTTTCATGTTCTTGGACACTCCTCCTGGAGTAGTCTTGTTACGAATCTTGCGTTTATTCTTATTCTTGCCCCTAATCTCGAAGAACAATACGGTTCAGGCGTTCTTGCGCTTATGGTACTTGTTTGCGCTTTTGTAAGCGGAATTTTGAATGTGTGCTTTAATCCGCAGCCTCTTTTGGGTAGTGACGGGGTAGTCTTTATGCTGGTTCTCGTAACTTCCGCAAACTATATTACCAAAAGGGAAGTGCCTCTGACTGCGGTTGTCCTGATAATTCTGTTTGTGCTTAAAAACCTTGTAAATACAGGGGATAATGAAAAAATCCGTGCGCTGATTCATATTGCAGGTGGTGTGTGCGGTAGTCTTCTGGTTTTTCTTGCCGGTGAAAAGAGTTCCGTAAAAAGAAAAACATCAAAAGCGTCCGCCGCATCACATGATGGGTTATTTCCGGCTGCTGATGAATAGGCCGGTGATTGTTATGAGCGTACCCGCCGCGCCCATCAGTGTTATAGGTTCTTTAAGAAAGAAAAACGCAAAAACCGTTGTGATTACCGGAATCATATAAAGACCGGTAGACGTTTTTACCGTTCCAAGCTCGTTGCAAACCTTGTTCCATGCGCTAAAACAGAATCCGCTCGCAATCAGCCCCAAAAACAGTATGTTGAGTATGTTCAAAGCTTTTGAAAATCTCATGACGTTTAACGTTTTGTCAAATGAAAACGCCATTGTGCCGGCAAGTGCCGAATCCTGTGGAATCCGCATTCCCAAAAGGACAAGCGGAATCATGAACAGAACTGCAAAAAAGAATATGCGGCGTGTTGCTGCAAAAAGATTATACCGTCTTGAATTTATGATTGATATAAAAAGCGAATAAAAGCCCCAGCTGATTGCCGCTAAAAGCGCGAGGATGTCACCTTTGGGGTTTATGCTGAATTTGGTATTATTGTTCAGGCTTACCAGAAAAATACCGCACATTGAAATAACAAATCCTATTATGAATTTGACTGTAACATGCTTTTCCTTAAAGAAAATCTGGGCGATTATCGCGGTGAACATAGGGCAGATTGAAACAATTACACTTACATTTGATGCAGTTGTAAAGTTAATTGCTATATTCTCAAGGTACTGGTACAGCACAACGCCGGTTAATCCTGCCAGCGCAAAATACAGGTTGTCTTTTGGAATAAACTTTTCGCGTTTGGGATAAATCGCAAACAGACCTAAGTATGCAACGACAAACCGGAACAGTAACAGTTCCAGTGCTGAAAAGTCGTGCAGCAGGGATTTGGTGCATACAAAGGTTATACCCCAAAAAAAGATTGTAACGGCGGCAAGAAGATAACTTTTAATCATTTTTCTAAACAAAATAGCTCAAGACAGTTACCGCAAGGTATGCGAGCAGGAGAATGAGACCTACTCCCCGTTTGAGCGAATCCTTGGAGAATTTGAGCGTGAGCAGCAGTACTAAAAGCATAAAAAGCATAGACGGATACAAAAGGTAGAAAAAGTTTTTTTCTACGGCAAGTCCGCCTCTTGTAACTGATGCTGATGCGCCGACTACAAAAAGAATGTTCAGTATGTTTGCGCCTATAACGTTGCCTATTGCAAGGTCGCCGTGCCCTTTTTTTGCTGATGTTATACCTGTGATTAACTCGGGCAGCGATGTTCCGAAAGCAACAAGCGTTGCAGCGATAACTGTTTCGGGAATTTTACAGCGCAGGGCTGTTTCCTGTACGGTTGGGATCAGTATCTTTGATGAAAGAACTACAAGAACAACCCCAAGTATAAGTTTGAGTATGATTACAAGTGTTGATGAATCGGCTGATTCTTCTTCTTCGGAGGAAGAAGTTTTTACACTTTTTATTGTCCAGACAAGATAGAGTGCCAAAAGAACAATAAAAACAAAGCCGATGTATTGGGGAACTCTGCCCTTAAAGACAAAACTGCAAAGAATGAGCAGTATCGCTGAACCGCACAATATAAGGTTCGGCTTGCTGACAACGTTTTTTTTGAACGGCAGGGGTGCTATCAGCGACGATGTTCCCAAAATCAGACCTGTGTTGCAGATAACGGAACCTACTGCGTTTCCCATCGCAAGACCGGCGGAACCTTTCAGTGCGGAAAGAACTGAAACGGTTACTTCCGGCAGGGTAGTTCCCAAACTTACGATTGTTGCGCCGATTATCATTTTGGGGATTCCCCATTTTACCGAAAGCAGAACCGCTTCATCCACCAAAATGTCCGCGCCTTTTCCCAGTACATACAGGGTTGCGAGTATCATTCCGAATAGTATTATAAAACCGCCTGCACCAGCCGGTATACTTTGTATAAGATTTGTTAAAAGTTCGTCCATAAATTAATCCTCCTGCACTTTTGAAAGCATAATTAAACCAAAGACTTTTGCGTCTCCGACAAGGTTTTCAATTATGCAGTATTCGTTAGGTTGATGCATTGTTTCGTCCTGTTTGCACCAGACCGTGGCGTATAATCCTTCCTGCCGCAGTGAAGCACCTACCGTTCCGCCACCGATTCCCACCGGCTTGGGATTGTTGTTGTATACCTGTTTTACTGCTTTTAAAAGCATCTGCACAACAGGCGCATCCGCGGGTGTTGCGGGAGATTCTGCCGACTGTTCTATTGCTGTAGAGATTTTTACACCGTATTTGGCTTCAATTTCACTGATAATTTCGTTTATCTTGTTCTGCACCACTTTCAGCGGATAGCAGGGAAGTATGCGGCAGTCAAAATAAATGGTGTCTTCGCCAGGAATTGTGTTTATGTTGGGAACATTCGCTTCTTTTTTAGTTGGCTGGAACGTTGACCGATCGGGTGTAAATAGCTTGTCGCGCTTGTCATAAAAGTTTTCCAACGCGTTTATCCGAAGCGCAAGATCGCAGTTCGCAAGGTGGGCATTACGACCTTCATCCGGTGTTGAGCCGTGAGCTTGCTTGCCTTTTGTTGTTATTTTGAGCCACAAAAGGTTTTTCTCGGCAATTTCCACGGTTTCGCCTTTGCTGTCACCTCCGTCGGGTATGATAATCAAATCGTTCTTTTTAAAAAGCTCTTTGTGGTTTTTAATCAGCCAGCACATTCCGTATTCGGAACCTACTTCCTCATCCGCAACAAACAGCAGTTTTACGGTATATGCCGGCATAATGTTCTGCTTGACCAGCGCAAGTGAGGCGAATACGGAGGCAACAAGCCCCTGTTGGTCGTCTTCTACGCCACGGCCATACAGTTTGCCGTCTTTTTCCGTAACGCGGAAAGGGTCTGTGTTCCACAACGAAATTTCACCTTCCGGTACAACGTCAAGATGACTCATTATCCACAGAGTCCGCGAAGAATCCGCCCCGGCAATTGTTGCGACAAGATTAGGGCGTATTCCGCTTTTTACGCGCTTGTCGGGTGCGTCAAATCTCTCAAGGTTAGTAATCCCATTGCTTTTGAGGTACTTTTCCAGAGCCTGGCATTTTTCAAACTCGCCCTGTCCGCCGCTCTGCGGTGCAATCGCAGGTATGGCGGTTAGGATTGACTGGAGTTCAACCATGTCCTTTTGGGAATTTTCAATAAACGAAAAGACTTTTTCCGTTTGGGAGGCAGTCATGTTATTTTCCTTTATTCATATTAGCCTGATACGCTTTCCACGTTGAATCGATGAGCGTATCAATGTCCGAATATTTGGGGACCCATTTAAGTGTTTCGCGTGCATATGCGGAAGTTGCATACAGACATGCGGGATCGCCGGGGCGGCGGTCAACGTAGTCGGCAGGAATCGGCTTGCCCGTAATTCTTCTGGCTGCATCAAGCATTTCGGTAACAGTAATTCCTGTTTCGCTTCCGAGGTTAACGGTAAGGCTTTTCTTGTTCTTTGTGATGTACTCAAGAGCCTTTACGTGTGCATCCGCAAGGTCTGAAACATGAACATAGTCACGTATACATGTTCCGTCTCTTGTTTCGTAATCATTTCCAAAGATGTTGAGTTTTTTGCGCATTCCACAGGCAACTTCCATAATAACAGGAAGCAGGTTCGCGGGATTCTGTTCAAGGCCTGTAAGTTCGCCTTCCGGGTCGTAGCCGGCTGCATTAAAATAGCGCAGTGCGGCAAACTTTAAGCCCTTAAGCTTGTCATACCATGCCATGAAGTGTTCTATGTCGAGTTTTGTATAACCGTAGTAGTTTTCGGGATCCTGCGGGTGTTTTTCGTCAATGGGCAGATACTGGGGCGCGCCGAAAACCGCCGCTGATGAAGAAAATACCATGTTAAGGCAACCGTTCTTTACAGCCGCATTCATTATGTTAAGAGTACCTGTTATGTTGTTTGTAGAATACTTTTCGGGAACAATCATTGATTCGCCCGCTGCCTTTGAAGCTGCAAGGTGAACAAACGCGTCAAACTTTTTTGCAAAAGCGGCGTCAAGCTGCTGCGGGTTAAGAATGTCGCCGTGAATAAACTCATTCTGTGGAAATAGATTCTGTCTTAATCCTGATGCCAGATTGTCAAACACCGTAACGGTATGTCCTGCTTTCATAAGGGCTTTTACAACGTGGCTTCCGATGTAGCCCGCGCCGCCGATTACCAGTACTTTCATATAAACCTCTCTTTTTTATCAGTATACACAGTTTTGGGGATGTCCGTCCAACCATGCGTAAAAGTTCTGAACAATAACGTCCATAAGTCTTTCTCTTGTTTCTTTTGGAGACCATGCAACATGCGGTGTTATCCTTACGTTAGGCAACCCGCGCAGTTTGTTGGTTGACTGCATTGGCTCCGTACTCAGAACATCAGTGCCGTAGCCCATTATGGCATTGCTCTTTAATGCTTTTTCAAGCGCATCTTCGTCTACAACAGGACCGCGCGCCGTATTTATGAGCAGCGCGTTCTTTTTCATGAGCGAAAGCGTTTGGGCGTTTACCATATTCTTTGTTTCATCCGTCAACGGGCAGTGAATTGTGAGTATGTCCGAAAGCGAAAAGAGTTCTTCCTTTGTAACAGGTTTTATGCCACTTTCCACTGGAATTTTTGATGGTGTGCGTGTGTGACAGATAATGTTCATACCGAATGCATGCCCGATTTTGGCAACGCGGCTTCCTATGCTGCCATAACCTGCAATACCGAGCGTTTTGCCGTAAAGTTCAGTCATAGGCTTTAGCATGTATGAAAAGTCAGGGGATTTTATCCAGCCGCCGTTAGCAACATCCTGTGCATATTCATGGGCGCAACTGTAAAAATCGAGTATAAGCGCAAAAACGTGCTGAGCAACAGCGTTTGTGCTGTATGCGGGTACGTTTGTAACAACAATGTTACGCTTTTTTGCGGCTTCCACGTCTATAATGTTGTAGCCGGTAGCCATAACTCCGATGTATTTGAGATCAGGACATTTGTCCATAATTTCTGCGGTAACAGGAACTTTGTTTGTTATTACTGCCTGAGCATTGCCGATGCGTTCGGCTGTTTCTTCGGGTTTTGTACGCGGATAAAAAGTGCAGGATGCTTTTTCCTGCAACTTGTCCCATGATAAATCACCGGGATTAAGGGCGTAAGAATCAAGAACAACTACGGATATCATGCATGCATTATACAAATTAAATTGAATGTTTGCATAGTAGGACAAGCACGCTTAGTTATTTTCCCACGCAAAAAGAAGAAAAAACCGATTCCAGAATATCATCGGGGGTAACTTCGCCTGTTATTTCGGCAAGGGATGAGATTGCGTCCTCTATGTCCTGCACTGCCGCATCAAGGGTAAAACCTTCTTCTGAAACTACGAATACGTGATTGACCGATTCAAGCGCCTCGTCAATTAGCTTTTTCTGCCGTTCGCTTCCAAGGCCCACAGAGGCTTCCTTTTTTTCTTTAGCGGAAAGAAGCTTTTTGACTGAACAAACCAAATCCCGTATTCCGTCCGTGGTTTTGGTACTTACAGGAATAATTGGCGTGTCGGGGAAGCTTTGTTTTGCCGTTGCGGTAAGCTCTTCTGCCGTTTTTTGTGCTTTGTCGGATTTGTTCATTAATATTACAAGCTTTGATTTTTCGTCTTGAAAGTTTTGTATAAAGTCTGTGTCTTCCGCCGTTATTCCTGTTGAAGAATCTATCAGATACAGGATTATGTCCGCCTGTTCCGTAAGACTTATGCTCCTTTCTACGCCTTTTTGTTCTATTATATCGTCTGTTTCGCGCAAACCTGCCGTGTCATAAAGCTGAACCGGAATTCCGTCAAAAGAGACGGTACTTTCGAGCCAGTCGCGCGTAGTTCCGTGAATGTCGGACACAATAGCACGTTCTTCCTTTAAAAGTACATTGAACAGGCTGGATTTTCCGGCATTTGTTTTGCCGCAGAGAACAACCTTTGCGCCGTCCTGATAAAGTTTTTCCGTGTCCCATGAGGCGCACAGCGTTTCCATGCGTTTTTTTATTTTACGCAGTTCTGTTGTGTCAAAACTATCCGCAATGTTTTCTTCATCTTCGGGATATTCAATTTCTACTTCAAGACTAGCTATTACTTTGAGCAGTTGTTGTTTTATGTCTTCAATCTCGGAATAAAGCGAGCCTTCCAGTCTTTCGGCGGCATGGGAACGGCTTTCATCGGTTTTGGAACCTATAATTTCTTTTACGGCTTCGGCTTTTGTTAAATCTCCCTTGCCGTTGATGAATGAACGGAATGTAAATTCGCCTTTTTCAGCCTGTCTGAAACCGTTTGCAAGCAGCAGGTTCAGTATTGAAATAACTGTTATTGTTCCGCCGTGGCAGAAAATTTCCACCATGTCTTCGCCTGTATAGCTTTTGGGTGCGTGATAAATGGCTGCAAGAACCTCGTCAATGTTCTGCTGTCCGGCAGGTTTTGAACTGTCCTTTATCCAGCCGTAAACAATACTGTTCGGTTTTGCATCCAACAATGCCTTTGGACGCGAAAACACTTTTGATACAAGCTGAACCGCGTTTCTCCCCGATGTACGTATAACTCCGAGCGCTGCCGGAACAAGGGCTGTCGCAATTGCGGCAATCGGCTCTTCGGGCGTGTATGCTTTTTTATTCATTGTTTTTTCCTGCCGCCAGTTTCATCTTTATGCAAAGCAGGGGAACAGCGTACGCAAACCAGCCTCCGCAGAGAGCAATATGTGCAAAGTGAAGCAGCCTGTAATTTGGGTTTGTTTTTTCGGGAACAACGAGTCCGAGTACATAATACAGTACCGCTGTTGTCGCGTATCCGAACAAAAGTCTTAGTATTTTTTGTACCACTGTTCCGGAAGCGGCGTCAAATCCGCCTTTGTTCTGCAGGTAGAGAAAACCGGCAGGAATACTGAACATAATCGCAAGAACGGAAGTATGTTCCGGTTTGAATACCAGGAAAAAAGCGACCGGCAGGAATATGCAAAGCATTTTAAAGGAATGAGGCAGCTTGTTGAATGCGGGGGTAAGTTTGTCCCAAAAGAACAGAACAAGCAGCGCAATGCAAATTCCGATTATCCACCCCAAAAGAACATCAGTAGGGTAGTGTACGGCGAAAAAAACACGGCTTAGGCCTATTAAGAAGATTACTATTCCGATAATTACGTTTCTTGTTTTTTTATGTTTTGTTTTTATCATCGAAGCAAGGACAATCCAAAACGCAGAAGAAGTCTGCGCATGACCGGACGGGGTGGAATATCCGTCTTCTTCAAAGGTTTTAAGTGAAGCATCCCTGATATACGGTCTCGGTACTTTGAATAAATCTTTGATGAATGTGTTCAGCGAAACAGCAAATGCGGCTGTGTAAGCCAGTTTTACCGCTTTTTTTGCGTCAATGCACAGATACATTATAGAAAGAAAAAAAATGTATGATATTGGATTTCCTAAAAATGTGAAAAAATAAAGAATAGAATATGTAACAGGATTTGAGAACTGCTGTATGAACCTTATTGCATCCAGTCCCCATTCATAAATTCCATACATACTTTCAAACATCGCAAACTCCCTGAATGTCAGATTTTAGCATGAGTACAGTACAAATTCAATTCATCGGTTTTTCAACGCTTTCATTTCAAGAAAGCCTGCGGATTCTTCCGCCCAGCTGTACTGGTTCATAAATTCACCTGCAAAACTGTTTATTGCGTTTGTGTCACCGGAAAGAAAATCATAGTAGTCGCATTTTATTGCTTCAGGATTTATGCGGAAATTGTTGTATTCTGCAATAAAAAAGTTTTGTATTTCAAGCTCATTCAAGCTGTGCTTTATGTCTACGATAAGGTTTCTGAGATTATTGCCGTAACGGGCGGAGTCCGCCTGATCACCCCACAGAACCGATATAAGTTCCTTTGTATTTGAAGAACTGCCGTTTTTGTATATGAGATAGGCAATAAGTTCATTAGACTTTGTTCGTGAAAATTTTACCACTTTGTTTTCATATATAAGGGTAAAGTTTCCGAATGTTTTTGCTTCCAAAGTATTCTTCTGCTTTTTCATGAGAAGAATCTGTTTCTTTTCAATGCGTTTTTTGTAAAAGCTGAAGCAAATAATGATAACCGCTGTTAGAACAGCATCCGCCGTACCTCCCAGTCCGAAATTCCTGTATAACCCTGGAACCATGCATGTGGTTGCGGCAATAACTCCTAAAAAGAACGGCAGAGGCGGAAAAGAAAATGTCAGAAGAGCAATAAAACAAGTCAGATTGAATGTAAGAAAACCGTTGAAAGGTTTACCCAATATGAAAAAGCTGTACAATGCGGCAATAAGTACTACATAGAATAAAACAAAAAAAGGAATGGTTTTGAGAATGTAAGCCTTTTCCTTAGGGCAGTTTTTTATTTTGAGTGAATAAGTAAAAACGATAAAACTTGAAATTGTAAACATGCCAAAATATATGAGTACTAAAAGGTGTTTTGACGGATAATAAAAACTTACCGCAAGAATCAGTATAAAATCCACAAGACCAAAAATAAATAGAATAGGCGATAGAATAAGCAGCCGTTTTCTGTTGGTTTCTCCAAAATCAGCCAGATTTGCGGCAGGGATATAATAGAGGTCAAATAGACTTTTAAAAAAATCAAGGATTTTCATGTATTTCCGAATTCTCTGTTTAGTATTATAGCATAAAATACGGTAATTTGTGCTGATTCCGTGCTTTTTTTTAGTAATTTTGTGCTGATTTTGTGCTTGCGTTAAGTTAAGATTCTGTAATTGTTTTATGTTTTTGGGGAGCCTGTTATATGAAAAGCGGAAAAATGTCTCTTAGAAAAGAACTATTAATAGGAACAATCGGTTCAATGCTTGTTGTTGCTCTGTTTTTGACCATTTCTTTTATGTTTGTGATGAAACAGATTGTAATAAAAGCAACTGTCAATTCTGTTCATCAGACTATGGAAACATTGAACAGACAGATTGATGCGCTTTTTACGCCGTATAGAGTCAGGGTTCATGATATTGCGCTTGCGGCATCTTCGGACGCATCAAAAGAAGTTTTGGACAAACTCATTCATAAAGCAACCGATCTCCTTGATGCTAATGATAACGATATATATTATGCCACAACAGTTTCTCGCTATGAACCGGGCGGATACTATATTGACGGTGTGGACTGGGTTCCTGAGCCGGATTGGATTCCTTCTGAACGCGACTGGTGGAAAGATGCGGTAAAGAATCACGGTGTAATCGCATGGGGTGAACCGTATGTTGATGCAATGGAAGGAACTCTGTGTATAACGCTTTCGTGTGCAGCTTATAATTCCTCTGACAGTCTTGTTGGTGTGGCTGCAGCGGATATTTACCTTCAGTCACTGAGTGAGAAGGTAAAAGAAATACAGCTTTCAGAGTACAGCCGTATAAGTATCATCACAAAAGACGGTTTTTATCTTACTAATGATGATTTTTCCGCAATCATGAATAAAAATTACTTTGATTCTGTTCCATTTACCTCGTATACACAGACCACCTATCTTGACGGAACGGCAAAAGCTTTTGTGGAGGGGAACTCTTTTTACGGAGTAGAACCGATTGAAGGATCTGACTGGTTTATCGTTGTAGAAGGACCGATAACTGATTTTTCGGATGCATATTTGAAATTAATGGCTTATGTTTTTATTGGGCTCGGTATTATAGTTGTTTTTATGCTGGTGGTAGACATAATTCTTTCCAATCGTGTTTCAAAAGGATTCAAAAATATAGCTTCCGGTTGTGATCTGATTGCAAAAGGTGACTTCTCAAAAAAATATCCGGACTCTTATACAAAAGAACTTTCGCTCCTTGCAAACGGCTTCAATTTGTTTTCGGAACGCTTGCAGGGCATAATCAAAAGTATGCGGCAGTCAAAAATCTCTCTTAACGATGCCGGCGGTAAGCTCGGAAATACAACGAGCGATGTTATGGCAGCAATAGAGCAGATTAGCGTAAGCATCAGGAATCTCGGCGGAAACTTGAAAAGCCAGAATACGAGTGTAGAACAGACTTCTCATAGTATTACAAAGATTCTTGACAGTATTCATTCTCTCGAAACTCTTGTTACCGAACAGGCTCAGTCGGTACAGGGCGCTTCAACTGCAGTTGAGCAGATGATTGGTAACATCAGTGAAGTAAACCGTTCAGTAGATAAAATGGCTGTTTCTTTCGGTACTCTGCAGTCAGATGCGGAGGAAGGTGCAAAAACCCAGAGTGAACTTCAGGTTCAAATCGCCGAGATTGAAAAA
This sequence comes from Spirochaetota bacterium, assembly GCA_016285185.1. GTDB lineage: Bacteria > Spirochaetota > Spirochaetia > Treponematales > Treponemataceae > UBA1240. The sequence continues at coordinate 12,225 of JAEEQG010000023.1, forward strand.
CAGTCAAATCTTTTGAATGAAGCAAATATTGTTATTGCAAACATAGCAAGCCAAACTAACCTGCTTGCCATGAATGCGGCGATTGAGGCTGCACATGCGGGAGAAGCGGGCAAGGGATTTGCGGTTGTTGCGGATGAAATCCGTAAGCTGAGCGTAACTTCAAGTACACAGTCAAAGACAATCGGAGATCAGCTCAAACGCATCCAGGGTACAATAGAAACCGTAGTCGCTGCGACACAGCGCGGTGTTCAGGGTTATGCACATCTTGCAAACGAGATTCAAGAAACCGATACGATAGTACAGCAGATAAAGGCTGCCATGATGGAACAGCAGTCAGGATCCGCACAGATTACAGAAGCACTTCACGGAATGAATGAAAGTACACATCAGGTTCAGGACGCTTCACAGACTATGACGGCAGACAGCCGCGCAATTATGGAAGCGGTCGACTCATTGCATAAGGAAACTGATACGATAAAGCAGGGAATGGACGAAATGGGACGCAGTGCTGAAAAAATTCAGATTACCGGTGATGCTTTGTCGGAAATCTCTGTTCTTATGGAAACCTCCATCGGAGAAATAGGCCGGCAAGTTGACCAGTTTGAAGTTTAGGTTATTTGTTTTTCCAACAGGTCTTTAACTTCTGATTATTACCCAAGTTGCGCCCTTGCCGCCTTCTTTTTTTGAAGGATGCCCGAATGCACCGAGCCTTGGGTCGTGTTCTACAAAAGTGCGGACGGTCGATTCAAGAACAGGCGCATCCTGGGAATGATTGCCCTTGCCGTGAATGAGCAGCACTTTCCGTAGTCCGCGCCTTTTGCATTCTGTAATGAACAAATCGAGCCGTTCCCATGCTTCGTCTCTGGTAAGTCCGTGTAAATCCAACGATGCTTCTGTATGCATATTATAAATCAAATCATGCTGTTCTGATTCTTCTTTTCGTATGCGTTCTTCTTCCTGTTTATCCTTGTCCTGGACTCCGTAGCGTCTTAGCCAAAGCTCCATGGGGTTTATCTGCGGCTGCTTATTCTTGGGTTGGTTGTTCTGAAGCTGTTTTTTGTGCACTTGGGCAGCAGCGGCTTCTTCCTGTTTGAGTAATGAGGGTGCATTCAGTTTTTTGCCTGAGCCTGCGGGGCGTTGCACCTGCGTTTTTTTATTTTTTTCTTCTTGTTCCCATTTGTCCAGAATATCACCAAAGTCCATTCAATCAGCCTTCTTGATAAAACTAAGTGTATTGTCTTTTACCCAGCCATAATGGTTGTCGCCGTATTTTACCAGTACCCAGTCACCTGTCTGTTTTTTTACAATAAACAGAGTTCCACAGTCTGATTCTTCCAAAATGCTGCCATTTTCATCAGGAATAGCAAATATTTGTCCTCCCGCAAAAACAGCTTTGGGTGTCAGTATGACGAAACTGCAGTATGTGAATACAGCAAATAGTATAATTGTTAGTATCAGCAGTATGTTGGAGAAAACGGTTTTTCCGGCTTTTTTTACGAAAATAAATAAAAACAGGCAGATAAAAAACAGTGCCGCAGGAATTAGGGCAAATAAAAATGGAAATTCATCTGTTGCGCTGATTGAATTGGCCTTTTCTGTTTGTTGCCGTAGTTTTCGGCTTTCCAGAAAGTTAAGGTTATATTTTTCATTTTTTCTGAGCGTTGCAATTTGATCCGCAAGTTTTTTATTGATAATTGTTTTATGCTGTTCCAAGGTGTCTTGTGTCTGCTCTTCATCCCGAAAGGCGTTTTCAAGGCTAAAAGTCGAAAAACCTTCTTTTTTTATTTGTTCGTCTGCAGGCTTTTTTACTTTTACGGTTTTTCCCGGTACAACAATTGTCTGCGTTGTTCCGTTTGTACCTATTATTTCCATGCTTGCGGACGGCAGTGCAAGTGTGCCGCTTTGCAGTGGAGTCCAGTCGTACCGTGCAATAATATTTTGTGAAGGTTCTGTAACTGATGGTTTGTATTCAAAATTTCGTGTTGATTTACTTGTCTGTTTGAACAATGCGTCTTCCGGCTGGCTGATTTCGATAGAATTGATGGATGTGATGTATTTTGACGTTAAAACCAGGTTGCACGGTTTACCTGCGACGACTTCGGAAGTTTGAAGTTCCCACTTTACTTCCGGTTTATGCAGTGCCGGGTTGAAGTATACGAGGATTTGAGGCAGTTTTATATTGTATGAATTGTTGTTTACGCTTATTTGTACATCGGGCAGGTTGAAAGTTCCTGCTTTTTTGAATGAATATACCAGTTCTATTTTGGTGTTGACAGTGCCGTGTTCGTAAGTTTGTATTTTGTTTAGGGAAAGACGTGTAACATTGCCTTCGGGTTTTGGTACTGAATAGCTGACACTTTTTGGCTGGCAGTCTTTGACTAGTATTATGAAAGTCAGAACATCGCTTTCGTAGCATGTTGTTTTTGGACTTTCCAGTACCGGTTCAGAGAATGCGGTACAAAGGAACGGTATAAAAAGGATTAGTAGTCCAAAACAGAAGAATCGTTTGTTTTTGGCTGATTTTTCCATTGATTTTGTTCATTCTCCTTTATTACCGAAAAGATAATGTCCTGTACGGTTGAATCGGTTGTTTCCTGTACCGGGATTATTTCCTGTTCAGCCGCTTTTGAACGCAGCAGAATCTGGTTGTTTGAAAGTTCAAGATTGATTTTTGCGTGTATATTATTGCTGTCAACGAGGAGCGCTTTTTTAAAGTATTCCGCCGCTTCTTCATAATTACCGCCCTGATAGGCTATTATTCCGCAGTTATAGACAGTTCCGAACCGGAGTTGCTCGACAAGAGTTGAATCCTTTGAAAGCGAGTCAAATTTTTCAAACGCGGCGACTGTTTCGCCCTGCATGAGGTATGTAACTCCAAGACCGTACTGCGCATAATTTGCGGCTGTTTCGTACTGGATGGAATCGGCGGTTTGTCTTGCATCAATAAAAGATGCGGCGGCGTTCTGGTAATTTCCCTGACCCCATTCTATAACGCCAGAAAAAATCTTAAAAGCCGCTTCCGTGTTTTTTGAGCATGAGTTAAAAAGAACCAGCATTGGCAGCAGACAGAATATCTGCATGATTTTTTTGGAAAAACGCAGTTCCGATGTAACAAATCCCGCCGCAAAAAAGCACAGAGCAAGAAACAGAAAAAGATTGTGGCGGGGAACCTGCTGAATTTCATAAAATGTTTGTGTTGTGCCGGATTCAAAGCTGGTTTCGCCGGCGTTTTTAAGGGGAAGAGCCCTATGAAGCACTTTTACGGCGGAAGCCGGTTCCTGTGCGTTTACATACAGAATTTTTTCTTCATCCTTTGATGTAAAAAGCTTTTTTTCTTTTTTTTGCAGTTGTGCGCAAATGTTTTTAATTTTTTCTTCCTGCAGGGCTGTTTCCGCATACTGTATACCGTCACCGGTCAAAACAGAACTTGCGGTTGTGGAACCTACTCCAACTATTGTTATGGAAACTCCGTTGTCCAATGCCTTTTGCAGTGCATCCTTCAGTGAAGACTGTGTTTCGTCTCCGTCGGTAAACAGGATTATTGAAGCTGTCTGTGCCGTTTTGGCAAGAAAAGTTTGCAGTGCACAGTCAATTCCGCTTGCAATATCCGAACCGGGAGCGCTGATTAAATTAGGCGAAAGCTTTTGCAAGAGTGTGTAAATTGAATTAAAATCGTTTGTCTGCGGTATTGCTACAAAGCTTGTTCCCTTGGTAAGAATAACGGAAACAGAAGTTTCCTGCATTTTTTCCAAAATCTGGTAGGCGTAGGCGGCTGCATACGACAGTCTGCTGGCGGACATCGGCATATCTTTTGCGCTCATGCTGTAGGATATGTCAAAAACAAACGAAACTGCACTTCCGTTTTTTTGCACAGGAACTGTTCTTGTACCGTAAAAAGGTTGCGCTATTGCAATTATGAGCATCATGTACGCCAGACACCAGCAGAAGGTTCTGTTTTTAAGACGTGAAAAAATGTTGTTCACAAAATCCGCGTTTTCCTTTTTCCGTTCTGAAAAATTCCCGAAAGCTTTAATCATCTTTTTTGAAAAATGCCTGAAAAAGACAATCGCAGGTATGAGAAGCAGTATCAGATATAAAAACAAAGGTCTGGCAAATGAAATCATAAGAATTCCTTCAGAAAAAAACGTCGCATAATCCACGAAACCAAAAGCATCACTAGTGCCGCAACCGCGAATTTGAGGTAAAGATACTCAAGTTTTTTTTCAATTCTGTAGGTTTGTACAACACCCTGCTTTTCAGCAATCTGTTTTATTGAAGCGTAAAAAAGCTCAGGATTGTCCGCGTAAAAATACTGTCCTTTG
>JAEEQG010000024.1 GCA_016285185.1 Spirochaetota bacterium
AAGATTTATTTGAAGTATCTTGCTAAAAGACCTCTGAATCCTGCTCCGTGACGTGCTTCGTCTTTGCACATTTCGTGAACAGTGTCATGAATAGCGTCATAGTTCAGTTCTTTTGCACGTTTTGCCAGCTTTAATTTACCTTCACATGCACCGGCTTCGGCTGTTGCCCGAAGTTCAACGTTTTTCTTTGTGTCCGGATAAACTACTTCGCCTAAAAGTTCAGCGAATTTGGCGGCGTGTTCTGCTTCTTCAAAAGCATAGCGCTTAAAGGCTTCAGCGATTTCCGGGTATCCGTCACGATCCGCTTGTCGGCTCATTGCGAGATACATACCAACTTCTGAGCATTCACCCATAAAATTTTCGCGCAAACCCTGAACAACTTCTGCGTCCAAACCTTTTGCTATTCCGATTTTATGTTCATCTGCATATCCTTTGAATTCTTCAACTTCATTGAATTTTGCTTTCGGTGCTTTACACTGCGGACAAAAATCAGGAGCATTGTCTCCTGTATGAACATAACCGCAAACACTGCATACCCATCTTTTCATTTTAATCTCCTTGTCAGATAGTAATTCCAATTAATTTATTTTAACGGCAAAAAATCTTATTAGCAACAAAAAAAGAAGTAAATTGATAATACCTCCATGATGGTATGAAAAAAAAGAAGCGACCGTGTGGCCGCTTCTTTAGCTGTCAGTAATTGTCTATTTTGATAGCAATTTGTTGATGCGTTTTACAAAATCCGCAGGGTCTTTTAACTCTGCGCCTGAAACCAGTAATGCCTGGTCAAGGAGAACCGTTGACACATCTGAAATATAAGTTTCATCGTCACTGTCCTTGATTTTAGCGACAAGCGCATGCTCGGGATTTACTTCCAGAATCGGTTTTACTTCGCCCATTCCGTTTTGTCCCATTGCCTTCATCATACGTTCAAGCTGTATTGAAGGATCATTTTCATCCACAACGATACATGATGGAGAATCTGACAGACGTTTTGAAAGATGAACATCTTTTACACGGTCACCTAACGCTTTCTTGATTTTTTCAACAACAGGCCTGAATTCTTTTTCCTTCTTTTCAGATTCTTTTTTGTCAATTCCAAGCTCTTCATCACTGCCTGCGCGGTTAACAGCCTTTAATTCAAAGTCCTTATACTTGTTCAGGGCCGGAATAACAATGTCGTCTATTTCATCAGCCATTATAAGAACTTCGAGACCTTTGCTTTTGTATGCTTCAAGCAGAGGCGAAGAACGCAGCTGATTTTCGTCTGTCCCTGTAATGTAGTAAATAGCCTTTTGTTCAGGCTTCATTCTTTGTACATAGTCTGCAAAACTAGTCCACTTGTCTTCACCGGTACCTTCTTCAGCAGTACTCTTAAAGCGGATGATTTCACAAAGTTCATCCCTGTTTGCAAAGTCTGAATATAAGCCTTCCTTAAGAGGACGGTTGTACTGTGAAACGAATTTGTTCCACTTCTTTTTGCCTTCATCATCCGTTTTTTGTGAAAGCTTTTTGAACTCGCCCAGCAACTTCTTTACGGATGAGGATTTAATATTCGTAAGGATCCTGTTCTGCTGAAGGATTTCACGGCTTACATTCAGCGGCAGGTCTTCCGAATCAATTATACCGCGAACAAAGCGCAGGTATGTAGGAAGCAGTTCTTTGTCGTCATCGGTTATAAAAACGCGCTTAACGTAAAGTTTTACACCGCTTTTGTAATCAGCCTGATACATGTCAAACGGTGCCGTTTCAGGAACATAGAACAGAGTTGTATATTCCTGCGTACCTTCGGCATGTGTGTGCACATACATCAAAGGGTCATTTGAATCATGTGATATAGTCTTGTAAAAGCTGTTGTAGTCTTCATCTTTCAAATCAGATTTTGAACGCTGCCAGAGAGCGTTTGCAGTGTTTATCTGATCAATTTTGCTTTCTTTTCCGGTTTCTTTGCCCTTGTCATCGTATTTTTTCTGGTCATAGTGCAAAAAAATAGGGAATGCGATGTGGTCGGAATAACGTTTTACAATGTCTTCAATCTTCCAGCGTGAAGCGTAGGAACTGTCTTCATCGTTAAGGAACATAACAACCGCGGTTCCGTTTCCAGTATCAAGACCGTATTTTTTTGAGTCTTCGCTGTCAAGCGCTATTTCTTCCATATCGTAGGAATTCGTTCCGTTGCTGCTCCAGTGGAATACTGTATCTGTTGCGGCTTTGCGTGTAAAAACATCAATTTTTGACGCAACCATGAATGCGGAATAAAAGCCAACACCGAATTGTCCGATTAACGCGGAATCCTTTTTTACGTCTGATTCAAGTTTATCAAGAAATGCTTTTGTTCCTGAGCGGGCGATAGTTCCAAGGTTATTGGAAAGATCTTCGCCGTTCATTCCGATACCATTGTCTTTTACAACGAGACATTTTTTGTCTTCATCAAAAGAAATATCTATTCGCGGTTCAAAATTAATGTTTTTGTATGTTTCATCTGAAACCGTAAGATATTTCAGTTTGTCCAGCGCATCCGAGGCGTTTGATACGATTTCACGAAGAAAAATGTCTTTATTGGAATAGAGGGAATGAATAATGAGCGTCAGAAGCTGATTTACTTCCGTTTGAAATTGATAAGTTGCCATTTTTGTAGACTCCGTTTTGAGATGAATATAGTTTTATATTAGCTTATGTTATAAAGATACTAATTACATTTTAAAAAGACAAGAGAATATGGTTTTGTATTTATTGGCGAAACTTTAACGCGTTATCTTTCGGTATACGGTTTTATGCGGTCTGTCCGCGTCTGCACCCAACTGCTTTCTGCGCCATTCAGCGTAATCCGACCAGTTGCCTTCAAACCAGATAACTTCGCTATTGTTTTCATATGCAAGAATGTGTGTACAAATTCTGTCCAGAAACCAGCGGTCATGGCTTATGCAAAGAACACAACCTGCAAATTCTTCGATGGCATCTTCCAAAGCGCGTATTGTCGTAACATCAAGGTCATTTGTCGGTTCATCCAAAAGAAGAACGTTACCGGCTTGTTTCAACATCATACCGAGGTTCAGACGGTTCCGTTCACCGCCGGACAAAACACCGACCTTTTTGTTCTGGTCAGGACCTGAAAAATTAAACCATGAACAGTATGCTCTGGAATTAACTTCACGCAGCTGTCCGTTAAGCGGTCTGCCTTTGTCATCAACGGCACCGAGTTTTATAATATCCAGACCGTCCGAAAGTTGTTCCCAAACGGTTTTATCAGGATCGAGCAACTGACGCATCTGATCCACATATACCAGTTTTACTGTACTGCCCACTTTTATCTCGCCGGAATCCGGTTTTTCTCCGCCGGGCTTTCCGTCAGCGCGTTCAACCGTTTGTCCTGCTGCATCCGCTATAAGTTTAAAAAGCGTTGTTTTACCTGCGCCGTTAGGACCCACAATTCCCACTACTGCTCCCGGCGGAACAATAAAGCAGAGGTTTTCAAACAAAAGTTTGTCGCCATAGGCTTTTGTGAGTTTGTCCGCTTCTATTACTGTATTTCCAAGACGCGGACCTGCCGGAATGGTGATTTTGGTATCTTTTATCTGGCCTTTGCCGGATTGCGATAAAAGTTCCTCATATTTTGTGATGTGTTCCTTGTGCTTTGCCTGACGGCCTTTCGCACTCATGTGAATCCATTCAAGCTCTCTTTTAAGGGCTCTTTGACGTTCACTTTCGCTCTTTTCCTCAAGCTCAAGTCGCTTTTGCTTTTGTTCCAGCCAGCCGGAATAATTGCCCTTGTATGGGATTCCCTCACCGCGGTCAAGCTCAAGAATCCAGCCCGCAACATTGTCAAGAAAGTAACGGTCATGCGTAATTGCGATAATTGTTCCCGGATACTGCTGCAAATGTCTTTCCAGCCAGGCGACGCTTTCGGCATCAAGATGGTTGGTAGGTTCGTCTAAAAGCAGAATATCGGGCTTTTGCAGCAACAGTCTGCAAAGGGCAACACGACGGCGTTCACCGCCTGAAAGAACGTCAACAACCTGTTCCGATGGCGGACAGCGCAACGCATCCATTGCAAGTTCCAGTTGTGAATCCAGATTCCAGGCATCAAGCGCGTCAAGTTTTTCCTGAATTTCAGCCTGTCGTGCGCAGAGCTTGTCAAAATCCGCATCAGGATCACCAAAGGCTTCGTTTACCTTGTCAAATTCTTCCAGAAGTGTCGTTGTTTCACTGACACCTTCACGGACAATTTCCATGACGGTTTTACCTTTTTCAAGCTCCGGTTCCTGTGGCAGATAGCCGATTGTGTAACCTGGTAGTATTGTTGTTTCCCCTGTAAATTCTGTATCAATTCCTGCAAAAATCTTCATCAGTGAGGATTTTCCTGATCCGTTTTCACCTATTATACCGATTTTTGCACCGTAATAATATGAAATACTTATGTCTTTTAAAACAGTTTTGGTGCCGTATGTACGGGACACTCTGTCCATTGTGTAAATTATTTTTTTGTCATCATATGTTGTTGCCATATTTGGATTTTAGCAAATATGAGAATAAACGTGAAGTAGGTAGAACAGTTAATTGAGAGACCGGACTACACGGAACCCCGTTAGATTATTACGACCGTAAATATTCAGTGACAAACGGGCTCGTACGGTTATCAGCGATGGAAAACTGTACCAGCTCCCTCCTCGGACTACACGGAAGTTTTCACCGGTTAATGATCCTTCCTTTGTGTCACTTTTTTTCTTTTCGTCCAGTTCATGATACTCATCCCAGCACCATTCCCAAACATTGCCGCTCATATCGTAGAGACCGGCTTCATTAGGCAGTGCTGTTGCGACCGGATGTGTTCTTGTCTTTGAATTTGAGGAGTACCAGGCGTATTGTTTTACCAGTTTCGCAGTTTCTTTTTTGTTATCTGCGGTGTCATGTCCGGAAAACGCTTTTTCATACCCATTCAGATTTACACCACTTATATTTGTTATAGCTGCGGAATTCGTCCCTCCAATGGCACACCACATCCATTCTTCTTCGGTTGGGAGTCTGTATCCGTTAGCAGTTCTATCCCATTCAACAGCGCACCAATCGAGATCGTTATCATTTGGAACTTTTCCCCAATCATCGGGATCTGAACTGCCCTTTATATAATATGCAGGTCTATAACCGTTCAACATGCTTAATCTGTTACAGAATATCAATGCTTCGAACCAGCTTACCATCTGTACGGGATTGTTAAGCTTTTCATTTTCATCGGAAGCAGTGATATAAGAATTGTCGCTCGGATCGTTTCCCATAACCGTAATATATGTACTGCGTGTAATTTCTGTTGTACTGACTTCAAGATCATTAGGAATTTCAGTAAGTGATTCGGGTAATTCCGTGCGCTGGTATTTTCCGGCACCCACTATTCTTGTATCAAATTTAAACCATTTGGCATACAAAGTAATATCATTGTTAATTTCGATTTTTATTTCGGGTTGACTGCCCTGTGATTCACTTATTGTATACATTCCGGTTATCGATGAATCTGTGCGGGAAGGTAATTTGTTCAAGTCTGTAATCGGATCAAGATTTTTGTTCTGCGTTATTACAGTAGTATTTGATGGTGATGAGAGTTCCTGCCAACGCGAAAACAGATTTTTTGAAGGCTTTGTATTTGCTTTTATGACGGACAGAACCGGAATCTTAAAAGAAGGGTCTGCATACCAGCCGCCGAATGCCCATGATTCTTTTTTTGGAACAGGGAGTGATGATTGTTTTGTTTCAACTGTGTATTCCTTCATGTATCCGGAAGGAAGATTGCCACCATTTGTATTATAGGTGATGTTGAAAGGAATAGGATCCCATTTTGCTATAAGGGTTGAATCTCCTGATATGGTAGAGCGTGTTGTGAATTGTTTTGTATATCCGCTATCAAGATACCATCCATCAAAGACATAATATTCGCGTTCAGAAACCGGAAGTTCCTTGATTTTCAGGTTTGAACTTGACAGGACAATCGGTGAACAGTCTGTTCCGCCTTTGCTGTCAAAAGAGATTGTGCATGACCATTTTGCGTAGTATTCTTTTGGTCCCATTGAACCTGCCGGTATGACGGTATCTGCTTTGCTGTAAAGATTTTTATCGTTGTACCAACCTGTAAATTTCCAACCATTTTTAGTTGGTGTAGGGAGCTTGATATTTGGAGATTCTTTTGTATATGTAAAAACATCACCTGTTTCTGCTGTACCACCATCCATGTGCAGTATAATGGGGTATTTGATGGGTTGCCATGTAGCATAAAGAGTTTTGTTTCCAGTGTTTCCTCGTTCAATTGTAAAAAAAGGTTTACCGGATGGAGTTTCTGCCCAGCCCGTAAATTCATATCCATCTTTGGTCAATTCTGGAAGGGGTGTTTCTTTTTCGATTGTATAGCTGTTCTGTTTGTAATATGAAAGATTTATACCTTCATTTACATACGAAATGCTGTATACTACAGGCTGCCATTGTGCAATATAGTCTTTGTTGCCTGCAGTTTCTGTCTTGAGCTGTTTTGTAAGTGAGGTACCGGCATTTTTTTCGTACCAGCCTGTGAATTCATAGCCTGTTTTTTCGACAAGTGGCAACTGTATGGTCTGATCTTCTACAGTGTATGTTTCTGGGATGTTCTGGTTATAAGTATAATTTCCGCCATTAGGGTTAAAGCTTATTGAATAAACAATTGGATCCCATGTAACGTTTATTGTGGCGTCTATGTCTTTACGCTTTACAAAAGTATAGCGAGTATTTGTCTGTTTGCGTACTGGTTCGTCAGTAACCTCTACTGTATCAACCTCATAACCTTTATCGCCGCGCATTGTAATTCTTATATTTTCGTTTTTGAGTTTTGCAAGATAAACCCTGCCGTGCAAAAAGCTTTCCCTTGTAATGAAAATACCTTCAAGAACACTTTCAAATTCAGCTGATACTGTAATATCTTCCGAAGGCATTACAAAAGTATCGCTTTCAATTACAGTCCTGCGTTCTTCTTCAGTTGTGTAGTGCAGGGACCCTGGAATCATCTCTTTGCCGTAAGCAGCTTCGGTTGTTAGGACAATAGACTCGCCGAACAAAGCTTCTTTTTTGTCTGCAATGATTTTTCCACCGGTAAGTTCTTGATCTATAGTGATGGAATGGGGAACAGGTTCTGTTTGTATTGGCATTAAAACATAAGTGTATTCAGGAACGTGTGCGCGAGAATTTGAATAATAATAGAATGCACCCGCACCGGCAATCAGAAGCAACAGAAGAATAATTATGACAATTATAGTTATTTTTTGTTTCTTTTTATCCATTTTTATCCTGAAAAAAAGGCTGTTTCTGGCAGCTTAAAACTGTCAAAACAGCCCTTGTAAAACATTACAGACCTGTATTTTTAATATCGGTAGAAAACCTGTTAAAGATTATCAAAAAAACCTTTTGCCTTAAGTAATTCTGCATTCAGGATTCCGCCGAGAGCTGCACCTCGTTTGGTATTGTGGCTCAACGCTACAAATCTTATATCAAATACCGGGCACTTGCGGAGTCTTCCGACGGAAACTGCCATACCTTTATCGGCTTCACGGTCGCGACGCGGTTGCGGTCTGTTTTGCTCGTGACGTACGATAATCGGGTGTTCCGGTGCGTTAGGCAGTTTGAGTTCCTGTGGAACTCCTTTAAAATTCGTCCATACACGTTCAATCTCTTCGAGGCTCGGTTTTTTGTCTTCCGGTAAATCGAATTCGAGAGAAACACAGGCTGTGTGACCGTCAATAACAGGCACTCGGTTACAGTGTGCTGCAACGAGCGGACCTGCTGCGTTTTCAATCTTGCCGTTCTTAACAGTACCGAGTATTTTGAGACATTCTTTTTCGGTTTTTTCTTCTTCACCGCCAATGTAGGGAACAACGTTATCAATCATATCAAAGGATGAAACACCGGGATAACCTGCACCGCTGACAGCCTGCATTGTTGTAACAATCATGCGTTTAACGGGGTAGCCTGCCTGCTGAAGAGCATAAATCGGTGCCATGTATGATTGAAGCGAGCAGTTCGGTTTTACTGCTATAAAGCCTTTACTCCAACCGTGATGTTTCTGTTGTTCGGCGATAATGTCAGTATGCTGCGGGTTGATTTCAGGAATCAGCATCGGCACATCATCTGTCCAGCGGTTTGCACTTGCGTTTGAGACAACCGGAATACCTGCTTCTGCATAAGCAGCTTCAAGTGCCTTGATAGTGTCTTTGTCCATTTCGAGTGCACTGAAAACGAATTTGCACTTGCCTTTTGCGGCGGAAACATCATTTGCGTCCTGCACGATTAAGTCTGCTACACCTGCAGGAATATTTGCGCCGATAAGCCAGCGGTTTTCAACTGCGTCTTTATAAGCTTTGCCTGCTGAACGCGGACTTGCTGCGACATAAGTAACTTCAAACCAAGGGTGATTTTCCAAGTTTGCTATATAACGCTGTCCTACCATTCCGGTTGCGCCTAAAACACCTACCTTTATCTTTTCCATATACTTTCCTCTAATTAATTAAAAATCTGTTGTTAAAAACAGTTGCCTAAAGATTACAGTCTTTTAAGGCTTTTTTTACAATTTCCTTTGCATTGTCATTGATTTCTACCAAAGGAAGACGTAAACCGCCAGCTGGCATACCTCTTAAGTTCATGGCATATTTTATTGTGGCAGGATTACCGTCTGCAAAAGCGGCCTTAAAGAAAGGAAGCAGTTTATAGTGCATTTCACGGGCTTCCTTTATATTGTCTTTTAGAGCCGCTTCAACCATTTGTATCATAGGTTTTGGTGCAAGGTTCGAAACAACAGAAATAACCCCGTCGCCACCTGCAGCGATTAATGGAAGTGTAAGACTGTCGTCTCCGCACAATATAGAAAAATCTGGTTTTGTTCTACCAAGACGTAATATTACTTCCATCATTTGTCCCACATTGCCGGATGCTTCTTTTACACCGGCAATATTCGGTAATTCTGCAATGCGGCACAATAAATCGGTAGAAATATTGATGCCTGTTCTTCCCTGAATGTTATAAACAATAATAGGAATACCAATTTTTGAAACAGCTTCAAAATGACGGAAAATACCTTCCTGAGATGGTTTGTTATAATAAGGCGTTACAACAAGGGCATAGTCTGCTCCCATTTTTTTTGCGCGCTCTACATATTTTACTGCGTCACTCGTATCATTTGAACCGCAACCCAGAATAACCGGTATGTCGCGTTTTATTCCCTGTTTTGAGAGTTTTTCTTTATATGTTTTTACTTCTGAAATAACAATTTCAATAAGTTTTTCTTCTTCCGGAGTTTCGTCCAATGTAGGAGTTTCTCCGGTTGTTCCCAGCGGAACAAGACCTGTAATTCCGCTTTCCAGCTGAAAGTTGATGAGTTTTCTCCAGCCTTCATAATCAATCTCGCCGTCTTCAAACATGGGTGTTACCAAGGCTGTGAACACACCGCGAAGCTTTGACATACTAATGCCTCCAAGCATTTTTGCGTATAGTTTTTAATATACAAATTATTGCATTTTTATGCAAAAATGACAAGCACAGCTAATTAAAGAACATCTTTAAAGTGTTTTTGTATTTCCAAAATCCAAAATGATGCTGAAATTTATGGACTTGCAAACTTTACGCTGTGTGCTAGAATTAGAGCATCTGCATTATGGAGAGGCTATGTTCACTAAAGAAAGAAATACATTGATTTTTAAAAAGGGGAATGAAACTTTGATGATAGAGCCCTGGGGCAGAAACAGCCTGAGGGTACGCTCAACGCTCGAAAGCGTTTTTACTGATAAAGATTGGGGTCTTACGGAAAAAATCAGCAAAACCCGCGCTGTGATTACTATTGACGGCACCGGCGCGCAAATCACAAATGGAACTCTGTCCGCACGGCTAAATAATAACGGCGTTCTTTCTTTTTATGAGGAAGATAAACTTTTGTTCCGCGAATATTTCCGCTGTTACGATCCCTCTGCCACCCCTCATTCCTGTTGTACAAAAGTAATTGCGCGCGAATACAAGGGGCTTCCCGGCGGCGGCTATAAACTCACCGTACGCTTTGAGCCGAATGATGGAGAAAAAATTTTCGGCATGGGGCAGTATCCTGTACCGTATCTCGACATGAAAGGCTGTTCTCTTGAACTTGCGCAGCGCAACAGCCAGATTTCCATTCCGTTCGCGCTTTCATCGCTCGGTTACGGCTTTTTGTGGAACAATCCAGCGGTTGGTCACGTCAGCTTTGCCAAAAACCTGACGGAATGGACTGCTGAAAGCACAATGCAGATAGACTACTGGGTTACCGCAGGCGAAACTCCTACGCAGATTCTTGAACAGTTTACCGACGCAACTGGGCGTGCTCCGGTTATGCCGCCAGAATACTTGGGCTTTTGGCAGTGCAAGCTCCGCTATCGCACTCAGGACGAAGTGCTTTCCGTTGCCCGCCGGTACAAGGAACTCGGCATTCACCTTGATGTGATGGTAATCGACTTTTTTCACTGGCCGCGACAGGGGGACTGGTGCTTTGATCCCGAATACTGGCCTGATCCAAAGGCTATGTGTGACGAACTGCACGCAATGGGAACAAAGGTAATGGTTTCGGTCTGGCCCTCGGTCGACAAAAAAAGTTCGCATTATTACGAAATGCTGGACAAAGGCTATCTTGTACGCACGGAACGCGGTTCAAACCAGACCTACGATTTTAACGGCGACTGCCTAACTTTTGACGCCACCAATCCCGAAGCTCGCGAGTACGTGTGGAACATCTGCAAAAAAAACTACGCCGACTACGGCATTGATATGTTCTGGCTGGATAATGCCGAACCGGACTACAGCGTTTACGACTTTTGCAATTACCGCTATCAGCTTGGCACGGCGCTTTCGTGCTCAAACATCTATCCAAAGCTATATAGTCAGACTTTTTATGACGGCATGAAAGCCTCCGGGAAAAAAGCCTTCGTCAATCTTGAACGCTGCGCCTGGGTCGGTTCGCAAAAATACAGCCAGGTGCTTTGGAACGGAGATGTGCAGTCATCGTGGGAGTGTTTGCAGGATTCAGTTATGGAAGGCTTGAACATAGGTCTTGCCGGAATCCCGTGGTGGACAACGGACATTGGCGG
>JAEEQG010000025.1 GCA_016285185.1 Spirochaetota bacterium
TACATTATTCGGGAGGCCGGATGCGGCCTCCCTTTTTGTGTCCCCAATTATGGTCAGTATATTATTGAGCATTGCTTACTTGCAAAACTAAATTCCGGTCATATGCCAAAAAATGCCCTGGATGGCGTTTTTGAGGAATGAAGACTATATAAACTACCTTTGACGAGCTTAAAAAACGTGATAAAATCGTTGTACCAAGTCTGTTTGTTTGCATGGCAAACAGACGACTGGAAAAATTGAGCAAAAGTAAATTCCACCCGTAGTGTTCTAAATATGTCTTAGGTGGTTACCTGTTTGCTCTTTATATTTTTATTTTTTTAAGAGTTCCGGCTTTAACATGACGTCGTCTGGGGAGACTTCAAATTGTCCTGTTAAGATCGGAATTCTTTTGTCTATAAGTATGTTTGCCAGTGCAAAAGGAGTAGCTCCGTTTAGTCCGTCCCTTGCGGTTGAATTGATATGACTTGCAAGCTTGTTTATATCAGCCTGAGTGTAATTCTGCATACTTTTTCCTTTTGGAATTACATAGCGGATATACTCATGATTCTTTTCAAGCTTTCCCTTTTGATTCGAAGCATAAGGGTCGCAGTAGAATAAGTAACAGCGATGTCTGCCGTTTGAATCCTTTTCAATGTCCCAGGGGTTTTTGAATTCAGCGCCGTTATCAGTAAGTATCACTTCAAAATACTTCTTAAACAATCGGGGTGTTATTGAATCATAAAGACCGTTTATGGCGTTAATTACGGCTTCCTGCGTACATCTGGGAAGAAGAATTATTATCATGAAGTTACAGCTTCTGAAAAGAAGTGTCATAAGACATTTGCCTGCTTCACGGGTGCCTTTGACAGTATCTAACTCCACGACGGAAGCATCAGGATGATGTTCCATGTATACTTCAAAATCCTTGTAGGTACGCCTGTTACGGTAGATTTGCTTAAGATTTTTTGAGCCGGGAGTATGTTTGTTTACCCTGCGTTTTTTGTAGCGAACTCTGCGATGGAGATCCAGATTTTTTGCTTCAAAGACCTGCTGGTCGAGGTAATTGTATAAGGTTCTTCTACATACAGGAATGTCATCAGCATGAACTGCAAAGATGTGGCTTAAAGGCTGACCTTTAATAATAAGCGGTGAAATCATCTTGTCGAGATCAGAAAGTTCTTCGGGAGTTAGGTTAATTCCGACTCTCGAATTAACAAGCGTAGCTTCATATTCGGCCTGAGCTTTTTTTGCATAATAAAAATGCTTTTCAGTGTGGCAGAGGGAACGATTGTCACAGCCATTACAAATATATGGAGGCTTAAACGGAATATCGCATGTGATTAGATCAACATTTGGACAGTCATACGTTTTAAGGGCGCGATAACATTGTTTGCACTTGATACTACAGGTGCTACGACCACATAGATGTTTGATATTACAAGTGGGATAGTTCCTGCAATTGCGACACTCGGTAGCAACTGCAGAGGCTGTCTTTACTTCAAAATGAAGTTTAACCTCCTTGGAAATGGTAGAGGGATCTTTACCAAGAACTTTTGCAATATCAGTAAATGACGAGCCTCTAACCAGTTCCTGCTCAATATAAGTCCTGTCAGTGAGTGTGAGATGACGATTATTTTTCTTTTTGTTTGCCATGAGGTAATCCTTTCCGGCAGACAGGTAACCAATACAATCATGAAGCATATAAAAACATTTGTGCAAGACTAAATTCCAGTTCGATGAAGAAAACACAAGGTGAACTGGAAATAAAAAATACATTTAACAGTATACAACCAAAAAGAAATGTATACTTTGACAACGTATGAGTTTAGTTTTATACTTTAATAAAGTACAAAATGCTTTGGAGATAAATATGGATATATCAGAAAGAATAAAGGAATTACGAAAGAAAACTGGATTATCGCAAAGTAAGTTTTCTGCTAAATTTGGAATTCCTGTGAGAACTCTTCAGCAGTGGGAACAGGGGATTAGTGCGCCTCCGGAATATCTGGTCAGAATGATGGCATATATTATGCTACTTGAAGAAAACGGGCCAATAAAAGGTGAAGAACTAATGGGGGGAAAACGTGCAGATGACTAATGATAAAGTTCAGTTATTTGAAAACCAGCCGATAAGAACGGCGTGGATAGAAGACGAAGAAGAATGGTATTATTCAATTGTGGATGTGGTTGGTGTTCTTGCTGAAAGCAAAGATCCCACATCATATTGGAGAAAACTGAAACAGAGACTGAAAGAAGAAGGAAATGAAACCGTGACAAATTGTCACGCTTTGAAAATGACTGCCCAGGATGGAAAGAAAAGATTTACTGATGTGGCAAACACCGAGCAACTGCTTCGCTTGATCCAATCTATTCCGTCGAAAAAAGCAGAGCCATTTAAGATGTGGCTGGCGCAGGTTGGACGTGAACGCATGGAAGAGGTGATAGACCCGGAGCTGACTATAGAACGTGCACTGGAAACATACGCAAAAAAAGGATATTCCCGTGAATGGATCAATCAGCGTCTACAAGCTATTCAAGTTCGAAAAGAACTTACGGATGAATGGGAAAATCGAGGAGTAAAGAAAGGTATAGAATTTGCCATTCTTACAGATGAAATATCAAAGGCCTGGTCAGGCATGACTACGAGAGAATATAAGAATTTAAAAGGGTTAAAGAAAGAAAACCTGCGTGACAATATGTCGACTCTTGAACTTGTGCTGAATATGCTGGCCGAGGCAACCACCACAGAGATTTCAAAGCAGAAGAAACCGGAAACCTTCGAGGAAAACCGAATGGTTGCAATTGAAGGCGGGGAAGCTGCCGGAGAAGCAAGATTCGCCGTTGAAAAGCGTACCGGCAAGCCGGTTATCACCAGTAAAAATGCTGCTCAATTGCAGAACATAGTTACAGGTTTGCTGGAATCAGATATTAGTAATGATGAGGCTTAAAGCTATGGCGAAACGAGACAA